>CAXNNK010000045.1:0-7163 GCA_964203725.1 Ilumatobacteraceae bacterium | reverse complement strand
CAACTCCGCACGTGATCGGCCACGAAAACGTCGTTAAGCGCATCGAACGTTACGCAACCACCAACGAATGGAATCTGCGCATCAATAGACGTCAATTCGGTGGCATCAAGTCGGACATGAAGCCAAACACGGGCAACCTCAGTGCGGCACTCTCACTGAGCGAAAAAGCAGACCAATTTCTTCCGCTTGCAACTCTGCGTCCCGACGAATCGTTTACCGACCAACTCATCATTCAGGCAGGAAACACTTCAGTTGAGTTTCATCATGCTCGTGGCGAAACAGACGACCACCTCTGGGGTTGGATTCCTGAAAAGAAATGGTTGTTCACTGGCGACTTCGTGATCTGGAACTACCCCAATGCTGGCAACCCGCAAAAAGTTCAGCGCTATGCGCTCGAGTGGGCAGCCGCATTGCGACGCATGATTGCCCAAGGACCAGAGTTATTGCTACCCGCCCACGGATTACCAATTGAGGGCAAAAAACGCATCGCCACCGTGCTTGACGACATTGCGACATCGCTCGAAACTTTGGTTTCCCAAGTGATCGACATGATGAATGCGGGCGAAACTCTCGACACCATTATTCACTCCGTCAAAGTTCCACAGCACATTCTCGACAAGCCATACATGCGCCCCTTTTACGATGAGCCAGAGTTTGTTGTGCGCAATATTTGGCGACTGTATGGCGGTTGGTGGGACGGGGCAGCATCACGACTCAAGCCAGCGCCAGATGCTGTTGTGGCCCAAGAACTCGCCCATCTTGCTGGCGGTGCACATGTATTGATCCAGCGTGCACTCGAGTTGTCAGAGACCGATCTACGCCTCGCATGCCATTTGGCAGACCTTGCAGGTTGGGCGGCCCCAGACGATGCATCAGTTCATGCCGATCGGGCAACTATTTACGACAAACGTCGTCGAAGCGAGATGTCGCTCATGAGCAAAGGAATCTACAAGGCCGCAGCTCGTGAGTCTGAGGCCATAGCCAATGACATAGTCAAGAATGCTGGTACTTGACAGCCAGAGCACAACATATGTAAGTGTTTTTCCATGCACCATTTTTGGCCTCCCCGCGTACACATCCTTTGCACATCACCTCAGCAAAAGGATTGCACATGCACGAAAGCAAAACAGCACCAATCAACCAGAACATCGTTCTGACAATGTCCGAAATCATCTCCGACGATGCCAAAAAGACTGCCACTCGCGGCGACGTCATGGTGTTGGCAGTGACCACCGAAGCCGAATTCAGCAAATTACGATTCTGGATCAGCGCACGATTCGACACAGTTGAGGCAGATTTTGCCAAAGTTGATGCACGATTCGACAAAGTCGATGCAGATTTTGTCAAAGTCGACGCACGATTTGCCAAAGTTGACGCACGATTTGCCAAAGTTGATGCACGATTCGACAAAGTCGACGCACGATTCGACAAAGTCGACGCAGATTTTGTCAAAGTTGACGCACGATTCGACAAAATGAGTAGTGAGAATACGCACAACACCAATCAGTTGCTTCGACGCAACACCACTCAAGTGCTCTCCATCGCCATCAGCGCGTTTGGAGTCGTTGCGGCACTCGTTGCCAACATCATTTTCTAGATCTCTAGTGGGCGCGACGGGACTCGAACCCGGGACCCCTACCATGTCGAGGTAGTGCTCTAACCAACTGAGCTACGCGCCCTTACTTGCCTCAAAGCCTACCCGTTTTCGGCGACGACCCGCAATCGCAAACTCACTTCATTAGCCATTAGACGGCCAGCACGAGTCAGCACAAGCCTGTCACCCACCTGCATAATTAAGTCGCTCATCATTTCTCGATCTTGCATGCTCAGTGCATCCAGCGGCACACCATCGCGCACTCGCACAAGCAATTGCAATGCTTCGAGTTTGCGAGTCCCACTGTCAAGCATTTCACTTGACGATTCAGGAATTTCGCCTGCATTGACCATCTCGATGTAACGGTCTGGCGTACGCACGTTCCACCAGCGACGGCCGTCTTTATGTGCGTGGGCAGCACAACCAAAGCCGTCATAGTTGCCCTGCAGCCAATACAAATAGTTGTGCTTGCATTCGTGTCCGGGTTTTGCCCAGTTCGAGATCTCGTAATTGGCTAAGCCATTGCTTGCAAACAATTCATCAACCAATTCGTACTTGTCGGCTTGGTCGTCGTTGTCGGGGTGTCGCTCTGGCTGTGTGGCAAGCGGCGTGTTGGCTTCAACGGTAAGCCCGTAGGCCGAAACATGCGGCGGATCAAGAGCCACTACATCAGACACTGTGGTGCGCCAGTCGGCAACCGTTTCGCCTGCTGCACCATAAATGATGTCGAGATTAAACGTCGTGAATCCTGCTTCGCGCACATAAGCAACCGATCGGCGCACATTTTCCGGATCGTGCGTGCGTCCCAACGCAGCCAATACATGCGGCACAGTCGACTGCACACCAATTGAGATTCGGTTGACTCCACCCTCTCGATACGTGCGCATCATTTGAAGCGTGATGTTGTCGGGGTTGCACTCAACAGTCACTTCGGCATTGGGCGCCAGTGGAATTTCTCGTATTACTGCAACCAGCTCTTCGGCTGGCACCATGCTTGGCGTGCCACCACCCACAAACACACTCGTTGCGGGAAGCATTCCCTGAGCCACAACCGTGTTGATGTGGATGCGCATTGCGCGCAAATAATCGCCAGTCAGATGATGACGATCAGTAAAAGTTGCGAAGGCACAATAGTCACACCGTTTAGAGCAAAACGGAATGTGCAGATAAACGCCGTGGGATGAAGCGTCAAGTTGCATTGGGCGGCACAAACAACAAGTCGAGTTCGGCCAGCTTGGTGCCCACGTCATCGATACTCACATCGAGCATCACAGCAATTGCCCGTGTGTCGTTGGCGCGAACAGTAATCACTATGCCATTGAAGTCTTGTCGTTGCACTTGAATCATGCGCAAAAGCCTCTCGAGCATTTTGAATTGATCACCTTCACGTGCAGACAATTTGGCAACATCGATCCGCAATTTCTTTGGCGCGGCAGTGCCAGGCTGTGCAGCATCTTCACGTTGTTTATCACGCGGCAACAATTGATCGACAGTGACGCCATAGAAGCGCGCCAGACGTTCGAGCCGCAACACACTAATCACACGCTCGCCGCGCTCATATGCGCCCATTACTGAAGCTTTAAATTCTTGCTGTGTGGATGTCTCTACTTCGTTGAGCGAAAGATTTTTTTGTTGACGGATGCTGCGCAATCGCTCACCCACCATACGTGCGTACGACAATTCGTCGAGTTGGTCTTTTGCTGGCGTTGTCACTGCTCGCTCCTTCGACACCTGGTCATCAATGCACCTGCAACTATTGCAGCAGTTTCAGCCCGCAACACAGACTCTCCGAGGGAAACACGATTTATCGATTGAGCGAGTTCTTCAGGGGCAAAACCACCTTCTGGCCCAATAACAATCGTGCGATGGCCACTCGTGATTTCGACCCCACCTGGCTCGGCAAAAGCGACGGCATCTCGTGCCAGCAGTGTGGCAAGTTGGGTAACAGGATGCACTATGGGGAGCCAGACTCTCCGACTTTGCATCGAAGCCTCATTTGCCACTCGTTGCAATCTGCTTGTTTGCTTTTCTGCTTTAGCGGTATCCCAGCGCACAACCGAACGAACTGTTGGTGCCAGCGGAATGATTTCGTCTATTCCCAACTCGGTGAGTTTCTGGACAATCAATTCGGGTTTTTCACCCTTCACTGGTGAAAAAGCAACACAGAGCGACCAACGATGTGGCATCTCTACAAATGTTTCACTTGTGGCGCATACGTCGCCATTTCGAAGAATCGTCGCAGTCATCCAAGCACCAATGCCATTGCTGAGCGTAATTTGATCGGATTCTGATATTCGCAAGACTTTGAGCAGGTGATGTTGATCATCCTCATTCAGCAACGGCGCATCTAATGACTGCACAAATACATGAGCAGTGCTTCGACGCAAAGTTTCGATCACAAAAATGCTGACTTGATTTTGGATTTCAAATTGGAAGCTGTCTGCGTTACATGCTCACCGCGAGCCTCGGCAAACCGAGTCAGCAGATCGCGCTCGGCATTACTGAGTTTGGTAGGCACCAAGATCACAATTTGGGCTCGCAAATTGCCTCGACCTTTGTTGCGGCCGCCTTGGTTGAGATGTGGCACACCTCGACCCTTGAGTAGAAACTCGCGACCCTGTTGAACTCCAGGCGGAATGACAAGATCTTCGTCACCATCAAGAGTGCTGAGCAAAAGATGCGTGCCTAGAGCGGCCTGAGCAATTGAGATCACAACATCAGTCACGAGATCGTCATCTTCACGACGATATGAGTCGTGTTCGGCAACTCTCATGTGTACATACAACTCACCAGCACCACCACCACGTATACCCACTGCACCCCTACCACTCACGCGCAGAGTTTGGCCAGTGTTGATACCGGCAGGCACTTCCACAGTATGTTCAACATCTTTGACAATTCGACCGTCGCCCCTGCATGGAGCACATGGCGCATCAATGGTTTGACCCATTCCACTGCATCGACCGCATGGTGCGGCTGTCACCATTTGTCCAAGCATGCTTTGACGAACACGGCGAACTTGGCCGGCTCCACCACATTCTGAACATGTTTTAGCGGCAGTTCCTTTTTTTGCGCCACTTCCCTCACATTCATCGCAGCGAATTGCCGAACGCATCTTCACTTGTGTGGTGCAACCAAACACTGCTTCTTCAAAAGAAATATCTGCCACAACCTCGACGTCTTGACCACGAGGTGGACCAGCTTGCTGCCGTTGACCGCCCCGCCCATTCCCGCCACCAAATGGCGAACCGCCACCGAAGAATGCTTCAAAAATATCGCCAAATCCTCCAGCACTACCTCCACCAAATGGATCGCCAGCATTACCACGACCCCCAACACCAGCCTCCCCAAACTGGTCGTAGCGTGCGCGCTTTTCAGAGTCCGAAAGTACTTCGTAGGCGTGGGACACTTCTTTGAATTTTGATTCGGCCTCTGCATTGCCCGGATTTGCGTCTGGATGCAGCTCACGAGCACGTTTGCGATATGCGCGCTTTATCTCATCGGCATCTGCCCCACGCGAAACGCCAAGCAGTTCATAAAAATCGGTAGACATAAATTGATCAGCCCTCAGTAAGTCTGCGACCAAGACGCTCGCCCACAATTTCAACTGTGGCAAGTGCCTGCGGATAATTCATTCGTGTTGGCCCAAGCACACCAACCGTGCCCAATGTGGTGCCGTCAACAATCACGGGCGACAACACAAGCGAACACGTCGAGAGTGGTTCGACACCGTGCTCGGTGCCGATTGCAACAGATAAACCGCGGTTGAGCATGTCGCGCACAAGAGACACAACAACATATTGCTGTTCGAGTGTGTGCAATACAGAGCGCACTATCTCAACAGCATCAAAAGCCTGTGCCATTGCCGATGCCCCACCCACAAACACCGACTCATCCACATGACGACTATTCATTGCTCGAACGACTTGCGCTGCAAGAGCATCAACCGTCACGTCACCAGTCGTGATGAGCGGTGCAGATGCGCCAAGAGCCAGGCCGATCATGATTCGACTCAGCGCTTGCGATGCAGCGGCCGTCTGGTCATCGTTGATTGACGCACTGAGTTCGATCGGTTCGCTTTCAACAACTCCATTTGACAACACAACAACGACCATCGCCGTGTGCGCACTTAAGCCAACAAGTTGCACCGAACGAACCACAGCAACCTCGGCCTTAGGACCCATCACCACTGCTGCATAGTTGGTCATTTCGGCAAGCAACGTACTGGTGCGTTGCAATGTTTCTTCCAAACGTCCATGCGCAGTATCAAAAAACTGACCGATGCGATCTTGCGCTGCAATCTCAAGCGTGCCCGACGGCGTGAGATGGTCGACGAAAAATCGGTACCCCTTATCGGTAGGAATACGCCCCGCCGACGTGTGTGGTTGGGCCAGATATCCCTCTTGCTCAAGGAAACTCATATCATTTCGCACCGTGGCTGATGAAACATGCACTCCAGAAGTACTGGCAATATGGGACGACCCAACCGGCTGGGCAGTCGAAATATATTCCTCCACGACAGCGCGGAGAATGGCTGTTTTACGGTCATCAAGCATCGTTGTAAGGATACCGAAACACGATGCACCTAGTGATGCCCCAATGGTTGCGCCGATTCACTTGCCCGACACCGCCTTATAGCGATCAAGAGAAATTAGGCGCTCGGCTGCGTGGTCCACAATCGGTTCGATGTAGGGGTTGAGCATGCCCTGTGTCCACGGTGCATGGACAGCATCATTGCCAAGTTCGCTCAACTCGGGAATCCACTGACGTACGTACGAACCTTGCGGATCAAAGCGTTCGCCCTGAGAAATTGGGTTAAAAATCCGAAAGTAGGGAGAAGCGTCGGTGCCAGTGCCAGCAGTCCACTGCCAACCGTGATTATTTGACGCAATATCGCCATCGACCAGATGACGCATAAAAAACTTGGCGCCCCATTGCCATGGCAGATGCAAATCCTTCACGAGGAAACTCGCAACGATCATTCGCACACGGTTGTGCATCCAACCCGTTGCCAACATCTGTCGCATGCCCGCGTCCACAATTGGAAAACCAGTTTGGCCCTTGCACCATGCCTCAAATCGAGTCACTGCATCAGCATCAGTGTCGTGAGTCATGTTGTTCATCTTCACTTGCAAGTTTTCCCACACGGTGCGCGGTTGATGAAAAAGTACATCGGCATAAAATTCGCGCCAACACAACTCACTTCGAAAAACAGCATGTGATTTTGAATCGCCAAGTTCAGCCAACAATGATCGTGGATGCACGATGCCAAATCGTAAGTACGGCGACAACTGACTCGTGCCATTGATATCTGGATTGTTGCGCGTCTCGGCATAACCATTCAGTGCCGAATCACGAAATGCTTCCCACACCTGCCATGCAGCAACTTCTCCTGCTACTGGCAGTTGTGCATTGCATTCTGGTTCTGCAGGTAGATCTTCGGATGCCACAGCTGGAGCACCGTGCCACATCACGTTGGGCTGTGGCAACGGTGCCGACCAGCCTTGTGAGAGCCAAATCTTGGAGAACGGCGTGAACACCGCATACGGAGTGTTGTCTGCCTTGCGCA
>CAXNNK010000044.1:0-7345 GCA_964203725.1 Ilumatobacteraceae bacterium | reverse complement strand
CGGTTGTTGCAGAACTTGACGCATTTCGTGCCCGCCGCCTCGCCGAGGGTGGCGTAGCAACTGACTTTTAGTAATTTTTCGTAGTTTTCAAAATTTTAATTCGACACATAAAGGAAATTGAATATGAAATCATCAGCACGCGTTGTAGTAATCGGTGGAGGCGTCGTTGGCGCATCGGTGTTGTATCACCTCACCAAAGCCGGTTGGACAGATGTAGTGCTTGTTGAGCGCAAACAGCTCACAGCAGGTTCAACATGGCACGCAGCTGGTGGCATGCACACACTCAACGGTGATCCAAACGTTGCTCGCTTGCAGCAGTACACGGTCAACTTGTACAAAGAGATCGAAAAAGAATCTGGTCAAAACTGCGGCATTCACTTGCCAGGTGGCTTGATGCTTGCCGACACACCAGAGCGTCTTGACTTCTTGCGCATGGCGCAGGCTCGTGGTCGCTATTTGGGCATGCACATGGAAATGTTGTCGATGAAAGAAGCAAAGGCACTTAACCCACTGCTCGAAGAGAAATATTTCGTTGGTGCGCTCTATGACGAAGACGAAGGTTCAGTCGACCCATACGGTGTAACGCACGCATACGCAATCTGTGCAAAAAAACTTGGCGCAGAGGTGTACACCGACACATGGGTGACCGGACTCAACCATCGTGCAGACGGCACATGGGATGTCATTACTGACCAGGACCACACGATTCATGCAGAGCATGTTGTCAATGCCGGTGGACTGTGGGCCCGCGAGGTTGGGCGCATGTGTGGTCTCGAGTTGCCAGTGTTGGCAATGGAACACCACTACCTGATGACAGAGCCAATGGACGAAGTCATTGAGTACAACAAGACGATGGGTCGCGAGTTGCCACACATCATCGACTTCGCTGGCGAAATCTATGCGCGTCAAGAAGGTCAGAGTATTTTGCTCGGTACATACGAGCAAGAAAACCGCCCATGGGCCGCAAAAGAAACACCATGGGATTTTGTGTTCCAGTTGTTGCCACACGACTTAGAGCGAATTGCTCCAGAACTCGAACGGGGGTTTGCCCACTTCCCTGCTGTTGGTCGTGCAGGCATCAAGAAGTTTGTAAACGGTCCGTTCACGTTCTCGCCAGACGGCAACCCGCTTGTTGGCCCAATTCGCGGAATGCGCGGCATGTGGTCGGCTTGCGGTGTGATGGCCGGCTTGTCACAGGGCGGCGGCGTTGGTTTGTCGCTTGCCAACTGGATGGTCAATGGTGATCCAGGCGCGGACATCTGGGGCATGGACGTTGCTCGCTACGGCGACTACGCAACGCTTGCATACACACACGCAAAGGTGCGCGAAAACTATTCGCGTCGCTTTCGCATTACATTCCCCAACGAAGAACTAGCAGCAGCACGCCCGTTGCTCACCACGCCGATTTATGATCGCTTGATTGAGCACAACGCAGTGATGGGCGTTGGTTTCGGACTTGAGCACCCACTTTGGTTCCAAGACAAAGATAAAGAACCAGTTGAAGAAGTGACGTTCTACCGATCGAGCGCGTTCAACAACGTTGGCGAAGAGTCGCGTGCGGTTCGTGAGCGTGTTGGGTTTTCCGAGGCTTCCAACTTTGCTAAGTACAAGGTGAGTGGCCCATGTTCGGCAGCATGGTTGCAAGGATTGTTTACTAATGCGTTACCAAAGATTGGTCGCACAGTGCTTACTGCGATGCTCAACCCACTTGGTCGCATCGAAGGCGAATTCTCTGTGTCACGCATTGGCGAAGAAGAGTTCTTCTTATTCGGTTCACAGGCCGCAGAAGTGCATCACCCGCGTTGGTTCTTGGCTCACTTGCCAGAGGGTTCTCCAATTCGATTCGAGACACTTTCACTTTCGATGGTGGGTCTCACCGTTGCTGGTCCTCGCTCGCGCGACGTGCTGCAAAAACTGACCGACACATCGCTTGCAACTAAGGACTTCCCGTTTATGTCATTCCGTCGCGTCAACATCGGCATGGCGCCAGTGTGGTTGTCACGCATGACCTATACAGGAGACTTGGGCTACGAAATTTGGATTGCACCCGAATACCAGCGCTACTTGTTTGATCTCATCTGGGATGCCGGCAAAGAGTTTGATATGCGTTTGTTCGGCTTCCGTGCACTGATCACGATGCGTCTCGAGAAGAACTTCGGTACCTGGTATCGCGAGTTCCGCCCGATCTACACACCACTCGAGTCCGGAATGGAACGCGCGATGAAGTTTGACCATGAGTTCATTGGTCGGGCTGCAGTTGAGGCCGAGATGAAGACTGGTCCGGCACGCAAGCTCGTGATGTTCAGGGTCGACGTCGATAAGGACAAGCCTGCAGACGTGCTCGGCGACGAGCCGGTGTTCCACAACGGCGAAGTTGTTGGTTGGATCACCTCGGGTGGCTACGCCCATTACTCGGGTGTCTCACTTGCGCTTGGTTACATCCCTGCGGCATTGGCTGCAGAGGGCACGACTGGCTTCGAGATCGAGATCATCGGCAATATGCGTCCGGCCCACTTGCAACTCGAGCCAGTGCTCGACCCAAGCGGCTCTCGCATGCGCGCCTAAATTTCAACCTCATGAGCACGATCACACGCATTGAAATCACCCACCATCGACTGCCGCTAGATCCGCCGTTTCCAGCATCGTGGGACACAGTTCCACGCACACACTTCCCCGCCACGATCGTGCGGGTCTTTGACGATGCTGGCAGATGCGGCATTGGCTCTGGCGATTCGATGTACGGATTTAGCGACTATCAAAAGTATTTCATCGGTCAAGACTCAACCAACATCGACCGACATGCAGCAGTACTTGCAAATATCGAGTTTCATGCAGGACGACCATGGCCACTCGATCTCGCGCTGTGGGATCTCATCGGCAAAATCAACGGTGAACCTGTCTGGAAGATGCTCGGTGGGTTCAGCAACAAGATTCGCGCATATGCATCGTCTGGCGTACACCGCCCAATCGCCGACATGGTCACTGTCGCACGCCAAGCCCGTGATCTAGGTTTCCCTGCCCTCAAGGTGCGTTTTGGCCGACCAAAGTTGGATGACGACCTTGCCATTGTCAAAGCCATCCGCGATGACCTGGGATCATCACTCGAGTTAATGGTTGACTGCAATCAAGGATGGCGCATGCCGTGGGACATCGCAGCGCCTTGGACAGTAGATCACGCCACAGATGTGGCCAAAGTTCTTGAGGACAATGGCGTGTATTGGATGGAAGAGCCACTGCATCGCGGTGACTATGACGGCATGACCGAATTGCATAATCGAGTCAAGATCCGAATTGCTGGCGGAGAACTCACGCGCGAGCCATACGAATTTCGCGAGTTACTGGAGCGCGGATGCTTCGATGTGTTTCAACCAGATGTTGTGTGCACGCAAGGCATCACTGGCCTCGCCAAATTTGCACACGAAGTCGCTGCAGCGGGCAAAATCTTTACGCCACATACGTGGGGCACTGGCATCGGAGTCATGGGTAATCTGCACGTTACGGCCGGCACAGTTGGCGCGCCATTTATTGAGTTTCCATTTGACCCGCCAGAGTGGACGACCGAGCGACGCGACTACATGCTTACGAATACCATCGAAGCCGATGGTGAGGGTTGGATTCACCTTTCAGACGAACCAGGCCTTGGTATCACTCTCAACGAAGAAGTCCTCAAGCAAACCGCGAGTGAGCAGGCAACTTTTTCGTAGAACTACATCTGCACGCGGTGATCATGCGTGTAAATGTTTGCCTTACCGTCACGCAAAAATCCAATCAGTGTGATGCCGAATGCATCTGCTGTCTGCACTGCAAGGCTTGAGGGCGCTCCAACCGCAGCAATTAATCCAATGCGTGCCATTGCCGCTTTCTGAATAATTTCAAATGACAATCGTCCGCTGCAAAACAACCCATATTCTGTCAACGGCACAGATTTTTCGAGCACACTCTGACCGATCACTTTGTCGACTGCGTTATGCCGACCGATATCTTCGCGGACGACCTTCATCTTTCCTGTGGCGTCAAACAATGCAGCAGCATGCAACCCACCAGTGCGGTCAAACGTTGGTTGCACTTTGCGCACAGCATCGGGCAACCCGATCAATACCGAGGCCGTCAATCTGGGGCCAGATTCGCGATCTACCGGAGTTGTACACGTCAGTAATTGGTCGAGCGACTCGGTGCCGCAGATGCCGCAACTCGATGACGTCACCATTGCACGTCGGGCAAGTGCCAAGTCAAATGGTCGGGTCAAACCAACTGTAACGATGTTGTATTTCTGCTCTTCTTGGCCATTGAGTTCGCAATACTTCACACTCGCAACATCGTTCGGCCCTGTGATCATGCCCTCTGTAAACAAGAAGCCGACAGCCAACTCAAAGTCGTGACCCGGCGTGCGCATCGTGACCGACACCGAGATTGGTTCTTGACCAGGAGCACCAGCCCGAATCTCCATTGGCTCTTCCGTTACTACGAAGTCTGGCTTGGAGCCCGACCTGCCTTCGGCATTGACCGTAATCACTTTGACATCTGTAGCCCTACTGCGAGCCACGCCAGATGGTGAAACTGAACTCATCCCTACAGACTAGTTGTCGTCGAGAAATGCCCGAAGTTTGGCGCTGTTGTGCGGGTGGCGCAACTTGGCCAATGTCTTTTGCTCTATTTGACGCACGCGCTCTCGCGTCACATTCATCTTCTTGGCCACATCTTCAAGAGTGTGCGGTAGCCCAGCGTATTTGCCAATTCCAAATCGCATCGACACAATATCCTGGTCGCGTTCTGGCAAGTCGCTCAACGTGCGCTCAACAGCCTCACCTAGTTGGCGCCGCTCGGTCGACTCACTCGGATCATTTGTTACATCGCCACTAGCAATTGTGTCGCCAACCGTCAGGTCATCAGAGTCGGTGCCCACAGGCGCATCCAGACTCGTTGTCGATAGCGCGAGTTGCATTACATCTAGAAGTTTTTCCACGCTCATCTGCGTGCGCACAGCAACTTCATCAGGTGTTGGGTCACGCTCCAACTCTGATGCAAGTTCGCGCTCGGCACGATGCACCCGATTAACAATTTCCATCATGTGACCAGGAATGCGGATGTTGCGCCCTTGGTCGGCCATTGCTCGGGTCATTGACTGACGAATCCACCAGGTTGCGTACGTTGAAAACTTGAAACCCTTTTCATAGTCGTACTTGTCGGCGGCATGCATCAAACCGATATTGCCTTCTTGGATGAGATCGGCGAGTTGCAACTCTTTACGGTCATATCTGCGAGCAATCGAAACAACGAGCCGTAGGTTTGCGCGCACCATGTGCTCTTTGGCTTTCACGCCTTCGGTAACTACGCGCTGTAGTGCTCTTCGATCGCGCACTCCCAAGGTGCCAATGCCATGCTTCAGCTGAGCATCTGCATCGAGGCCATTCTTAATCGATCTCCCAAGCCGCTTTTCATCGTCGGCTGTCAGCAAATCTACTTGCCCAATCTCGTTGAGATACATGCGTACTGCGTCAGGCCCAGTGTCGCTGCCAATTGCACTTCTCATGCGTGCTCACCCACGCGCTTTCCCAGCCAGTCGAGCAGTTCCATTGCAGCCGCGTCTGCCATCGTTGGATTATCAAGTTCTTCCAACAAAATACGAGCATCACGATCAGCGCGAATTTCTGTCGGATCAGTAATCCTATTTCGCGTTGTTAATTCACGACGCACGGCTGCAGATATTAAATTCTTTGCTTCCATAAATGGATCCGAATCAATGTCGGCAACCGCAGCGCGTTCGATCACTTCGCGAGCCTCAGGATCTGCAGCCTCAAGTGATCCGGCAATGCCACCGTTCACTGATGCAACCGCAAGATACGCCCTTCGGTAAACGTCATCCGAAAATAAACCTTCGCTCATCCATGTAGCAATATTGTCCCAGTCCTGGACCATCAATGCAAGTGCGACAAATTCGGCGTTTTCACGACGCGAGGAATCGACTGTCGGGCTCGTGCGTACTTCGGGCGTGCGACTTCCACGCTCGGCCAGTTGCACTAAGTCGACCGCGGGAAGACCAACATGGCTCGCAACCTCGCCGGCATAGAGTTTGCGCACATTCTTGTCGGGGTGTTCATTAATGACAGCCATTGCCAACTGTGCCGTGCGCGAACGAGCCTCTGGAGAAGCAATTGAGCCAGCGTCGAGAGTACGTTGCAACCGGAATCCCAGAAACGGCCGAGCATCCCTAATGGCTGCAGCCAGTGCTTCCGGATTGGTCATCGCAAGCTCGCCTGGGTCTTTGCCATCTGGAAACTTGGCAACAAATACTTGCAATTTGTACCGGCTCTCCCACTCATAAAACCGCTCTGCAGCACCCTGACCAGCCGCATCGGCATCAAACGCCAAAATCACCTTGTTGGCAAATCGTTTCAATAGACGCACGTGCTCTTCGGTCAGTGCGGTGCCGCAAGTAGCAACAGCGCGCGTAATGCCCGAGCGGTGAAAACCAATGACATCTGTATAGCCCTCACACACAATCACTTCGTCGGCAGCAACGATGTCTTGCTTTGCCCAATTGAGACCGTACAGCGTTTTTGACTTCGCATAAATAGTCGTCTCTGATGAGTTCTTATATTTTGCGGGGTCTGTGCTTCCTGGCAGGATGCGTCCGCCAAACGCAACTGCGTCTCCCGCGTCAGTGAATATTGGAAAGAGAACCCGTGCCCGAAACGAATCTTGAGGTTTGTTGCTCTTGTTAATAAATGCAAGGCCAACTTCTTTCAGTAGATCAATCGGCACACCAATCTCACGACTCATCGCGTCCCAATCATCAGGTGCCCAACCCATTTTGAATTGGCGAGCAACATCACCCGAGAGTCCACGATCACGCAAATAATCACGCGCGACACGCGCATCGGGGCTGGTCAAGAGTCTTTCGTGATACCAATTCACTGCCTTATCCATCACTTCGATGAGTTGCTTGCGATGCTGACGATCCTTGCTTTGACCACCCGTTGTATACGTCAGCGTCATCCCGGCCTTATTCGCAAGATGTTCAATTGAGCCCACAAAATCGAGATGCTCCATATCTTGCACAAACCTAAATACGTCACCAGCAGCGCCACAACCAAAGCAGCGATAACGCTTGGTCTCTTCGCGCACGTTAAACGAACCAGACTTCTCGGCATGAAACGGGCACAGACCAACCCAGTTGCGACCAACTCTGCGCAATGGCAGATACCCCTGCACCACGTCTACCAGCGAGACGGTTTCGCGTAGGCGCTCTATATCGTCATCGCTTATGGCCACGCCAGCAGACTAGTGCTTACGGTCGTGGACCACTGAAGCAACGATCGCGATCGTCATAACCATCAATATAAAC
>CAXNNK010000043.1:0-7666 GCA_964203725.1 Ilumatobacteraceae bacterium | reverse complement strand
TGGTTGTTTTGTTGCGGTGACTGGAGTGTCCGGAAGTGGCAAAAGCAGTTTGATTCGTGACATCTTGCTGCCTTCCTTGATGCAAAAGATCTACAAATCAAAAGATGCACCAGGCAAGCACACCGCAGTTGATGGCATACAACATCTTGACAAAGTGATTGATATGGATCAGTCGCCGATTGGTCGTACTCCAAGATCAAATGCGGCAACATACACGGGTGTCTTTGATGACATTCGTAAATTATTCAGCACCACACCAGAGGCAAAGGTTCGTGGTTACATGCCAGGACGGTTTAGTTTCAACGTGCCAGGTGGACGATGTGAGGCTTGCTCCGGCGATGGAACCATTAAAATTGAGATGCACTTTTTGCCAGATGTATATGTGCCGTGCGAGGTATGTAAGGGTGCCCGTTACAACCGTGACACACTTGACATTTTTTTTAAGGGCAAGAACATTTCGGATGTGTTGAACATGCCCATCTCTGAAGCCGTTGAGTTCTTTGCAAAACAGCCCCGCATTTCACGCTTCATGGAGACGCTCGTAGATGTGGGCCTTGGCTACGTTCGTCTTGGCCAATCTGCACCAACACTGTCTGGTGGCGAAGCACAACGTGTCAAATTGGCAGCCGAACTGGCCAAGCGAAGCACGGGCCACACGATCTATTTGCTGGACGAACCAACTACAGGATTGCATTTTGAAGACGTGCGTCGATTGTTGACGGTGTTGGCACGACTTGTCGATCAAGGAAATACTGTGCTTGTTATCGAACATAATCTTGATGTCATCAAAACCGCTGACTGGCTAATCGACCTTGGTCCAGAGGGCGGAGATGGGGGAGGACAACTTGTCGCAGAGGGTACTCCCGAGACGGTTGCCAAAATTAAAGGAAGCTACACGGGCAAGTACTTAGCCCCATTACTGAAATCGTCGAAGTAGCAGAGACGCAAAAGTACTGAGTTATGCAACGACCAGACGGAAGTATTCCGGTCACTCCAGGTTCGTATCAATTTCGAGACGCACAAGGTCGCGTCATTTATGTAGGTAAGGCAATCAACTTGCGTTCTCGAGTCTCGAGTTATTTTGCAGACCCAGCAACGCTGCATCCGCGCACTGCGAGCATGATGAGTTTTGCCGACAAAGTGGAGTGGATTGAAGTACGAAACGAAGTTGAAGCCTTGTTGCTTGAATACGCCTTGATTAAGGAGCACAAGCCTCGCTTCAATATTCGGCTACAAGACGACAAGAGTTTTCCATTTATGGCCGTTACCACCGATGAGGAATGGCCCCGAGCGATGATGTTTCGCGGTAAGCGCCGTAAAGGCGTTCGCTACTTCGGTCCTTATGTGCATCCAGGTGCAATCCGGGACACTTTGGAGTTATTACTTCGTACGTTTCCTGTGCGCACCTGCGCTCAGTCCAAATTTAAGCAGCATGAGCGACTTGGTCGACCATGTTTGTTGTTCCACATCGAAAAATGCAGTGGTCCGTGCGTAGGTGAGATCTCCGCTACCGACTACAAAGTGCATGTGGACGGTTTAATGAAGTTTCTGGATGGCGACAATACTGAGATTGTTGCAACGATGGAAAAGCAAATGATTGCTGCATCCGAAGCGACAGATTTTGAGCGAGCAGCGAAGATCAGAGATCGGTTAACTGCAATTCATCAGGTTTTAGAGAAACAACAGATGGTTGGTGTGCAGGAGGACGACATCGACGTGATCGGAATTGCTCAAGATGAAATCACTGCTGCTGTCCAAATTTTCTTCGTTCGTAAAGGTCGCGTCATTGGACGCAATGGTTTCGTGTTGGACAAAGTGGAGGATGTGAGTCCAGAATTGCTCGTCGACCGAATCCTAGAAAATGTTTATGGTGATGAGCCTGCGCTTGGTATTCCCAAACAAGTTTTGGTACCTGTGCTGCCGGAAAGTCACGCTGCGGTTGAAAAGTGGCTCAGCGATGTTCGTACCACACAAGTAAGCGTGAGAGTTCCAATGCGCGGCGACAAGCGCGAACTGCAAGAGACTGTGACGATCAATGCAAGCAGAGAACTTGCGCGACATCGTTTAAGAAGATCGGCTGATCAACACAGTCGGACAATGGCTCTCAACGATCTGCAGCAACTTCTGAATCTTCCTCATTTTCCACTGCGCATCGAGTGCTACGACATGGCTCACTTGCACGGTACAGATTATGTGGGGTCGATGGTTGTTCTTGAGGATGGCTTGCCAGCGAAAGCCGAATACCGACGTTTTAAGATCAAAGACGTTCCAGGTAACGACGACTATGCAGCAATGCGCGAAGTGTTGATGCGCAGATTGAGCGCCTACAAAAAGGAGCGTGACCTGCCGATCAGTGAGCGCGGTAGTAAGCCAGGCAAGTTTGCATATCCTCCACAATTGATTTTGGTTGATGGTGGCAAAGGCCAATTAGGGGTCGCGATAGAAGTGGTGAAGGAACTAGGTCTTGAAAACGAAATACCCGTTGCATCTCTGGCAAAACGTCTTGAAGAAGTCTTCGTTCCCAATTCGACAACGCCGGTCGATGTGCCTCGTGGGAGTGAGGCGTTGTTCATGTTGCAGGTCATCCGAGACGAGGCCCACCGTTTTGCCAATACCTTCCACCGACAATTGCGAGGCAAGAGAATGAAGGTGAGCGGACTGGACGGAATCGCTGGTCTTGGCACCGCGCGGAAAGAAAAACTGATGCAGGTTTTCGGCAACATGAAATCATTGCGAGAAGCGAGTGTTGATGAGATCCTTTCTCAATCGGGTCTTCCTCAAGTTGTGACGCAGGCTGTCTTTAATGCCTTGCATCAATCTTGAAACAGCCTGTTGTTCGGTAGCCTGAGCATCAGTGGCTGACATCCTCTTAATCGCTGGTCTTTCTGGCGCTGGCCGTTCCCAGGCGGCAGACGACCTCGAAGACCTTGGCTGGTTCGTGGTCGACAACATGCCCATTGCTCTCATCGAGAAAGTCGTTGAACTTGCCGCAACAGGCGAACAGTCTCAACTCGCATTGGTTGTAGGTTCAGCCACCCATCAGACCGATGCAGTGGTGATCGTTCATCGGCTTCGAGATGTTGGTCATCGTGTCCGTGTTTTGTTTCTTGATGCATCAACTCCAGAATTGGTGCGACGTTACGGCGCCACCAAGCGCAAACACCCATTGTCAAACCGATCCTCGAGCGTTGAAGAAGCCATTCACGAAGAGCGTTCACTGCTTGAAACCGTAAAGGGTGCTGCTGATTTGGTGATTGACACTTCCGGTCTCAACATTCACCAATTGAAGGCGCAGATTGTTGAATTATTCGCACCTTCTGGTGCCCGTGACGTCATGCAGTTGTCATTGGTGTCGTTTGGTTTTAAGCACGGCATTCCGCTTGACGTTGATCTTGTGTTTGATGTGCGCTTTTTACCCAACCCACATTGGGAAGAACAGCTACGAGAATTGTCAGGCCTAGATGAGTCTGTAAAGGCGTTTACTGTCGACCAGCCGTTGGCTCTCGAGTTTTTATCGAAGTTACATGGATTATTCGAGTTCCTTCTTCCCGCATATCAAGCCGAGGGTAAGAGTTATTTGACCATTGCTATTGGTTGCACGGGTGGGCGACATCGTTCAGTTGCTGTGACAGAGGCCATTGGGGCATGGATGACTGTGCAGGGGCAACACCCGCGAGTAACTCATCGCGATATCTTTCGCTAGGAATCGAGTCTTGCTGGTTTATTCCGTGCGCTAATATCTTTCGCTATGGCACAGACACCTCTTCGGGTTGGCATCAACGGTTTTGGACGGATTGGGCGCAACTTTTTTCGTGCAGTCAATGCAGCAAGTGCGCCGATCGAGATCGTTGCCGTCAACGATCTTGGCTCCATCAAGACGATGGCGCATCTGTTGAAGTATGACTCCGTACTGGGGATTCTCCCAAATGAGATCATTCCTGTAGACGATGGCATTTCGGTTGATGGCAAGGTTCTCAAGGTTTTGCAAATTCGTGATCCGAAGGATTTGCCATGGAAGTCGCTTGGCGTTGATGTGGTCATTGAGTCGACTGGCTTTTTCACAGAACGCGACAAAGCTGCGGCCCATTTAAATGCTGGTGCGCCTTTGGTCATTGTTTCTGCACCGTCGACTGGGGCAGATGCGACTTTTGTTTTTGGGGTGAATCACAAAGATTTTGATCGCACCAAACACAAAGTGATCTCGAATGCAAGTTGCACTACAAACTGTTTCGTGCCGATGGTCAAGGTGCTCGATGATGCGTTCGGAATCGAGCAAGGTTTGATGACAACCGTGCACGCTTACACGGGTGATCAGCAATTGGTTGACGGGCCACATAGCGATTTGCGTCGGGCTCGAGGTGCGGCAATTAATATCACACCAACCGGCACGGGGGCGGCTCGCGCAACAGCACTTGTGCTTGAGTCAATGAAGGGCAAATTGGATGGAACATCGTTGAGAGTTCCGGTACCAACCGGATCGATTACTGACTTTGTTGCAGTGCTCAAGAAGGCAGCAACAAAAGATGAGATTAATGCTGCGTTCAAAAATGCTGCAGCAGGCGAGTTGCAAGGTGTGCTTGAGTACACCGATGCACCGATCGTTTCTAGCGATGTTGTGACTAACCCACACAGTTGTGTTTTTGACAGCGATCTAACAATGAGCATGGGCACTCTTGTAAAGGTGCTCGGTTGGTATGACAATGAGTGGGGCTATTCAAATCGCTTGGTTGATTTGACGCTTCATGTCGGTTCAGCAAAATAGTTCATCAAACATGTCAACACTGCCTCTTTTAGAGGATTTGGGAGATGTGTCCGGCAAGCGAGTGCTTGTCCGTACCGATTTTAATGTGCCGATGTCTGGCGCTGATGATGCTCGTGTGATCGTTGACGATTTTCGGATTATTTCAGCATTGCCGACCATCAAGTTTCTCACAGATCGTGGTGCAACGGTTGTTTGTGCAAGCCACTTGGGAAGACCGAAAGGCGCTTCGTCTGCAAAGTATTCGATGGTTCCTGTGAGAGCAAGACTGGCCGAAATTGCGCCAGGTGTTGAACTGCTCGAAAATCTTCGTTTTAATCCGGGCGAAGAATCCAACGATGCAAAATTTGTAAAGCAACTCGTTTCTGGCTTCGATCTCTACGTCAACGACGCGTTCGGCGCAACCCATCGCGCACATGCATCAATAGTTGGTCCTCCCCAGTCGTTGCCATCAGCCGCTGGAAGATTGCTGCAACGAGAGATTGAAATTCTTGGCGAGTTGCGCGAAAAACCAAACAGGCCATTTATTGCGGTGCTTGGTGGCGCAAAAGTGAGTGACAAAATCGGTGTGATCGAGGCGCTCCAGGAGCGTGTTGATGCATTCATCATCGGTGGAGGAATGTGCTTTACGTTTCTAGCGGCAAAGGGCTACTCGGTTGGAGATTCGATTTGTCAACCAGAGTTGATAGACGTCTGCAAGAAACTCTTGGATGGCAATGTTCCGATTCATCTTCCAGAGGACATTGTTGGTTTGGATGCTGATGGCGCATACGCAACCTACGGAATTCGGTTGCCGAAGGGTTCAAAGGGACTTGATATTGGTCCAGGTTCTGCTGCTGCATTTACCGACATCATTATGGATGCTCGTTCAGTTTTTTGGAATGGCCCAATGGGGATGTTTGAAGACGCAAGATTTGCGAATGGCACAAGAACTGTTGCACAAGCGATGGCAGACACCAAGGCTTTTACAGTTGTGGGCGGTGGTGATTCTGCCGCTGCTCTATCGCAATTCAAACTTGACGATGAAGTCGATCACGTTTCAACAGGTGGTGGCGCATCACTCGAATATCTAGAGTTAGGCGACCTTCCTGGTCTTGAAGCGTTGCGAGGAGCACCACGTGTCAAATGATGTAGTTCGGAAACCATTGATCAGTGGTAATTGGAAAATGAACCACAATCATTTTGAAGCGATTCAATTTGTGCAGAAGCTCGCGTACTTGTTGAGTAAGGAAGATTTTGCCGAATGTGATGTAAGCGTGCATCCACCATTCACCGATATTCGTAGTGTTCAAACTCTTATTGATGCAGATGAACTTAGAGTTGCTTTAGGCGCCCAACATTGCCATTGGGAAGATAAGGGAGCATTCACTGGCGAGGTCAGTCCGTTATTTTTGAGCAAACTCAATGTTCAATATGTGATCTGTGGACACAGCGAAAGACGAGAGATCTTTGGCGAGACTGACGATAATGTTGCAAGAAAAATCACGGCAATCCAGAAAAATCGGATGACACCGATTGTTTGCGTAGGAGAAACCCTCGCGGAGCGTGAGGCTGGCCTTACAGCACAGAAAGTGATGGGTCAAGTTCGTGCGGCGTTGGAGGGCAGGACGTCTGAGCAGGTTGAGTCAATGGTGATTGCATATGAGCCCATTTGGGCTATCGGTACTGGCCGAACTGCAACCTCGTCTGACGCTCAGGCAGTTGTCGGGGCAATTCGTGCTCAGGTGCTTGAAGTAACTGGAGTCAAGGCCGCTCAATCGATTCGGTTGCAGTATGGGGGCAGTGTCAAGGCAGCAAACATCGCCGAACTGATGGCTCAGCCAGACATTGATGGGGCATTAGTCGGTGGTGCAAGCCTTGACTCTGCAGAATTCGCCCGAATCGTTCAATTCAGGCTCCATCGCACATAGCAAAAAAGGATCTCGGGCTCTGACTTTCAAGCATGCCCCATGTGGTGTTACCCTTGTCTCATTCGTGGGGGCGTCTTGTCTCCACATCTATGGGGTAACCCATTTCATTCGACGGGGAGGTCGATAGTGAAGAAAACCAACAAATTCACTCTGCTGGCTGCCGGTTTCGCAACGTTGTCACTTGTTGTGGCAGCGTGCGGTGGCAGTTCAACAGAAGAAGAAGCTGCAGCACCTGCTGCAGAGTCGTCATATCCAGGTATCGAAGATTGTGCAGAGGTTTCATACGACTACACCGCACCAGCTGCGACTGGCAACGGAATGAAAGTCACCTACGACATTGCTCCTGAAGCAGTGTGGGAAGATGGTTCAGCAATCACTGTTGCTGACTTTAAGGCAACGTTTGATGCGTCGTTGAATACACCAGGTTCGATCTCGACATCTGGTTACGACCAGATCACGTCGGTTGAGGCTGGCACAAGTGACAAGCAAGTCGTTGTCACATTGAAGTCTGTGTACGCACCATGGCGTGGACTATTCGGTGGTTTGATCAAGGCAGCATCAGTGACAAACACTGCTGACGTGTCTGGCGACTTTGCCGATTTGCTTCCGTTCTCGGGACGTCCGTACAAGATGCAATCGTGGAGCAAGGACCAGGTTGTCTATGTTGCGAACGAGAGCTACTGGGGTACTGACAAAGCTGTGACTCCAAAAGTTGTCATGGTTCCCAAAGCCGATAGTGATACAGCAAATGCTTCACTCAAGGCTGGCGAAGTTGACTTTATGTACCCTCAGTACAGTGGCGAAACTGCTGCGGCACTGAAGCAGGACAACATTGCATCAAAGGTCGAGTTCGGTGGGGACTACGAAGCGTTGTACTTCCAATCGAAGTGCGGTCCGTTTGCAAACCCAACTTTCCGTGCAGCGTTTTCGAAGTCAATTGATCGCGAAGCATTGTTCGAACAGATCTACATTCCAATTGCTGAAACAGCAACACTTT
>CAXNNK010000042.1:0-7710 GCA_964203725.1 Ilumatobacteraceae bacterium | reverse complement strand
GACCCTTCCAAAAAAGTTCTTTACCAATACCGCATGGAGCAACAACCCCATATCCGGTAATGGCTACGCGATGACCGGCACCTTTCATGATTGATTGCGCTCGAGGCGCTTACTTGACTTTGGAAGTAACGAGATCGAAGGCTTTGCCGATTGTGTCGACACCTTCGAGATCGGATTCTGGTACTTCAATACCAAACTCTTCTTCTAGTGCCATGACGAGCTCAACAAGGTCGAGTGAGTCGGCATCAAGGTCATCGGAGAAATGAGCGGTAAGAACAATTTTGGAGGCGTCGACTGAAAGAACTTCTACGGCACATTTAGTGAAACGGTCAAATAGTTGCTGGTCCATGGGGTTGCTCCTGGCTGTGTGAGATCGAACTTGCAATACAAAGGTTACTACGAAAGGACTTTGACCGAAGGGTTTGGTGCCGTGTTCCTAATGACCCATGCCAAGTCCACCATCGACAGGGATGATTGCCCCTGTGATGTATGCCGCTGCAGGGCTGGCAAGAAAGGTGACAACACCTGCGATTTCGTCCACAGTTGCTGTGCGCCCAAGTGGAACAGCATCGGTGATTTGTTGCATCTGTTTTTCGTTGAGTGCTGCAGTCATTTCGGTGTCTACAGGTCCAGGGGCAACGACATTTACCGTGATGCTCCGCGACCCAAGCTCTCGTGCAAGGGAGCGACCTAGTCCAATAAGCCCCGCTTTGGACGCTGCATAATTTGATTGTCCAGCGGAGCCCAGCATGCCAACAACGCTAGAAATCAAGATGATGCGTCCAGATCGTGCACGGAGCATGCCCTGTGTTGCTCGCTTGCAAACACGAAATGCGGCCGTGAGGTTGGCATCAAGCACAGCTGCAAAATCGTTCTCACTCATGCGCAGGATCAGCGTGTCTTTAGTGATACCTGCATTCGACACCAATATTTGAACCGGACCGAAGTGGGCTTCAACCGCATCAAACGCTGCGTTGACTTGATCGGTGTCAGTGACGTCGCACTTGACAGCAAAAAACTCTGTTGCAGGTGGAGACGAGTTGTAGGTGACTGCGACGCGGTCGCCAAGTGCGGCAAAATGGCGTGCGCAGGCGAGACCAATTCCTTTGGATCCACCAGTGATGAGGACGACTCGTGAAGTTGTTTCAGTCATGTTGATCTGCTTTCTATCGCTGGCCTTGCCAGCGCAAAATCGCACTCGCTGCAGTCATTCCTGCACCAAATCCTACGAGCAAAACTAAATCGCCGTTACTGAGACGTCCTTTGTCGGCTGCGTCAAAGAGGGCGAGCGGAATTGATGCGGACGATGTATTACCGGTTTCGTGCAACACGATTGAAGTCCTGTCCATGGAAATCCCGAGTCGATCGCACGCTGCAGAAATGATTCGCGTATTCGCTTGATGGGGGACAACAAGCGCAAGTTGATCAGCCGTGACCCCAGCGATTGCCATTGACTTTTGTGCTGAGTCGACCATGATGCGCACAGCCCGACGAAACACTTCTTTGCCGTCCATTTTGAGAAACCCGCCTATTTCGGCATAGAGCAATTCTTCTGCAGACCCATCAGCATCTAGATCCCACGCAAGCAACTGACCCGGCCCATCGACGGCTTCGAGCACGCATGCGCCAGATCCATCTGCAAATAAAATTGCCGTACCGCGATCTGTCCAATCGGTAATGCGAGAAAGTGTGTCGGTGCCAATAACCAACACCTTTTTTGCACCCATCGCAATGAGTCCATGTGCGTTGACAAGTGCATACACAAAGCCTGAGCAAGCCGCATTGATATCGAAGGCACCGCATTTCAATCCAAGATGGTGCTGAACGTTTGCCGACGTGGCTGGCACCGCACGGTCTGGTGTGGTTGTTGCCAAGATAAGTGCGTCGATCTCTAGCGGGTCAATATTTGCCATCTGCATTGCAAGACGTCCGCTTTGCACCGACAGGCTAGAGGTGCTGCCACCTATGTGTCGTTGATGGATGCCTGTGCGGTCACGAATCCATTCGTCGTTCGTCTCTAGCGTTTTCGAAAGGTCCTCGTTGGTAACGATCTTTTCCGGCAGTGCACGACCCCATCCAGTCATGACAGCACAGCGAGCGCCCAAAGGAATGTTTGGCATTTCGTGTAACCCTAATGCGATCTGAGCCAAGCAATCGGCTGATGAGCCGTCACCCGTTCACCATCTACCGCGATGAAATTTTGCAACATGCCCGCAAATGGCGACCGTACCTCTGTGTCGCCAACATGTCCCAGCACAAGTCCAACTTCAATTGCAGTGTTGTTGGCAATAGTCTGCATTTTTGTGAACACTCCTGCAGCAGGACTGACGACGAGCCGCTCTATGGCGAAAAGATGTTCACCCTCGTGGGTCGGTGTCGCAAGCGGCGCGGAGCTTGAAGAAAACACATTCATCCACTCAATGAGTGCATCGAGGTCGTCTGGAGTTGCAACGCTGATTGTCTTGGCTTCTTCAAGTGTTCGTTTGGCCATCCCGGTGAGCACACCACCCGGTCCGAGTTCGATAACGCCGCGCACGCCGAGTTCGCCAAGCTTAAGAAGGCAGTGTTTCCAGCGAACCGGTGATGACAATTGGGCCGACAATAATGACGCCCATTCAGAGCCGTGGTCGTGAGCGATCGCATCGACGTTGGAAATAACAGGTACTTCTGTGTCACGTGGCTTTGCCA
The DNA here is from genome assembly GCA_964203725.1 of Ilumatobacteraceae bacterium. Taxonomy (GTDB): domain Bacteria; phylum Actinomycetota; class Acidimicrobiia; order Acidimicrobiales; family Ilumatobacteraceae; genus UBA3006. The sequence goes on along the minus strand of CAXNNK010000042.1, from coordinate 5,022 downwards.
ATGCAATAGCGTTGCGTAGTCGATCGCGCGCACTCGCCATGTAGGGAGTGTGAAAGGCGCCAGAAACAGGAAGTGGCATCACGCGTTTTGCACCGAGTATTTTTGCCTGTGCTGATGCTTTCTCTACACCGTCGGGAGAACCCGCGATGACAACTTGGCCCGGGGCATTGAAGTTTGCAACCCACACATCCGCGTCGGCAAGACGACATGCAACTTCAACTTGCTCGTCATCGAGACCGAGAACAGCAGCCATGGTTCCAGGTTGGGTAATGCCAGCCTCGTGCATGGCCGACGAACGCTCGGCGACGAGCTTTAAGCCATCGTCAAAACGAAGTGCGCCAGTGGCGACAAGTGCGGTGTATTCGCCAAGGCTGTGCCCGGCGCAAAAACTTGGTTCGATACCCAGTCGCTCAACTGCATCGAGAACCATCAGCGACATGACAAATGTGGTGAGCTGTGCATTGCGGGTATCTTTCAGCGATTCGGCATCGGCCTGTAAGAGAAGTTCCGCAACATCGCGACCCACGACGTCTGACGCCTCAACTACAAGTTCCCAACTTTCATGGTCGACCCATGGCGCACCCATGCCCGGGCGCTGTGATCCTTGACCTGGAAATGTGAATGCGAGCATGGACCCCATTGTCTGTAATAACTCTGTGAACCGTGTTGACCGTGATGACCGTGTGTTCTTGAAAGAACACAATCCGTATAGCGTAGAACTTGTCGTGGGTCGGTACGATGTTTCTTCGCAGTAGCCAAACAGATTAACTCTTCACTCGGGCCCGAGTGGCGGAATGGCAGACGCGACGGACTCAAAATCCGTTGTCTGAAAGGGCGTGTGGGTTCGACTCCCACCTCGGGCACCAACATCATGGACACACATACACTCAACGACGTGCCAAACAAGGGTATGAACAGCCGGTTAACTGAGCGTCGATTACGTCGCAGCACACAGACCTTGGCGTCACTGCGCAACGAACTCAAGGTTGTCGACGAACAGCTGCAACACTTTTCGGATGAAGCTCACGATTTGCAACTTCGCGCCCTGGTATCCGAAACCCCACTTGCCGATTCTGAATCGCGGGAAGCATCGCGCCATTTGCAGGCGATGAATAAGCACCGTGATCATTTGCGTGCATCAATCGCCGACTTGGAAATGCATCAAGATCAATTACTTGACAAACTTGGGCGATAGATCGCGAATATAGTGAAATCTCAACCAAGCACGCGCATCGTGATTGCTGAAGACGAAGCAATTATTCGTCTGGATCTGCGCGAGACCTTAGAAGAAGAGGGTTACGAGGTAGTTGCCGACACCGGTCGTGGCGACACCGCAATCGAACTCGTGCGACAGCATCTCCCTGATGTTGCAATTTTTGATATCAAGATGCCAGGGCTTGACGGGCTTGATGCAGCACGTGTGGTGAGTGCTGAAAAATTGTGTCCTGTTGTAATGCTGACCGCATTTAGTCAACGCGAAGTTATTGAGCAAGCTCGCGATGCTGGAGCGCTTGCATATCTTGTCAAGCCTTTTCAAAAGACCGATCTTGTTCCGGCGATAGAGCTTGCAATAGGTCGTTTTCAAGAAATGAAAACATTGAGTGGCGAGCGAGATGCTCTTGGTGAGCAGTTGGAGCTGCGCAAACTATTAGATCGCGCAAAGGGATTGTTGATTGACAAATTCTCCATGACTGAACAATCTGCCTTTGATTTCATTCAAAAGAATGCGATGTCGACGCGAGCCAAGATGGTGGACGTGGCTAACCAGATTCTGAGCGGACACATCACTCCATAGTTGTCGGTTATCGTCGTGGCATGAACCAGGCGGGTTTCTTGTGCAATTGATGGTCCTCGACGGCAACTCGCTCGCATACCGAGCCTTCTTTGCTCTGCCGACCGATATGACAACGGCGAGCGGACAAGTGACCAATTCGGTGTACGGATTTTGTTCAATGCTCCTGACACTGATGAAGGACCACAAGCCAGATGGCGTGATTGTTGTGTTCGATCGAAAAGAAAAAACCTTTCGGCACGAAGCCGCGCCAGAGTACAAAGCACAACGCGAAGCGCAGCCAGACATCTTGTATCAACAGATGGACATCATCAAAGAGATGCTTGGGGTGATGGGTATCGCTGCTATCGATGCTGCCGGTTTTGAAGGTGACGATTTGATTGCCACAATCGCCGAAAAAGCAGAGCAAGCAGGAGAAGACCTGCTGATTGTGACTGGCGACAGAGACACGTATCAACTGGTGCGCGACCCGCATATTCGTGTGTTGTACAACAAGCGTGGCGTCAGCGACTATGCGTTATACGACGAAGCAGGAATTGTTGAGCGCACTGGCGTGACTGCCGCACAATATTCGCAGTATGCGGCGTTGCGAGGCGACCCGAGCGACAATCTAGATGGCGTCCCGGGTGTTGGCGAAAAGACTGCGGCAAAATTGATGGTCAAGTATCACGACATCGTTGCCGTTTTTGATGCAGCAGATGAGCAGACACCAAAGTTGAAACAAGGTTTGCTTGAGAGTCGCGAACGAGTGTTGCGCAATGCTCAACTGATGGTGCTGCGCCGCGATGCTCCGGTAACGATTGACATCACTCAGACAGCGCCACGGCCAAGAATGGGTGAGCTGAAGACAATGTTTGAGACTCTCGAATTCAAATCAATGTTCGCTCGGGCTAAAACTGTTTTTGGAGACGCTCCGTCAGCAGAAACAAAATCCGTAAATGAATCTGCTGTTGAGTCTGCTGTTGATTGCATCGCAGCAAAGACTGAACGCTGCGGAACTGTTGCGTCTGCAGTCGCGGTACTTGCCAAGGTTGCAAAACTGGATTGCGTCGACGTTGGTGTTGGATGGCTTGGTGAGCCTGGACGAAGCGCATTAGATGGCATTGCGATCGTTGTCGATGCGAATGCATCGGCAGTGGCGTGGATCGTTGTTGACGTATTGCAGGACAAGGCAGTGCTCGATGGTTTAGGTGCACTGGCAAAGATACGTGCACACCATGCAAAACCGTTACAGAAGTGGCTGATGGACCACGGTGTCGATCTGAGATCAATCACCCTCGATACGGCGATCGCTGCGTACCTGCTCGACCCCAGTGACAACAAGTTTGATATTCAAGAGGTATTGGGGCGGTACACCAATTTCACTATTCAAGTTGGTGGGGCAGAAGAATCTGGGCAACTTGATTTTGGTTCGGTCAATACAGATAATTCGCAGCGCATCTGTGACGAAGCGTTAGCGGTTGGTCTGATTGCAGGTCCGATTCTCAAGGCTCTCGACACTCAGGGCGTTTCAAAACTCTATGCGGAGGTAGAAATGCCGCTCGTTCGGGTATTGGCGCGAATGGAACGCGATGGCATAGCCGTCGACGTCAAGCAGTTGACCGCGATCAACGAGAACCTAAAGGCTCACGTGGTGCGCCTCACATTAGTGCTGCACGATCTTGCTGGGCGTCCGTTTAATATCAACTCTCCGACCCAGTTGCGGGAAATTTTGTTTGAAGAGAAAAAACTCGCACCGGGTAAAAAGACAAAGACTGGGTTCAGCACTGACGCGGCGACGTTGGAAAAGATTCGTGATCAGTGGCCTGAATTTATTGACCCACTTTTGGAGTACCGAGAATTTGAGAAGCTTCGGTCAACCTATGGTCAAGGACTACTTGACTCGGTTAGTGCAGATGGTCGAATACATGCGACTTTCAATCAAACAGTTGCTCGCACCGGTCGACTATCAAGTGACCAACCGAACTTGCACAACATTCCTGTTCGCTCAGACGAGGGGAAAGTGTTTCGCACCGCGTTTATTCCGTCGAAGGGTTGCGAGTTTTTGGTTGCCGATTACAACCAGATTGAACTTCGGTGCATAGCGCATCTTGCCAACGACCCGGGTTTGATCGGTGCATTCACGCGTGGCATTGATGTGCACAGCGCAACCGCCTCACGACTCTTCAACGTTAAAGAGTCTGATGTATCGAGCGAGCAACGCTCTCAATCAAAGATGGTTTCCTACGGACTTGCCTATGGAATGGAGGCTTACGGTCTCAGTCAGCGACTCAGTGTGGGGGTTGGCGAAGCCTCAGGGATTCTTGATGCGTATTTCGTTGCGTTCCCCAACGTCAAGCAGTACATGGACGACACTGTTGAACAGGCTCGCAAGCGTGGTTACACCGAAACATTGTTTGGCAGGCGTCGACCGATACCCGAACTCAATAGCAGCAATTTTCGAATTCGCCAAGCAGGAGAGCGTCAGGCAATGAACGCAGGTATTCAGGGTCTTGCCGCCGACATCTTCAAGATCGCTCTAGTGCGCATTAGTGATGCGTTTGAAGCAGCCAACTTAAAGAGTCGCGTGATTCTGCAGGTACACGACGAAGTGATTATCGAAGCAGTCACGAGTGAGAAAGCGGTGGTTGAAGAGATCGTGCTGACCCAGATGAAGCAGGCCGCGAGCCTTAAGGTGCCGCTCGAGGTGCACAGTGCTTGGGGCACGTCTTGGGCTAGTGCCAAGGGCTAATCGTGCTAATGCACCCGAAAGATCTGCAGAGTATGACTGGTAGCGTGATCGTGCCCTACCGCTGGTAGAGCCACCTTGTAAAAGGTGCAACCGATCCCATCCACCGAAAGTACGTAATCATGTCTGATCTTCAATTAATGCAAAGCCCTCCAATGGGAACCTTCGACGCAGAAGGAAATTACACACCGCGCCAAGTTACAGAGCGCGATCTCACCCAGTCGTTTGCCGACTTAATCAACGGCACCCTGGTCGAACTAAAAGATGGTCAACTCGTCACCGGAACAGTTGTGCGAATTACGCGCGACGAGGTGCTTGTTGAAATTGGTTACAAAACAGAAGGTGTGATCCTTGGTCGCGAGCTTTCAATGCGCGCAGACGTCGATCCAAACACCATCGTCAAGTTGGGCGAGAAGATTGAAACTCTTGTCATCACACTTGAGGACAAAGAAGGTCGTTTGTTGTTGTCGAAGAAGCGCGCTCAGTACGAGCGTGCATGGGG
>CAXNNK010000041.1:0-7806 GCA_964203725.1 Ilumatobacteraceae bacterium | reverse complement strand
AACCGTTCGTACGTGATCATGAACTCGGTGCTGTATCACTTGCACCCAGTGAAGGTAAAGCGTCACGCTGTAAAAGTCAGTTACACGCTGTGCCTCGGTGGATTGAGCTTTTTCTTATTTATTTTGCTCACCGTGACCGGCATCTTCCTGATGTTCTTTTATCGACCAACTGCTACCAATGCTTGGCAAGATATTCAGTCGCTGCAAACTTCAGTGACGTTTGGTCTGATGGTTCGAAACATGCATAGATGGGGCGCCCACTTGATGGTGCTCAGTACGTTTTTGCACATGTCGCGAGTGTTTTATCACGGTGCATACAAAGCTCCGCGCGAATTCAACTGGGTCATCGGCGTTATTTTGCTCACACTGACATTACTCCTTTCGTTCACCGGTTACTTGTTGCCGTGGGATCAACTTGCTCTCTGGGCAGTCGCGGTGGGTACCAACATGATGGGTTATTCGCCAGTCATTGGTTCTCAAGTTCGATTCGTGCTGCTCGGTGGTGTCGAGATCGGTGCCGAAACTCTTCTGCGTTGGTACGTGTTACACGTGTTGCTATTTCCATTCATCACAGTCATCTTTCTTGCCGTGCACTTTTGGCGGGTACGTAAAGACGGCGGAATATCGGGGCCACTATGACCGAGATACCAGAACACCTGCTCAAGCGCGCGCAAGCCGCACGCGACAAGGCTGCAACCGAGACTGGAGCACCAGACTCTGCGGGTTCAGCACCAGCAGACTCGCGTATTCCTGAAGCGTTGCTCAACCGTTCAAAGGCCGCCAAAGAAGGCGGTGGAGTGGCTGTTGCAGAGCGAGTCGCAACGGGTGTTGTAGCGATCGCGCCCAATGGCAATGCACCACTTGGCACTGGTCCTGGTGGACATACGCAACGCTTATTGACAGTCGTGAAATCTGGTTCAATCCAAGACGTCAAGGCTGTGCCAGTCGACAAAGTGCACACGTGGCCACACTTGCTCGGACCAGAGTTTGTTTCTGCACTCGCATGCACTGCATTTTTATTCATATTCTCGTGGTTTGTTAACGCACCGTTGTTGCAAGCAGCAAACTTCAACCAAACGCCAAACCCATCGAAAGCTCCGTGGTATTTCTTGGGGTTGCAAGAATTGCTGACAATGTTTCATCCGATGATTGCAGGCGTGACGCTTCCTGGTGTGGCGCTCGTGGCGTTGATCCTTGCGCCGTACATGGATCGCAATCCTTCAAACAAACCCGAAGATCGTAAATTTATGACCAGTATTTTCACGGTTCACCTGATGTTCTGGGCAGTGCTCGTGATCATCGGCTCGTTCTTCCGTGGTCCAGGCTTCAACTTCGTATTCCCATGGGTTGAGGGCATCTTTTTCGAACTCTAAGGCGACACTTTCTTATGAACACCATCACCATCATCACCCTCGCAGTGGCAGCACTAGTTGTGCTTGGGCTTGCACTTGTACTGACGTCGGTCAAGCGCAACGACTCACGCGGTGTCGGCGCACTGAAGCGCGAGACTCGCCGCAAAGACATTGGCAAAGTTGACCCAAACGAAAAAACTGGTCGCGAAGTTGAGCGTGCCGCGATTGTTGCTCGCAACATTGCCATCGCAACTCGTCCGGTTGCCGAAGTTGAGCCATGGTCGCCACCAGATGTCGAAGCAATTGGTGTGGCGCGTCGACAATTTTTAAATCGTGCAACAGGAACTTTGTTGGGTGCGAGCCTTGGCGCATTTGGTGCTGCTTTGATCGCATTTTTGTGGACAAGTTCGTCCGGTGGTTTCGGATCCAAAATATCTATCGGCAACGTCGACAATGTCATCGGTCAGATTCGCGCGAACAAGGGTTTCTACTACGTCCCGCAAGCTCGTGCGTGGGTGACGGAATACCCCAAAGAGGGTCTCTCAAAAGCCAAAGTGGCCTACGGTGCACAGCCGGCAGTTTATGGAGGCATGCAAGCCGGAATTATCGCCTTGTACCAAAAGTGCCCCCACCTGGGTTGCCGTGTTCCAAACTGCCAGAGTTCACAATGGTTCGAGTGCCCGTGTCACGGATCGCAGTACAACATTGTTGGCGAGAAGAAGGGTGGTCCTGCTCCTCGTGGTATGGACCGCTTTGGCGTTTCCGTCGCCAATGACATTGTGGTAATTGATACAGGATCCGTATTTGGTGGTCCACCAATTGGCACCAACACCACGGGTCAAGAAGCCGAAGGTCCACACTGTGTTGGCACTGCAGGAGGCCACTAATGATTGCTGTCGTTACATCAAATATCGCGTGGATCATCTTGGTGATCGCTGTTGGTGGCTGGATTGTCTACGGACTGACCAACATTCGTCGCAGTCGTGCCGAAATTGGATCCGAGATAACGCTTGCGGCAAACCGCAAACCATATTACGACGACGAGATTCTTGAAGGAAAGAAGATCGAGCGCACTCAGTTGCTTGGCCTCTTGTTTTTGGTTGTAGTGACCATCACTTTGCCGTTGTATTGGATTCTTGAGCCAAGTCGTGAAGCCGGTGCAATCAAGATGTGGGACCACCAATTTGATAGTTGGGGTGGCAAGTTGTTTGCAGCAACGGCCGATGGTGGATACAACTGTGCGGGTTGCCACGGTGGCGTAAAGGGTCCTGGTGGTGCTGCTGCATATTCAATCACCGATCCAAAAACTAGTGAAGTAAAAGAAGTCAGTTGGAAAGCTCCTGCGATTAACACTATTTATTACCGCTACAGCGAGGAAGAAGTTCGCTTCATTCTCAACTACGGTCGGCCATTTTCGCCGATGTCGCCTTGGGGTCTTGTCGGCGGAGGCCCAATGAACGAGCAACAAATTCAGACGGTGCTCACATATTTGAAGGGCATTCAGATTCCTCGCGAAGACTGTCGTCTGATAACTGATGATCCGTTGACTTGCGATGGTGGTCATTTGCCCAAGGCAACGCAAGACGAAATTCAGGCAGAGGCCGAGCGACTAGTTACTGCCGGCACGTATAAGACAGTTGGTGAGGCACTGTTTAATTTGGATTTGGGTAGTGGAAATTATTCATGCGCTCGTTGTCACACCAAGGGTTGGTCATACGGCGATCCGCAAATCACGGGTGGCGGTGGATTTGGGCCAAACCTCACGGGTGGTTCCGCGGTTCGTCAGTTTCCTCAAAAATCTGACATGGTTGCCTTTATTAATGGAGGCAGTGAGTACGGAAAGCGTTATGGCGAGCAGGGTCAGGGCAGCGGTCGGATGCCTGCATTCGGTGCCATGCTTACCGAATCACAAATTTCGGCAGTTGTCGACTACGTAAGAGGTTTATAGATGTTGTCAACACTTTTTGCAGTGAGCTGGGAACCAGGACTGCGTGGCGTTGTTGTCGTACTCATCGCTGTAGTTGTGCTGATTGGTGGCACGTATTTAGTAGTCGGTACCAACTTAGGTGCACGACTTGGTTTCTTGATCGTGATCGCGTCCTTCTTCGGTTGGATGATGACGATGGCTGCTATTTGGTGGACATACGGCATTGGTCTTAAGGGTCCGGAGCCATTTTGGTTTCCAGCCGAACCGATCACGATCGTGCGTGACCCGTCATTTTTGGTTGGTGCAGAAATTCTTCAGGCAACACCAGCAATAAGCAACGACCCAGTCGCAAATGCCGCATCGGTGGCAACCGAACTTCAAGCAGAGGGTTGGAATTTGTTGGACGAAGCAGACCCGCAGCGCGGTCAGGCAGTTGCCGCCTCTGATGCAATTTTGGAAAACGAAGCAAAAGAGTTTCCTGCTGGTTCATATATTTCGGTTGCTGTGTACGACCGTGGAGGCGAGCGTTGGCCAAAAATTAGTGAATCACTCGACTTCTTCGCGTTCTTTCACAAGCCGAGATACGCGCTCGTTGAAGTTGCTCCTGTTGTGCCACAACGCGTTGAACCAGGTCGTGCTCCAGCGCGTCCAGTAGTTGATACTGCTCAGCCACATCGTTATGTACACATGTTGCGCGACTTGGGTGCAAAGCGTCAACCTGCGATGTTGATCACACTCGGCTCGGGCTTGATCTTTTTGATGTTGTGCTGGCTGCTCCATCGTCGTGACTTGCAGTTGCAAATAAATATGAGCAGCAAGACACTGCCTGTAAAGGCTTAGTCAAGACGTGGGCCAGTATCTTCCTATCGTTGTGCTGATGGTTCTGGCCATTGTTTTTGGCGCCCTCAGTTCTTTTGCATCGATGTTGCTTGCACCCCGTCGCCCAAACAGTGCCAAGGCGGCACCATACGAGTGCGGAATCGTGCCGAGTCGCGAAGCACCCGAGCGTTTTCCAGTGAGCTTTTACATCATCGCAATGTTGTTCATCATGTTCGACATCGAAATCATTTTTGCCTACCCATATGCAGTGAGTCGTCAAGCACTTGGCTCATATGCGTTTTTCGAGATGCTTGCATTTAGCGCTGTGTTTTTTATTGCATTCGTGTACGCGATTGCGCGTGGAGCACTCGATTGGGGCCCGATCAAGAAAGCAGTTCGACTTGATTTGGGCAACAATGATGAGATGAAATCGCCAAGCCGCACGGTGTTGAGTACAGTACGACGCGTGGGTTTCGAGGGTCGCGAAGATGACAATGGGGCCGCAGCCTGATGGGCGTCGTTCGCAACGTCATGGATGATGGCCTTGGTGGGCTTGAGCACAACTTTTTAACTGGACGCATTGAAGATGTGGTTAAGTGGTCGCGTTCGCGCTCAAGTTGGGGCGCAACGTTTGGTCTTGCTTGCTGTGCAATCGAGATGATGGCAACAGGCACGGCGCATTATGACCTTGCGCGATTTGGAATGGAAGTATTTCGTGCTTCACCCCGTCAAGCCGACATCATGATCGTCGCTGGACGCGTCAGCCAAAAGATGGCGCCGGTGTTGCGACAGGTGTACGACCAGATGATGGAACCTAAGTGGGTTATCTCGATGGGCGTGTGTGCGAGTAGCGGCGGCATGTTTAATAACTACGCAATCGTGCAAGGTGTCGACCAAATCGTGCCCGTTGATGTGTATGCGCCAGGTTGTCCTCCAACCCCAGAAACACTTATCCATGCGATCGAAACATTGCACCAACTCATTGAAGACGGCGAGATTATGAGCCGTCGTAAAGCCACGGGTGCAGGTGCCAACGTGCATATCCAAGAAATCGCTGCTGGTACTTTTACGCCTGTTGTTCTTGGAAAGCGTTAAACCGTGACAACCGACCTGTTGCATAATTGTGTATTGGCTCAATCACATGGACAGAGCGTGTTGTTTGTACCAAAGGATGGTTACATCGCAACGCTTCGTGAATTGATTGATGATTCGTACACGATGTGCGTCGACCTTACTGCTGTCGACTTTCTGACCCACCCCGGTCGCGCATTGCCAGAAGCGATTGCTCCAGAGCGTTTTGAAATCGTTGTCAACTTGTTGTCAATGCGAGATCGCACTCGGATGCGTCTGCGCACACAAGTAAGCGAAGCCGATGCATCAATCGACTCTGCATTCGATTTGTACCCTGGCACCGAGGCTATGGAGCGCGAAGTGTTTGACATGTTTGGCATCACGTTTAATGGTCACCCAGATTTAACACGCATCTTGATGCCAGAAGACTGGGACGGTCACCCGTTGCGTAAGGATTATTCGCAGGGCCGCATACCTGTGCAATTTAAGGGCAGCGCATCATGAGCGATCTCTTAAGCACAGTTGTTTCTGCCGGAACATTTGAAGGCAACCAAGAGTTGCGTTCACGCAGCGAACTCACGGCCAAAGAGGTAATGCGCGAGGTTGGCGCAGTGTTGCGTATGAGTGAAGCCGACGTTGCGTTGCTCGCCGAAGTTGAGTCGGACCCTGGTGAGGATCAGACAATGATTATCAACATGGGCCCACAGCACCCATCAACACACGGGGTGTTGCGCTTGATGCTCGAGTTGAAGGGCGAAACAGTCCTGCGTTGCAAGCCAATCATTGGTTACCTGCATACAGGCATGGAAAAGACTGGCGAGTCGCTCACGTTTATGCAGGGCGGTACCAACGTCACCCGCATGGACTACGCGTCGCCTTTAAATAACGAACTGGTTTTTTCAATGGCTACTGAGAAGTTGCTCGGCATTGATGGCGATATTCCTGAGCGTGCTGTGTGGATGCGCATGCTGTTGTCGGAAATGAATCGCATGAGCAGTCACTTGTTGTTTATGGCTTCAAACGGCATGGACATCGGTGCCGTGTCGATGATGTTGTACGGATGGCGCGAACGCGAAGAAGTGTTGCGCTTTTTCCAAAAAGTGACGGGCCTGCGCATGAATCACAACTTCATTCGCCCCGGCGGTGTTGCTGCCGACTTGCCTGCGGGTTGGCGCGATGATGTGCTCGAGATTCTCGACATGCTTGGCCCGCGATTGGAAGAGTACGACACGTTGATGACGGGTCAACCAATTTGGCGCGAGCGCTTGCAGGGTGTTGGAGTGATTACTCAACAAGAAGCAATTGCGCTTGGTGCAACTGGCCCAATCTTGCGCTCGACCGGCCTGGCATGGGACTTGCGTCGCGACATGCCATATCTGCATTACAACGAAATTGACTTTGATGTGATTGTTGGCAGTTATGGCGATGCTTTTGATCGCTATGCAATCCGTTTGGCCGAAATTCGTGAGTCAATGCGCATCGTGCGCCAAGTTCTCGACAAGATGCCTGGCGGCGACTTCCGCATTCAGAACAAAAAAGTCACTCCACCACCTCGCGCCCGTATTGATGAGTCAATGGAAGCATTGATTCACCACTTCAAGATCTTCACCGAGGGCTTCAAAGTTCCCGAGGGCGAGGTGTATGTTGCGATCGAAAGCCCACGTGGCGAGATCGGTTGTTACATCGCGAGCGATGGTTCTGCAACGCCGTATCGCATGCATGTGCGCGCACCGAGCTTCGTCAATGTGCAAGCACTGCCACACATGATGCGTGGAGGACTTGTGGCCGACGCAGTTGCCGTAATTTCCTCGGTCGACCCAGTATTGGGCGAGGTCGACAGATGAGCCGCCTCAACGACGCCAATATCAAGATCGCACTCGAGATCATCTCGCATTATCCACGACCAAAGTCTGCACTCATTCCGCTGTTGCATCTCGCACAAGAGCAAGATGGTTACATCACGCGCGAGGCGATGGTGCACATGGGCGAACTCGTCGGTGTTACGTCGGCCGAGGTATATGGAACAGCATCGTTTTACGAAATGTTTCGCTTTGAGCCAGTGGGCAAATATCTCGTCAATATTTGTGGCACCATGTCGTGCGCGCTCATGGGGGCTGGCGACTTGATGCATCACGCCGAACACAAGTTGGGCATCAAGGCAGGCGGCACGACTGCTGATGGCATGTTCACGCTGGCTCATGCAGAGTGTCAGGCAGCGTGCACCGAGGCTCCAACTTTACAAGTCAATTATCGTTTTCGATACAAGGTCACCAACAGCGACTTTGACACATTGATCGACGATCTCAAGAGCGGCAAGTTGTCAGATGAGATTCCTGCGCACGGAGTTGTTGCACGAATTCGCCAAAGCATTCCCGCCGATCGTGGCGTTGGTGCAATTGCTCCAGAATTCGTAACCGAGAATCCGATATGGATGGATGGCAAGGCAGCGTTATGACAACTGCAATCAGGTACCCACACGCGACAGGTTTTGTTGCAGGCGACAGACCAAAGATCGTGACATCGCGTTTTGAGCACGCCGACTCATTTACTCTCGAGCGTTTTTTAGCTACGGGTGGTTATGTCGGTTTGCGCAAGGCGCTTGGGCGTGCAGCAACTGAAGTGCACGAAGAAGTGAAG
>CAXNNK010000040.1:0-8269 GCA_964203725.1 Ilumatobacteraceae bacterium | reverse complement strand
AATCCACGATGTGCGATCTGGTTGGGATGATGCTTGAACGCCGAAACGGAATGGCTTGATGGGGAACTGTCGAGAGGAAGTCATCGCAAAAGAGTAGCGTGGGAGGTGCCGTGAATCCCCAACTTAGGACGATCCAGCGCCTCCTCATTGTCATGTTGGCGGGTGCATTATGCATTACCGCACTGGTCACTGGCATGGCTCCGCAAGTTTGGGGTGCGCTCAATGCTCACACTCAGATACCCGTGCAACTGCCTGGCTTTGCTGGCTTGTCACAGCGAAGCGTGTTGTTTGATGTGTCAGGCGAACAGATTGGTGTTTTTCAAAAAGAGAATACCCAAAAGACCCCCGTGGACAGCGTGCCCGTCGACGTCATCGCAGCAATTTTGGCTGTCGAAGACGCCGTGTTTTTTAACCACAAGGGTGTCAATTTGCGAGCTGTTGTGCGTGCGACGTTGGCCAACACACAGGGCTCTACACGACAGGGTGCTTCGACCATCACCCAACAAGTAGTGAAGAACGATTTTCTTGCGGGGCTTGATAGAGATGGGCGATACAAGGTGTTGCAATCTCGTTATGCAGTAATGCTCGAGAAGCAAGTTGAAAAAAAAGTCATTTTGGAGCGGTACCTGAACACTGTGTTTTTTGGTAACAACGCTTACGGTCTACAAGCCGCCGCTGAGGTGTATTTTGGCGCGCCAGTTTCGGCCTTAACCGTAACTCAAGGTGCATTTCTTGCAGGGATGATTCAGGCGCCATCGAGTTACGACCCAATACGCCGACCTGACGCATCTCGTACGCGATACAAAATTGTGCTTGGTCGTTTGGTCGATGTTGAATTGATTACGAAAGATGTTGCAACCGCAACATGCGCAGGTTGGGAAAAACCAAAAATCAGAACACTGATAGATACGGAGTGTCCGATACCTGAAGATGTCGGGGAAATTCCAAATCAAGATGTGAATCGCTCGTACTTCACCGAAGAAGTGAAGGACTATTTGCTCAATCGTTCGACGGTTTTAGGTGTGACCTATCAAGATCGCTACAACATGCTATTTCGGGGTGGACTCAAGATCTTTACGACGTTAAACAAGAAAGACCAAATTGCTGCAGAAGCAGCAGCGGTCGCGCAACTTCCAGAAAACAAAACGGGCATTCAGGCTGCGGTAGTTTCGATCGACAACGCAACTGGCGGGGTGCGCGCGATGGTGGGGGGCACGGGCTTTGTGCCAGGTGGCAATGAGATTAATCTGGCTTTGCGACGACGCCAGACGGGGTCAAGCGTCAAGATGTTCATTTTGACAGCCGCTCTTCAATCTGGAATTTTGCCAGACGATCTCATTGACGGCACACTCCCGTGCACGCTTCCAAACCCTGGAAAACCAGAAGAGCCGTTTTATATCTCCAAGGGCGTGAGTCATGAAGTTGCCTCATTGCGCATCATGACGGCTCTGTCAATCAACTGCGCATATGCAAAGTTGTCACAAGTTGTGGGGCTTGAGCGTGTGGTTGCTCTGATGTACAAAATGCTTGACTCGGAATTCACCAATCCTGAGACATACCAAATTCAACCGTATGCATCGCTTGCCACTGGTGCCAATGAACTCAGCCCGCTCGACATGGCAACAGGAGCACAGACCATTGCCAACGGTGGCGTGCACTTGAAACCATATTTGGTTGAGAAGATCGAAGATGCAAACGGTGTGTTGTATCAGCACGAATCACTCTGTGTAGCGCCAGCGGATGTAGAGCCATGCAGGGTGTTGAGTAATGAAGTTGCACTGAGGACCGTGGACACCATGAAGGGCGTAATTCAGTTTGGAACTGCACGCCGCACAGCACTTGAGCGAGCGGCGCCAACACCCAACAAGGCTCGCCCAGCAGGAGGAAAGACGGGAACGCAAGATGACAACACCAACGCTTGGTTTGTTGGATATACGAAGCAATTGACGACAGCAGTGTGGGTAGGCGACCCAAAGGGATACACGCCAATGGTCAATATTCCTGAGTTTGTAAAACAGGACGGCATTACGCGAGTGCAGGGATCGATGTATCCCGCGCGTATTTGGAAGCAATATATGGATGCGGCACACGAGGGTTTGCCTGCTTTGGATTGGGATGCTGCTCCAGCACCTGTGGCTACTGAAACGCGACCTGACCCGAACCCCATGCATATTTATTTGCCGGGCAACGAATGTTTGGCACAGGTCGTTTCGGGCACTGTACCTACTACGACAACTACGACCACTATTAAACCTGGCGCCAAACCAAGCAGGACTACAACGACCACAACAACTGCACCTCTTGACCCACTGAACCCCGCAAATACTGTCGTAGTGAGGGTTGTCGATCCAGGAACTACGATCGCGCCTACGGATACGAACCCATTTTCTCCAGTCAATACTGTGGCTGTTGGCAGTTATTGGATATACGAATGTGCTCAGCCTCTTCCACCAGCAGTACAGACAGTTCCGTAGACCAGCGTGACATCACTACACGATCTCCATGCGGTACAACTCACCGATATCGCGATTGCACAAGCACAACATCGGCTCGCGCACTTGCCTGAAACGGCTGCATATCAATTTACGAAGAGTGCCTCGGCAAATGCCATCACAGAATTGGCTACTCTCGACAAACGAAGCGCAGATGCTGGAGCAGAAATCATCGGACTTGAAAAACGGGCCCACGAGATCGATTCGACACTCGCTCGTCTCAACAGGCAGATGAAAACAATTATTGCGCCGCGCGAGGCTGAGGCGCTGCAACATGAGATTGCATCATGCACTGCAGATCGAAGCGCACTTGACGACCGCGAACTCGAACTGCTTGAAGTCGTAGAGCAATGCGATGCGGAGTCGGTTGCTCTTGGTGCTGTGGTGGAAACTACTCGAAGTGCTCTTGGTGTTGCCGAACAATCATTGCGAGCAGCCCGCGCGGCAGTCAATGCCGAGATTGCGCAACTTGTTGAACAACGAAGTGCTCAGGGTCTTGTGGTGCCAGCATCATTGTTGTCCACGTATGAGGCAAAACGTAAGCACCGTCCAGACGGTGCCGTCTCAACCTTGCATGGCCCAACCTGTGGTGGCTGCCACCTTGATTTGCCGAAGAGTGAAATTGATCGTCTACACAAACTTCCTGCCGATGAGCTTCCAGAGTGTCCGCACTGTGGCTGCTTTATCGCCTTATAAAGGCGTCCTCGTGTTCTTTTGGTTTATAGGCACAGCCGTTGCGGCAGTATGGAGCGTCTTTCGTGACCCAAAGTTTGCCTATCGGTGGGTGATTGCAGGTGCACTCGTGCCGATCTTCAGTGTGGTGATGGTGGTGGGCGTACTGATGGCAGTGATGCTGCTGACGATTGGTAAGAATGCCACCCAAAAAGCAGCCCGAAAGAATTGGCTGGCACTGACGATTGGCTTGTTTTTCCATCTCGTCTTCGATGGAGCATTTCTGAGCACCAAAATGTTTTGGTGGCCGGTCGCTGGATTCTCTTTTGAGGGGTATGTCATACCGCTCGTAGAACGTGGTTTTCTCAACCTCCCTCTGGAGATTCTTGGTATTTTTCTCCTGCTCTGGACAAGAAAACAGGTCAAACCCATACTGGGGGCGTAATTTCAGTACTGAGTGAATACGAACATTTGTTCGCAAACGTGAGAGTGGGTGATTGCTGAGGGGTAAACTATTCTTACCCAACGAAAGCGAGCAGTTATCCCTTCGTTCCTCAAACATTTACCTGTAGTTCGGCGCGTATTCACCTCTGTGGTCGTTTTATGCCTGATGTCGAGCACTTTGGCACTCGCTGAATCTGTAGATCATGTTCGACAGTCAGTAATTCTGACTGAATCAGTCACTCACAGCACGGCTCCAACCCCCTCCAAGAGAGTGTTTATTGAGGAGCGTGATGCTCGGCCACGAGTACCACCAGTGCCAACTGGCTCGATTTGTCCCCAGTGGTATGACTTGGCCATGCAGTATTTCTCTCCTCATGAATGGGACACCATTGATTTCTTGCTCCACAGAGAGTCGAGATGCGATGCCCAGGCGCTCAACCCCAGTGACACCAACGGCAAGCCCAGTTATTCGCTTTTTCAGATAAATGGCTTCTGGTGTAGCCCCAATAATTACTATGCCATGGGATTTTTGCAGGAACACGAGGTTTTGACCACCTGTGAAGAGCTGTTTAACCCAGTAACGCAATTTAAGGCCGCTCGGGCTATTTATGTAGAGGGCCTTGTGCGTCATGGAGTTGGATGGCGTTCATGGGGAAATTACCCCGAGACCCGTTGACGATTCGGTTCGAGCCTCCAGCACAGAAAGTGCAATGAGCGCGCCGATAACGAAACTTGCACCTACCACTCGATTGACAGTGAGGTCTTCGCCCAGGAAAATGACACCGGCGGCAATGGCAAGAACTGGCTCGAGGGTTGTGAGCACCGAGACCATACTTGGACCAACACGCTTAAGACCAGCGAAACCCGCAAGGATCGGAGTGACGGTTCCAAACACCACAAGCCCCGCGATGTAGATCCAAGCGACTGAATCATGGGGAAACTCTGAAGTTAATGAACCAGGTGTCGTCACAACCAAGAACCAGTACGAGATTGCTCCACCAGCGTTAACAAGAACAACACTCGTGATGACATCAGTCTGTTCAAGCGAATGTGAGAGACCTAATAAATAGATCGTGAAGAAAACTGCAGACAGTAGAACGAGTGCGACCGCACTCATGCTCGCATCTCCAATTTGTCCAACAGTGATAAACACACCAATCATTGTGAATACCAACGAGATCAACACGTTTCTACTCGGTCGTTTTTTCCAAATGAGCCATGATCCCAAAACGATGAATAACGGGTTTGCATAAAACAGCACGATTGCCAGACCAGTGTCAATGTCGTTGATCGCAATAAAATACGTGAGCGAGATGCACATGATGCAAACGCCCCACAGAAGCAACTTCGCTGAATTTTTGATGCTAGGCCATGGAACATTGCGTAACATGACCGCACGAATAGCAAACATCAACAATGCTGCAAGAGCAAATCGAACAGACATAACGCCCATTGCATTGGTGTCATGCGCATACAACTTCTTTGTAAAAGTGGGCACTGTTGCAAAGCCGGTACTCGAGAGAAACACAAAGAGCGTGCCGATGACCCGCTGGTTTTTTGGCACCACAAGAATCTAGTGGAGGGTCTGAAAAGATTAAGTGACGGTGAGTCGATCTATAAGCGGGGTTCTGTAGTCGTCACAATTTCTCGCGCCAACCGATGACCATCCCTCTATGCAACCTACCCGAGGGTTGTTGACTACAAGTAGCCAACGAACGGACCGCTCATGCCCTCTGCATGGTCTTGCTTCGAGTGTTGATACCAAGCCGCACGAATTGCTTCGTACGCTGGTGCGCTCTTACCGCACCGTTTCAGCCTTACCTGTGACGATGACCTTGCGGTCACTGTCCATCGGCGGTCTCTTCTCTGTTGCACCATTCGTCAAGTCGCCCCAACCTGGCTCGCGCCAGCACTCTGTCCTGTGAAGCCCCGACTTTCCTCAGCCTCATAATGCGAACATCAATTAGCCGCGATCATCCGAACAACTCACCGTCGGTGTCCAGTCTACGGGCAAGAAAAATGGTGCTGTAGGCGTGATTATTTAGCAGGAGACCTCGTCGTAGACGAGACCGTTCAGGCTTGGGGTTTCCATTGAAAGGCTGGTCTTTGCGCCTTCCGAGTTGGCGGCTCCGAGCGAAATCTGAATGACTGCGAGGGCACCAAATGCTGATGGCACTGAGGCAACCTTTGCCTTGCCCGTTGCCTCATCGGTAGTTGGTCCGACTGCCGAATACCCCGGGTTGAGCACCTGGGCGAGCACTACGGCGTGGCGAGCCTCATCTTGACCAACTCGCATTGCGTTTCCACGTAAACGCGGTTCGGTCAAGAGAGCGACAATGCCTTGATACGTCTGGGTGGCCAGGTTTTCAAGTGCATGCGCAAGTGTCACTACATCTCGTGCTGCATCGGCATTGCCATCGGCAGTAATGAGTTTGAGCGCTGGGTCGATATAGAGATTGTTGACTCGAGTATTTGCACATTCGTGAGCCTTGCCACCATATCCAACGACGAGCGCATTGATGGCTGCAGCGTGGCCGACGTGATCCTCGCGAAAGCGCTTAACAGCATCCTTGAGCGATACATAGTCGCCTGTGAGGAGCCCGCTGTCGAGCACCTGTGTGTAGGTATCGATTGCGTTGTATTCGAGAGATGCTGCAGTGCGCAACAACACGGTGTCGGAAATGACGACTTGACCAAGAGCGGTAGTTGGGGGCACGGTGCCAGCAGTAGCGATGTTTGAGCTTTCGACAACGCCCGATTGTGCTCCGCACGAGGCAAGAAACGTGATGCCTGCAATGGAGAGACCGCTGATCTTGAGCAGTTCGCGGCGAGTCAAGTTGTTGAAGTCGTTCACGGTGCCACCGTCGTCTCTGTAGTCGTTGCCGCAGGTGCAACATTTGGTGCGAGTGAACTTGCTGCGCTGTTTAGTGCGCTACTGAGATTTGCGTTTGGCAATGTGCCGAACACTGCGGCATGACGTGCTTCGACAGTAATGATTGATGCAACGAGTGTTGCACCATCAATACCTTCAAGGCTGGAAAGAATGTCGGTGTGTGTTGCAACCATTGTGTTTTCGACTGACTGCAGTACTCGGCTTATCGCCTGTACCGAAGTGAGTTGCGAAGCGTAAGTCAAATACAGTCCTTCGTTGCGGGTGTTGCTTGCTGCTTTTCCAAGCAAACCATTCAGTGATTGTGCGTATGCCTTGTGATGATCGGAAAACATTTGCATCACCAACTTTTCGTCGGCCGAGAGCATTCCAGAATCGATCGCTTTGAGATAGAGGTCGTGCACTGACAATTCGGCTGACAGGGCAAAGTCCAACAGTTGCTTGTCGGCGCCAGTTGGCATCTTGGGTGGCGCTGGTGGCGCACTTGGCGAAGTTTTCATAGTCACTCGTGTTTCCTTTTTTTGGGGCGATAACAATCTAGAAGTCAAGCCCCGATAGTTCAGGTATCCAACCACTAGAGCGCTGCACTGCTTCATTCCATTGAGCACGGTTGAGTATTGCCGATGGCTCAACAACAACGGCTGGTTTCCAAGTAGAACAGGCTTGTTCAAGCGAATTCCATGTTCCGACAGCCACACCGGCCAGAAATGCTGCGCCAAGCGTGGTGGCCTCGGTGACGGGAGACACTTCGATGGGGCGTTGCGTTGCATTGGCAAGCGCTTGCACAAAGGTTGGGTTTTTGCTCATGCCGCCGTCAATACGCAGTGTGTCAATTGGCAATCCAGAATCGGCGATGGTCGCTTCCATCAGGTCGGCGCCACGATGGGCAATGCCCTCGAGCACAGCACGCACAACATGGGCTCGCGTTGTTCCGCGCGTAATTCCAATCAAGGTTCCGCGTGCTCCGTAATCCCACTTTGGTGTGCCAAGACCAAACAGAGCTGGCACATACACCACACCATCTGCAGTCTCTACCTGTGATGCGACTTCATGACTGTGTTGAGGAGAGTCAATCAGTTGCATATCGCTGCACAGCCACTCGATGTTTGTGCCGGCTGAGAGCATGATTGCTTCGGCACCCCAGGTGATGCCGGTTGCATCGCTAAATGCAACAATCGGAAATGTGCCGCCCGATGAGCGACGATTCTCGCTCGGTGGGGTAGTGCCGGTGACTGTATCGAGCATGCCGCCAGTGCCAAACGTGATTTTGGTTTTGCCAGGCGTAATGCAACCTTGGCCAACGAGAGAACCCTGTTGGTCGCCAACGAGACTCGCGATGGGAGGTGAACCTGTGAGTGCAGTTGCATTGCCAACGACGCCGGACGATCTCACAATTGTTGGCATCATCTCGATGTCAATGCCGAAAATGTCGAGAATCCGTGGCGACCACGATTGGTTTTGCAGTGTCCACAAACCTGTCACTGCCGCATTCGTGTCGTCGGAAATAAAGAGGTCTCCGCTTGAAAGAACGAATGCGACCCATGTATCCACCGTTCCGATGCAGATCTTTGCGTTGGATGGAATCGAATAGTTCTTGAGCATCCACGCAGCCTTGGTGGCTGTCTGGTTTGGTGCAAGAAATAATCCGTGTTCACCACGAGCAGTGATGCACTCCATAACGGTGCGCAAATCTTGCCAGCCAAGTGCTGGACCGATTGGAATACCCGTTTTTCTGTCCCACGCGATTGTGGATGCTCGTTGATTGGTGATA
>CAXNNK010000039.1:0-8365 GCA_964203725.1 Ilumatobacteraceae bacterium | reverse complement strand
GTCGGTGTCATTCTTGCCGCGCTCTATTTGCTCTGGGCTTACCAGCGCGTGTTTCATGGCGAGCCAAGTGAAGACAACAAGTCGTTTCCCGAGATCACGTTGCGTGAAGGTTTGTTGCTTTCGGTGTTTGTCGCAGCCATCGTGTTTGCGGGTGTGTATCCAAAGCCGATGCTCGATCGCATCGAGCCAAGCGTCAAGGCACTGATCGAGCATGTTGAGGCAAGCAAATGATGACCAGAGTGATTGCAGCAACATCCACCTTTGAGGGCCCAGAAATTGCGTGGTTCAAGATCAGCCCAATACTTGCGTTGCTCGGTGGTGCGTTGTTCTTGATCCTTGTTGGTTCGCTCACTCCGCAGTGGAAGCGCGGTTGGTATGCCACGGCGTCGGTGGTCACGGCAATTACGGCAGCAGTTTTGACCGGAGTGTTATGGAGTCAAATGGGCGACGACAAGCCGTCCACACTCGTAGGTGGTGCGCTTGCATTCGATCGCTTTGCGTTATTTGCAACGATCACCATTTGTGTTTCCGTTGCTCTCGTTTCACTTGTCATTAACGACTATCTCACTCGCGAAGGCGAAGATGGTCCTGAGGTGTACGGCCTGATGCTCACCGCTGCCATCGGCGGTGTAGTAATGGTTTCAGCAAATGATCTGTTGGTGTTGTTTCTGGGGCTCGAGACGTTGAGTCTTTCGTTTTATTTGCTGACCGCATCAAGTCGTAGCCGCGCACAAAGCGGCGAGGCAGGTCTCAAATATTTCATCCTCGGTGGTTTTGCTTCGGCCTTTTTCTTGTACGGAGTTGCCTTGTTGTTTGGTGCATCGGGGACCACCAATTTGCAGTCAATGGCCACTGTGTTTGCTGGCGAGGTCGCCATTCCATCCAATAATGGACTTTTACTTGCTGGCATTGCAATGCTGCTCGTTGGATTTGCGTTCAAAGTTTCGCTTGTTCCATTCCATGTGTGGACACCCGATGTGTATCAGGGTGCACCAACACCAATCACTGCACTCATGGGTTCGGTTGGCAAGGTTGCAGCATTTTCAGCGCTCATTCGAGTGTTTATGATTGCGTTGCCAAGTCGCATTGATGACTGGCGTCCTGCCATTCTTGTGTTGGCGTTGCTCACTCTTGTAGTTGGTTCGGTATTGGCAGTTGTGCAGACCGACGTGAAGCGCATGCTCGCTTACTCGTCCATCAGCCATGCAGGTTTCATCTTGGTTGGTCTTGAGGCTGCGTCACATATCGGTCATGTTGATGCGCATCTTGGTACTTCGTCTGCAATGGGCTACTTGTTCATATATTCGATTTTGGTTATCGGCACATTTGCTGTGGTCTCGGTTGTTGCAGGCCATGGCGACAACGCGACAACGCTTGACGCATTTAAGGGTCTTGGCAGGAAGCGCCCTGTGCTGGCACTTGGCATGACCGTGTTATTGCTGGCTCAAGCCGGTGTGCCACTCACTTCGGGTTTCGTTGCCAAGTTCGGCATTATCCGCGCCGCGGTTTCGGTCGAGAGTTACGCACTGGCAGTTGCAGCGATGCTTGCTGCAGTCATTGCAGCGTTCTTATATTTGCGCATCATGGTCAGCATGTGGTTGAGCGATCCAACCGACGATGCTCCGGTTTCAATCTCAAGGTCTGCTGGCATGGCAATCACTTTGGCTGTGGCCGTCACGCTTTTCATCGGCATCCTGCCCAGTCTGCTACTTGACGCTACGAAGCAAATTTTCTCACTTGTTTCTGCCTAATTCACACTGATACGAGGCAAGGTCTAATTCAGTCGTCGGCACTAACCTAAGTTTGTGTTCCAAATGATTACTTCCTGCTGGATGAAGTTTTCGAAGATTAGATCAACCGAACTTCTCATTCCAGTTCTCATTGGATTTTCTGCATACGTTTTTTTCGTAAGATTTCATGGCTTTTGGCCAACTGACGTGCGTTGGATGCTTCCCGAGTGGAACGGGAATATAGATTCCGCCCTGCATTACATAGGTTGGGAGATGTATAGGCAGTCAGACCTGTTGCAATGGCCAATTGGTAGGTCACCAATGCTTGGTCCTGATGGAGGCTCAAGTATCGCGTACTCCACATTGCCACTTTTAGCATTGATTTTTAAACCATTTACTCATTGGTCCAATACCCCATTGCAATTCTTTGGAGTTTGGTCCTTGGTGTGTTTTATTGGACAATCAATTTCTTCATGGAAACTACTTGGACTTTGGATCTCGAATCGAATTCATTTATCGCTTGGCGTTTGCTACTTTGTAATTTCGCCTGCTTTTCTTGATCGGTTATCCGTACATTTTGATGCTTCGGCCCATTTCTTGCTGATATTCGCCTTGTACCTATATTTCAGTACACCATTCAAGTTGGCGCAATGGCTAACGCTTGGCACGTTGTCCGTTCTGATATTTCCATATACCGCGATGATGGTTTCAATTATTTTTCTTGCTCGGGTAATCAGTGATGGAATTCGTACGAAACTTTTCTTTGTGGCCATAAAACGGACCTCCATTTATGTTGGGGTTGTCTTGATTACTGCGTGGCAGAGTGGCTATTTCATACTGGGTGGATCAAGAATTCATGCAGATGGATACGGAATTTTCTCTGCAAATGTTTTGACATTTGTCGATCCTGGGTTTCCTGAAAACTATCGAGTTCCGTGGTCACATATAGTTCCAGACCGTTGGCAAGGTGCTGGTCAATACGAAGGTTTTGCATTCATCGGATCAGGCGTTTTATTGCTCACC
Organism: Ilumatobacteraceae bacterium; assembly: GCA_964203725.1. Taxonomy (GTDB): domain Bacteria; phylum Actinomycetota; class Acidimicrobiia; order Acidimicrobiales; family Ilumatobacteraceae; genus UBA3006. Next base: position 5,612 of record CAXNNK010000039.1, on the reverse strand, counting down.
ATAGTTATCTGGATCAAAGGACTAATTCAAGGCAACAGATTGAGTAGAGCGTTACTCTTATGCCCAGTTCTATCTATGGCAGTATTTTTTGGTCGAGATCAAGACACAGCGCAGATGAAGCTGACAATACTCCTTGGGATCCTTGTAGCGATAGCGCTTGAAAATGTTGTGCAACATAGGTCAAATAAATTCGCTAGCAAAGTAGTGCTGAGTGTTTTCACTATTGGAATGTTTGTATTCGCGCTTTCTCATCAGATTTTGTTAGGGCAGTTTCAAATTGCGTTTTTTGAGCTCAATTCAAGTCTGCTAAGGCTCGCAAATACCTTTCGGTCTTCTGGACGGTTTGCTTGGCCACTGATGATTATTTTCATTGCGTTGATCATCATCAGAATTATTCGTGAACTACCGCTGGCTTGGGTTACACCAATGCTGGTCGCGACACTGCTATTCCAGATAGGCGACAGCAGCAATGGCTGGCAATTCACTGCCAACGCTTATTCTCGGTCAGGTCCCGAGAACTATCTCACATCTGAAACATGGAATTTGCTCGGAGAAAAATATAATGGCGTCCTTTTTTCTCCTGCTGCCAACAAACCGAGACTTTTTCTATCCTTAAACCAAGATTTCGTGTCAGAAAACGGAGTTTTGTGGCGCGATATCGGGGTTCTTGCCCAAAAATATGGGTGGAGTATGAATAGTTCCTACTTCGCGAGAGACCCAGATCGTCGATTTGATGCCGACAATGACGCACTAGAGACGGCTCTCAGTAATGGAAGTTTTAGAAAAAATATGCTTTACGTGTTTATTGGGAGTGATCAATGGGAAAAGGCAAAACTTATGGCTGGAAAAAATGACCTTGTAGGAATATTGGACGGAGTTCCAATTTTAGCTCCTGATTTTTTTCCTTGCCAAAATTGTCGACTTGAGGGGTTTATCAACCGTCACTCTTCGGCACAAATAGGTTGATATGTGTGAGGAGAGGAACAGGAGAATTTCCCCGCACTTTTAGGTTTTGCCGCGAGGTAGTTTCGCTATCAGTCGCTATGAGATGAAGTTGCCTCCTCTGTAATAACTGTCCATAAACGTAAAGACCTTGATTGAATTAGAAATTGAGACAGCGTTTTAGTTTGAGCATTTTTGCATTTGTAGGTATTATTTAGGCGTGCGTGGAAAATTGGGAGTTTCTCTACTTCTTGTCATCGTTTCACTCCTACCATCTCACACAGCCCAAGCAGCTTCAGTAGGTTCAAGTTGTTCGAAGATCGGTGGACGATCGTATACATTTGTGGAACAAAAACGCAAAATTGTTATTTGCAGCTTTGTAGATAAGAAAAAGAAATGGGTCATCTACAAAAGGTTGCCGACTACATCGACTACGTCAACAACATCGACAACAACATCAACTTCGTCGACAACATCGACAACAACCCCAGTTTTGATTGACACGCTTGTTTCAGATGAGAATATTAATCTTCACCAAACTTTGTATTTCAATTCAGGTCGATTGAATGAAGAAAGCCGAAGTTACCGAATAGTCTTACCACGAAATTTTGATATCAATAGGTACTATCCCCTTGCACTTGGGTTGCATGGTGTGGGGGGTACCGCATACACGATGCAGGAACAATCTCGCTTAGAAAACTCTTCCATTCCAATGATCGTTATTTATCCAGAGGGTTCAGGTCGAGATCGTGGGGTGCCACAATCGTGGAACGCTGGTTTGTGCTGTATCCCATCAACCGATGTTCAGTCGAACGATGTTTCTTTTTTAGCGTACATCATTGGAAATGTTAGGCAACGGTTTAAAGTTGACGCGTCCCGTGTTTGGGTTTTTGGATATTCAAATGGGGGAATGATGGGATATCGTCTGGCATGTGAAATTCCGGATTTGATTACCGGAGTTGGGGTCGGTGCAGGTGCGTTTACAGTTCAAGGATGCTCACCATCAAAGTCTGTAAGTCTTCTGCAAATCACTGGAGATCAAGACTTAAAGGTTCCACAATTGGGTGGCGGACCTTATTCGGTCGTCAGTTCTGAAACATCAATCAAGTTGTTTGCAACTGCAAATGGATGCATTGACGTAATGCAGTACAGATCTGATGTTGATTGGTATTGCCCGAACAATTCCGCAATCAAATTACTCATTGATGCAAACCAGGGGCATGAATGGAACAGCAACTGGACTGAAGTGATGATTTCGTTTCTGAGTACCTATATTCGAACTTGATACGTCGTCAATTTAGGCTCATTCGGTACGACAAAAGGGATTAGCTCAAATGTTGGTTCGTCATACGACATAATCTTCAACGATTAATGAAGTTGAAACCCGTTTGATTCAAGTGCATGAATGACAACTTGTGAGTGAATTTCGCTCTTAACTTCTAGCACAACTTGAATACCGGTTTCACGGGGATGCAGTTTGACTCCTTCACGAATGTGTTGCACCTCGATCACATTCGCCTCTTGCGCAGCGCAAACATCAACGAGTCTGGCCAGCGAGCCTGGGCGGTCGGGTAGGCGCACAAATATAGTCAGTCGACGACCTTCGTTAGTTTCATTTCGGCGAACTAGGTTAGGGATGAGCCCGATGTCGATGTTGCCACCCGATAACACAATGCACGTGGTGCCATTTTGTGAAGGCGTGATCTGATTGGTAAGCAGTGCGGAAAGGCCAACTGCGCCACCTCCTTCAACAAGCATTTTGGTATGTTCCATCAAGATGACAACCGCGTCAGCAATAGAGTCTTCATCAACTTCAATAATCTGATCTACCCACTTATCGATAATCGGCTTGGTGTAGTTGCCCGGTTGTTTTACTGCGATGCCGTCGGCGAGTGTAAGGACTTTGCCGTCTGGAGAGGTGCCGTGGATATACGGTGCGCATACTGATGCCTGCACGCCGATAATTCGTACATTGGGGTGTCGTTGTTTAATTGCGAGAGTAGTGCCCGCAAGCAGTCCGCCACCTCCGAGCGGAATGATGAGCAGCTCTAGATCGTCGATGTCTTCAAGTAGTTCGAGACCAAGTGTGCCCTGTCCTGCAATCACATCTGGGTCGTCGTATGGGTGGCAAAACGCCATGCCAGTTTCTTGCGCGTGAGCTTTGGCAGCGGCAACTGCTGTGTCGACACTTTCTCCACCGTCAAGCACGGTCGCACCATGATGTTTGGTTGCGGCAATCTTTGAAAGCGATGCACCTTTAGGAACAAAGATGTCGCACTTTGCTCCAAAATGTTTTGCAGCAAGTGCAAGGCCTTGCGCGTGGTTACCCGCGCTGCCCGCTACTACTCCTGTTTCTTTGGCATTACCCAATTGGGCAAGTTTGTTCATGCCACCACGAATTTTGAACGAACCCGTACGTTGCAGATTTTCGGCCTTGAGGACAATGGTTCCGCCGAAGCGTTGACTGAGATAAGCAGAAGGCAAAACTGGAGTGTGGAGCACAACGTCTTTGCCACGTTCGCGTGCCGCGACAAACGCGCTATTCGGAATTTCTATGGGTGTTGGGTTGCTTGTTGCCATGCACCGACTACCGTACTGCTCATGCGCGCCCTACTTTTGGCCAATTCTGGTGATGCCGACGCTGGTTTTGTCGGCCAACGATTTGAGGACTACGACTTTTCCTTCACGACAGTTCACCGCGAATACCCACACGAATGGCCTTCGCTCGACGGCATTGATCTCGTTCTCTATCTCGGTTCTCACTGGTCGGTCTATTGGGACAAGGTGGCAAAGAATGTTGCAGCAGAATCCGAGGTCATCCGCGAGGGTCATCGCCGGGGGATTCCGCAATTTGGTATCTGTTTTGGTGCACAAATAATGTCACATGCACTGGGCGGCAGCGCGGAGAGAGCCAAAAAGGCAGAAGTTGGTTGGCACGAGGTAATAGCCACACCTACTTACGGTGTGTTGGCTGGGTCATGGATGCAGTGGCATTACGACACGTTTTCTGCTCCTCCCGGTGCTCAGGTTTTGGCACTGAGCGATGCTGGCCCTCAGGCCATGCAGATGGGTCGCACGTTTGCAACCCAATTTCACCCAGAAGCCAATGAGGCCATCATTTCTCAGTGGATGAGTGGGGAAGGGGCAGCCGAGTTGGCCGCAGTAGGTGTGACTCCGAGTGCTCTCATCGAACGAACACGAGTTGAGGTCGAAAGGTCTGGCCCCGCCGCCGGACAGATTGTCGACTGGTTTTTACACAATGCCGCGACTACCCCGATCCCAAAGCCGAAGCCCCGTGGGCACTTGTTCACAAGGTAAAAAACGGTTGTCGGTTTCTCTCCCAACAGTGCCCAAGTAGTAGTTTTTCAAGTTGATGTCTACCTTCCTCAGGTCATTTCTCACTATCGTCTGGTTCGGTTTAGCCGCCGTCCTCATCGCCGGATTATTGCTCTGGGTGTCGTCACTGGTGAGACCCTCAAAACCAAATCGTGAAAAGTTGCTGTCGTATGAAAGCGGTGTCGACCCAATCGGTGAAGGTTGGTCGCAAAGCCAAGTTCGTTATTACATTTTTGCGTTGCTCTTCGTGATCTTCGACGTGGAAGCGGTTTTTATTTTCCCGTGGGCCACACAACTCGAGCGTTACGGCACGTTTGGTCTTGTTGAAATGGGTATTTTCGTATTTATCTTGCTCCTTGGCTTGGTGTATGCCTGGCGCAAGGGTGTACTGCGGTGGGTGTAACAACATGGGTCTTGTAGATCGCGGGCGTTTGCCCAAGCCGCTTAACTCGTTGTTCAACATGGGTCGTTCGTACTCATTGTGGGTGTACCAGTGGGGTCTCGCATGTTGCGCAATCGAGATGGGTGCTGCATTCGGATCACCGCGTTACGACGTGATGCGCCTCGGCGTGATTCCGTTGCCAGCCAGCCCACGTCAAGCAGACCTTGTTGTCATTTCAGGAACTGTCACTGACAAAATGTCGCCAGCCATCAAGCGCTTGTACGAGCAGATGCCAGAACCAAAATATGTGATCTCGATGGGCAGTTGTGCAAACTGCGGTGGTCCATATTGGGACAGCTACTCGGTGACTAAAGGTGTCGATCAAATAATTCCTGTCGACGTTTATGTGCCAGGTTGCCCACCTCGTCCAGAAGCATTACTTGAAGGCATTGTGTTGTTGCAACAGCGCATCAAGAACGAAGACATGGGTGCACGTTGGCGCGGTGAAGGAACTGTGTCGATCGATGCATCATCCAGTTCATCAGTGAGCGCATCTGCTGAAGCCGAAAGGCGAGGTCAACCAGTTGTCGTCACCCACTGAAACTGCCACTTCACCATCTGTAGAAGTAAAAGTGGATGCCACGCGTGATGCGATGGTTGCCGCAATTCGCACAACACTTGGCGCTGCTGTTGTTGACACACTCGTCAAGCCAGGCGACGACATCTGGGTGCGTATCACGACCGAGTCTTGGCGCGCAAGCATTCAGGCGCTGAAAGATGCACATGCATTTGATTATTTCTGCTTCCTCTCGGCTATTGACTGGATGCCGTCGCCTTATGGCCGTGGTGAAGACGATCCATCTGAGCCAGCACCTGTGCGCGACACCGTGATTCGCCCCGGCTACACGGGTGGCGACACACGCATGCAAATGCTTGTGCGACTCGTCAACTC
>CAXNNK010000038.1:0-8401 GCA_964203725.1 Ilumatobacteraceae bacterium | reverse complement strand
CGAATTGGGATTGCTACGATCCTCGGCTCGATAGCCACAGCGCTGATTTTTTTCCTCGTCGTAATTCGGCACTTGACCGGTTCTGCTTTTCGCAACTCGTGGCGCATACCTTTTGGTGGTTTCGGTGGACTAGTTAAAACAGCTTTTACGTCGCCAGCAACTTTGCTTGCCTATCTGAAAAGTGATGGGCGAGTCACTTATTTGATGCAAACTTTGTTTCCAACAGGTTTTGTCTTTCTCGTTGCACCAAGTGTTGCAGCAATCGGATGTATGGTTTTGCTTTCAAACATCGTCAGTACGTATTCTTACCAATTTCAAATTCAATATCACTATTCGCTCGTTGTTGCACCGATTTTGGTTTTTGGCAATGTGTATGCAATTGGTCGACTGGGTGTGCTCGCTCGCCGCAGGGCGACAATGGTGGTTGGCGTGAGTGCATTGGTGGCAGCATTTTTGTTGGCACCGTTGCCATTTGCTCGTAACCAAGTTCAGAAATTTCCCCCGTCAAGTCCAGCGGTTGGGGCTGCCCATCAGTTGTTTGCCCAGATTCCATCCGACGCAGTGATATCGGTGTATCACCCGCTTACTGCTCAATTGGCTCGTCGAGAGCGTGTCTATGCTTTTCCAAATCCTTTTCAGAGGTCACACTACGGGCCTGACATCTTTGCTCGGGGTGACCGCTTGCCCTTTGCCCATGAGATTGAGTTTGTAATGCTTCCGATCGTGCTGACGGCAGCGTCACAAACTGTGTGGCAACTCGAAATTCGTGACTATGTGTGGGTTGCCTCAAATGAGTGGTGGGTTCTTTACCGCCATCGCTAGAAGGTGATACAATCAGGATTGCATTCGTTTGAATGTACATCGTTAATTGAACCCTGTGAGGCTCAAACGAAGGGATGAACATTGAGTAGTGCACAACAATCTCAGGTGGCCGTCATGTCTGGCCCCGATATAGCGCGAGCGATTAGCCGCATAGCCCATGAAATTGTTGAGCGAAATCATGGGATTGAACACGTCGTGCTTGTTGGATTACAGCGAGGCGGAACGTGGATCGCAGACGCTCTCGGCGAGAGAATTTCGTCTATCGAACCAAATTTTGAGGTTCCAGTTGGTTCACTCGACCCAACAATGCATCGCGACGATATTGGAATGCGTCCAGTTGTTGCTGGGTCCGTGAGTCGTATTCCGTGCGATATCACTGGCGCAACTGTGGTGTTGGTGGATGACGTGTTGTACACGGGACGGACAGTGAGAGCGGCGCTTGAGGGGCTCAACAATTTTGGTCGTCCACGCGCTGTGCAATTGGCGGTGTTAGTAGATCGTGGACATCGTGAGCTTCCAATACGCCCTGACTATGTCGGAAAAAACTTACCAACGCAGACAACCGATGAGGTTGATGTTTCGGTAGATGGTGTCATCGTTACGAGCACTTCTGGAACACAAGTATGAAGCATCTTCGTTCAATTTCGGAACTGGGGTTAGAGGGAGTGAGTCGGATTCTTCAATTGACCGAGAACATGGCAGAGATCAATTCACGCCCTGTGCCAAAAGTTCCAGCACTTCGAGGAAAGACGATCGTCAGTTTGTTTTTTGAAGACTCGACGAGAACACGTCTCAGTTTCGAAACTGCTGCCAAGCGACTATCGGCCGAGACAATGACATTCAGTGTCTCGACATCAAGCGTCAATAAAGGCGAGAGCCTGCGCGACACAATAGAAACAATTACCGACATGGGAGTTCATGCATTTGTGGTGCGCCATAAATCGGTTGGAGTTCCTTGGCAGATAGCGCAGTGGACAAATGCATCTATCGTTAATGCAGGCGACGGCGCACATCAACACCCAACACAGGCCCTTGTCGATTGCTACACCGTTCGTGAAGCACTTGGCACGAAAGATTTGAGCGGAATACACCTCACGATCGTTGGCGACATCAAGCACAGTCGTGTGGCGCGCAGCAATATTCAAGCGTTCTCAATGCTGGGGGCAAAGATCACAGTTGTTGCACCCCCAACGTTGCTACCTGTAAATGTGAACCATTGGCCCGTCACCGTTAGTAGCGATTTAGATTCTGTTCTTGGCAGTACTGATGTGTTGTACATGTTGCGGTTGCAAAGTGAACGAATGGCACAAGGTTTGGTGCCGAGTTTGCACGAGTACAGCACACGTTTTGGTCTAGATGAACAACGAGTCGCGAAGCTTCCGTCGCATTCGGTCGTGATGCACCCTGGTCCGATGAATAGAGGAATAGAGATGTTGATAGATCCAAGTGAAATACCAAGTTCGTTGATCCATCGTCAAGTGTCCAATGGTGTATCAGTACGGATGGCTGTGTTATTTGATTTGCTCTCAGCAGAGGAGTTGTCATGACGATTGCATTGAGGGGTGGACTTGTTGTTGGGCTCCAAGGTGTCGAGCGCGCCGATGTACTGATCGACAACGAAGTTGTTGTGAAAGTGGGAGCCAATCTTTCTGGAGACGTCACTATTGATGCAGGAGGTTGCCATATTTTTCCAGGTTTTGTCGATCTGCACGCACATTTGCGCGAGCCAGGGCGCGAAGATTGCGAAACGATTGCAACTGCAAGCAGGGCGGGCGCCAAAGGTGGTTATACCGCGCTGATTGCAATGCCAAATACCGATCCTGCTCAAGATTCGGTGACGGTGATTGAGTTTGTGAGAGAGCAAGCGAGACGAGCAGGTTTGCTCGATGTATTTCCGAGCGGTTGCATCACGTTGGGACGAAAGGGTGAGGCATTGGCTCCGCTTGGAGATCTGTGTGCTGCCGGAGTACGTCTGTTCACTGATGATGGGTCTGGCGTGCAAGACCCTCTACTGATGGGTCGTGCTATGCAATACGCCAAGTCACTCGGAGTGACATTGGCTCAGCACTGTGAAGTATCGGCACTGACACAAGGAGCAGTGATGAATGAGTGTGCCTGTTCATCAGACATGGGTGTGCCCGGATGGCCGAGTATCGCAGAAGAACTCATGGTGCAACGGGACATTGAGCTGTCGCGCAGTACAGGCGCATCAGTACATTTTTTGCACCTCTCGACCGCACGATCAGTTGAGTTGGTGCGTGAAGCTAAGTCACAGGGGCTACACATCACCGCCGAAGTAACGCCGCATCACTTGTCGTTGACAGAAGAACTGCTGACCACTTTTGACCCCGTGTACAAAGTAAATCCACCGCTGCGCAGCATGAGCGATATTCGCGCGCTCAAGGCAGGACTTCTGGATGGAACTATTGACGCGGTCGCAACCGATCACGCACCGCATGCGCGAAGAGACAAGGAGCTTCCACTCGATCAGGCTCCACCAGGAATGATTGGTCTTGAGACAGCTCTTGGTGTGTTGTTGTCTGCAGTCGACCTCGACCCAATGCAAATTGCTGCGGTGATGTCGCGTAACCCCTCGCGAATCGCCCAAATTACTCAAACACATGGTCGCAATATTGTTCCTGGCGACACGGCAAACTTGTGTGTTGTCGATTTGGATGCGTTGTGGTACGTAAATCCATCAATGCTGGCGAGCAAGAGCAAAAATACTCCCTTTGTGGGTAGGCAGTTGAAAGGTTTGCTGCGCAGCACGATGTTTCGCGGGGAAATTACAGTTCGAGATGGAGTGGCACAAAAATGACAATTCGCGAATCGGTGTTGGTGCTTCAAGACGGAAGTGTGTTTGAGGGCGAAGCAATTGGAGCAGACCCGGTTGGAGGAATCGCGAGTGGTGAGGTTGTGTTTCACACTGCGCTGACCGGATATCAAGAAGTGATTTCAGACCCTTCGTATGCAGGGCAGATCATTACTTTTACGACACCACACATTGGCAATTATGGGACAACCCCGCTCGACAATGAGTCATCACATGTGTTCGCTCGCGGAGTGATTGTGCGCGAAATGTCGCACAGACGGAGTAACTGGCGATCAAATAATGATTTGGATACCTATTTGCGCGGTATGAATGTCAGTGGAATCGCCGGTATCGATACTCGACGTCTGACACGCGTGTTGCGCGATGTCGGCGCAATGCCAGGTGCATTTGGTCAAGCGAACCAGGCAAGTGTGTTGTCGCGTGCGCAAAGTGAGTTGGGCACGTCTGGCATCGACTTGGTCCAGCAGGTGACAACTCAACAGCCGTACATCGTGGGGTCAGGCGCTCTACAAGTTGTTGCTTACGATTTTGGTATCAAGAGCACCATCCTGCGCTGTCTTTCGGAATTTGCAACGGTGCAGGTGGTGCCAGCGAGCTACTCGGCAGACCAAGTACTGGCTCTCAACCCGGATGGCGTCTTTTTGTCGAATGGTCCAGGAGACCCAGAAGCAGTTGAGGGCGCTCCCTTAGCAATTCGTGCGTTGATCGAGCAGGGAATACCGATGTTTGGCATTTGCCTTGGGCATCAATTGATGACGCTTGCGCTCGGTGGCAAGACATTTAAATTGCCGTTTGGTCACCACGGAGCAAATCATCCGGTGCGCAACGTGCGTACGGGATCAGTCGAGATCACGAGTCAAAACCACAATTTCTGCGTCGATCCGAATTCGCTCAAAGACATTGCAGACATCACCCACACAAATCTCAACGATCAAACCAACGAGGGAATGCGCGTGCGAGATGTTCGCGCATTCAGTGTGCAATATCACCCAGAGGCAGGGCCCGGACCACATGACAGTCGATATTTGTTTAACGAATTTGCTCAACTGATGGGACAACGCTGATGCCACGCCGTAGTGATTTGAAATCAATCTTGATTATCGGCTCTGGCCCGATCGTCATCGGTCAGGCATGTGAGTTTGACTACTCGGGCACTCAAGCTTGTCGCGTGCTTAAAGAAGAGGGCTACCGAGTGATTTTGGCAAACTCTAACCCTGCAACAATCATGACCGATCCAGATTTTGCAGACCGTACATATATCGAGCCATTGACGGTGGACGTTCTTGCAGCGATTATCGCTCGCGAAAAACCAGATGCAGTTCTGCCAACTTTGGGCGGTCAGACTGCCCTCAACCTTGCAATGGCATTGCATGCTCGCGGATTGGTTGGTAAACCTGGAACACCAGAGTTGATTGGTGCAAATGCGCAGGCAATCGAAACTGCAGAAGATCGCGAAAAATTCAAAATTGCGATGATCGAGATTGGGCTAAACGTTCCCGTCAGCGGAGTTGCGCACAATATAGAAGAAGCGCTGCAAGTGCGTGACCAGATTGGCCTACCCCTCATCATTCGACCTGCCTATATTTTGGGTGGACGCGGCACGGGTATTGCGCACAACGAAGATGATTTTAAAAAGATTGTTCTAGATGGCTTGGCGGCCAGCCCAATCAATGAGGTTTTAATTGAAACCTCGATCGCTGGTTGGAAAGAATATGAACTTGAAGTGATGCGAGATCGTGCAGATAACTGCGTGATTATTTGTTCAATCGAAAATATCGATCCGATGGGCGTGCACACTGGAGACTCGATCACTGTCGCGCCAGCGATGACGTTGTCTGATGTTGAGTATCAGCAGATGCGAGATGCCGCATTTGCGTGCATTCGCAGGGTCGGAGTAGAGACCGGCGGATCAAATGTACAGTTTGCTGTCAATCCTTTGACGGGCGAGCAAGTTGTTATTGAAATGAATCCACGAGTATCGCGTTCATCAGCACTGGCTTCGAAGGCGACGGGTTTCCCAATCGCCAAGATTGCCGCAAAATTGGCAGTTGGTTACACGCTTGATGAGATCTCTAATGACATTACCAAAATGACGCCAGCAAGTTTTGAGCCGGTTATTGACTACGTAGTCACAAAAATTCCACGCTGGGCTTTTGAGAAGTTTCCAGGAACTTCAGGCGTATTAGGCACTCAGATGCAGAGTGTTGGTGAGGCGATGTCGATCGGCAGAACCTTTGCTGAGAGTTTGCAAAAGGCATTGCGATCACTCGAAAATGGTAGATCTGGTCTGAATTGTGATCCACCAGAAATGTTGATGCGTGATAAGTCCGACGACGAAATGATTGCGCAGATTAGCGTTCCAACCCCAGAGCGAATTTTTCAGGTTGGTGAGTGTGTTCGCAGAGGTATTGCTCGAGAGCGTATTTATGAGGCGTGTCGTATCGACTATTGGTTTCTCGACCAAATGTCGATGATCACCGATGAGCGTGTGGTTCTTGGAGAATGCGGTTTCGAGAAAATGACAGTGCAATTGTGGAAACGAGCAAAACGCCTGGGCTTTGCCGATGCTCAATTGGCCTACCTGTGGAATGTCGACGAATCAACAGTACGAGCGCGACGCATCGCTGCGGGAGTCATACCAACATATAAAGCCGTCGATACCTGCAGTGCTGAGTTTTCAGCCCAAACCCCATATCACTATTCGACATATGAAGACGAAAACGAAGTTCGTGCGTCGTCCAAACCCAAGGTGATTATTTTGGGAAGCGGACCAAATCGAATTGGGCAGGGAATTGAGTTTGATTATTGCTGCGTACATGCCAGTTTTGCTCTTCGTGAGGCAGGGTTTGAAACAATCATGATCAACTGCAACCCAGAAACAGTATCGACCGACTACGACACGTCGGACCGATTGTATTTTGAGCCGCTCACTCAAGAAGATGTAATGAATGTGATTGAAGCAGAAACGTTGGCAGGTGGTGTGGCTCCGCGCGTCATTGTTGGACTGGGTGGTCAAACTCCACTCAAACTGGCCAATCACATTCCGGTCGAGCTGATTGCTGGAACATCACCACACTCAATTGACGTTGCGGAAGATCGCAAAAAGTGGAGTGCCCTCTGTGAAGAACTCAAGATCACCCAACCTCCCGGTGGAACTGCACTGACGATTAGTGAGGCCAAGAAGATCGCATCCAAAGTTGGTTACCCAGTGTTGGTTCGTCCAAGTTATGTGCTTGGTGGACGTGCGATGCAAATTGTGCACGACGAAGCGCATCTTGAGCGCGCCATGCATGAGCTCAGTGTTGCAGGAACGTTGGGTAGAGAAGGTGGATTATCGTCTGAGCGTCCTGTACTCATCGATAGATTTCTTGACGACGCGACCGAGATTGATGTTGACGCGATTCGCGATGCAACTGGTGAAGTTCTCATTGGCGCGGTTATGGAGCATGTCGAAGAAGCCGGTGTGCACTCTGGTGATTCGGCGTGTGTTATTCCGCCTCCAACTCTTGAGGCATGGGTGATCGAGGCAGTCGAGTCGTACACCAAAGTTATTGCTCATGCACTTGATGTTCGGGGCCTCATCAACGTTCAATTTGCTGTCACGGGTTCACAGGTCTATGTGATCGAAGCAAACCCGCGAGCGAGTCGCACAGTTCCGTTTGTAGCAAAAGCCACAGGAGTTCCACTCGCAAAGGTTGCGAGTCGAGTGATGCTTGGGGCATCACTTGCCGAACTTCGCACAGAGGGTCTACTTCGCAAGCCTGTGAGCGGCAAACACGTTTCAGTGAAAGAAGCAGTGCTGCCCTTCAGTCGCTTCCCTGAGGTGGACACGGCACTTGGACCAGAGATGAGATCGACCGGCGAAGTGATGGGTATTGACTCAACTTTTGGTCGCGCATTTATTAAGGCCGAGATTGCAGCAGGTACCGAACTGCCAACGAGTGGCATGGTGTTTTTGTCGCTCAATGATCGCGATAAACCGAGCGGCCTAGTGGTTGCAAAGCGTCTTCGCGAATTGGGCCTGGGCATTGTTGCAACAAGTGGAACAGCGGATTACTTGCAAAGGTTTGGTCATCCCGTTGATCGTGTTGTTGGCAAAGTTTCGGAGGGTTTAACCGGAAACAAGACTGATAAGCAATCAACATTGCAACCCGACGACGCAGTCGAGTTGATCAAGCGTGGTGAGATCGCATTTGTGATCAACACACCACAAGGCAAAGGTGGGCGGTCGGATGGCGAAGCTATTCGAAAGGCCGCAAACATATTCCGTGTTTCTTCAGTGACAACAATCAACGCTGCACTCGCTGCTGTGCAAGGTCTTTTCGAACAGCAGTCGCATCCGCTCGAAGTAAAATCACTTCAGGAATATCACCAGCAGTGAGAATTCGATCTCGGTCGCCGCATCTGCACACACGCATCGGTTCGGTGTTGCTAAAGAATCCAGTGATGACGGCATCGGGAACTTGTGGCCTTGGAACTGAACTTGATGCTTACATGCCGTTAAATGAGTTGGGTGCTGTCGTTGTGAAATCATTGGCGGCTTTTGAATGGGGCGGTAACCCTCGTCCCCGATTGCATCCAACTGCTGCTGGCATGCTCAACGCTGTAGGACTGCAAGGTCCGGGTGTTGAAGATTGGATCACCAATGACTTGGTGCATCTCAAGGCTGCTGGTGCAACTGTTGTCTGCAGCATCTGGGGTTTTAGTGTGCAAGATTATATTGACGCAGCCATGATGCTCGCGCCT
>CAXNNK010000037.1:0-8439 GCA_964203725.1 Ilumatobacteraceae bacterium | reverse complement strand
CATGAGAATCTCAAGGAAGCGTTTGCTGGCGAGAGCCAAGCCAATCGCCGCTACTTGTGGTTCGCACAGAAGGCAGACATCGAAGGTCTTCCAGACGTTGCATCGTTGTTCAAAAACGTTGCAGACGGCGAGACCGGTCACGCACACGGACACCTCGAGTACCTCGCCGAAGTTGGCGACCCTGCTTCTGGTGAGCCAATCGGTGACACCGAGCAAAACCTCAAGGCATCAATTGCTGGTGAGACCTACGAGTACACGCAGATGTACCCAGGCTTCGCAAAGACAGCACGCGAAGAGGGTTTCTCGGAAATCTCCGAATGGTTCGAGACACTTGCACGCGCCGAGAAGAGTCACGCTGGTCGTTTCTCTGACGGGCTCAAGAGCCTCGCGTAAGTAAAAAACTTCTAGTTGTAGCGAGTGGCTGTGTGCTCTGACGCACAGCCACTCAATGCGAAGCGTTCGCATACCATTCCTGAATTATTTTGAAAGAATCCAATCGTGACAATTACCTACGACCCGAAACATCCGATGTATCTCGACGAGGCCGATACTCGTCACGAACTCGAACGTGTCTACGACCTCTGTCACGGCTGTCGTTTGTGTTTTAAGTTTTGCCCTTCTTTTCCAACCCTCTTTTCATATATCGACGCACACGACGACCAAGATGCCGGCAAGATGACACCCGCTCAACAAGATCATGTGATTGACGAATGCTTCCAATGCAAATTGTGTTACATCAACTGTCCGTATACGCCGAACCAACACGAATGGGCACTGGATTTTCCACGACTCATGCTTCGTGCTGATGCGATGCGTCGTGAGAATGGGCAAATGTCCTTGCGCAACAAACTCACAACAGCGGTCATGGGTCGTACAGATGCAATTGGCAAAGTTGCAACATCTTTGGGCGTCGTCTCCGACGTGGTGATGGGCGCAAAACCAGGATCACTGATTCGCAAAGTTGTCGAAAAAACAGCGGGAATTTCAAGTGTTCGATTGCTTCCGCCATTTGCGCGCAGTCGCTTCTCGACTTGGTTTAAAAATCGTCCAAAAACAACGCTGCTCAATCGTCAAGCAAAAGTTGCTCTTTTCCCAACGTGCTTGGTCGAGTACCAAGACCCAGGTATTGGCCAAGATTTAATCAAGGTCTACGAGCGCAATGGTGTTGAGTGTTCGCTTGCTGGCGAAGCCGCTTGTTGCGGGGCGCCTTTCTTGCATAGCGCCGATGTCGACAACTTTACAAAAGTTGCGGAGAAGAACGTCAAGGTATTGGCAGATGCTGTACGTGCTGGCAACGAAATCGTTGTGCCACAACCAACGTGCGGATACGTCTTGAAGAAAGACTATGTCGACTATGTGGGTGGCGCGGATGCAATTCTTGTCGCCGAAAACACGTATGACGCGGCTGAATATCTGATTCGTTTGCACAAAACTGAGGGCAAGTCTCTTGATCTCAATTTCACAGGTGAAATTCCTGAGACGATCACATATCACACGCCGTGTCACTTGCGTGCTCAAAACATTGGCCTCAAGAGCCGTGACTTGATGAAACTCACTGGAGCAAAGATCAAACTCGTGCAGCAGTGCTCGGGCATTGATGGCATGTGGGGTCTGCGCGCAGAAAATGCGCACTTGTCGATTCCCATTGCCGAAAAGCTCGGTCAAATGATCAACGATGCTCAGGGCGATGTAGTGACAGGTGACTGCCATTTGGCCAACACTGCGATTAACGAGCAAACAGGAAAACAGGCGTTTCACCCATTACAAGTAGTCGCACGTGCATATGGCATCACGCCAGAGGAGAAAAAGTAATGATGAATACTTCACGAAAACTAGTGCTTTCCGACATCCTGGATCTTCGTGCATACGAACGCGTTCGCGAAGAGCGTCGCGTCGAGATCATTGAGATCAAGCGGCGTCGCCGAGTCCATCTCGGTACCGTCGTAACGCTGATGTTCGAAAATAGGGCGACAATGCAATCGCAAATTCACGAGATGATGCGTGCAGAAAAAGTTGTGAGTGACGAACAGATTCTTGAGGAACTTCACGCATACAATCCGCTGATTCCCGAAGCAGGACAGTTGTCGGCAACATTGTTTATCGAGTTGACGACAACTGAGCAGATGCTCGAGTGGTTGCCAAAACTTGTCAACATTGAGAGTTCAATTGCCATCCAACTCAGCGACGGTTCGACGGTCATGTCAATTGCAGAAGAGAGTCATGCAGAGATGCTGACGCGCGACAACGTGACCGCTGCGGTGCACTACATCCGTTTTGAATTTACGCCCGAGCAAGTCGAATTGTTTGGGGCTGGTGAGGTCGAGATTCTTTGCCTGCATCCGGCATATGTAGAGGTGTCTGCGTTGCCCAAGTTTGTGGTTGACGAATTATTGACCGATCTTCGCAATTAATTTGTAGGGGCACCTCTGACCCTTGTTGGGTAAAGGGAGAGTTGGTCATTTTTGGCGATTTGGATTGGCATGGGGATGTCCCTCGGTTCTACAGTCATTTCTAGGAAAATTGGGCTCAACGCTGAGCACGAGGGGGGCCTAGATGTCGGTTGCAGATGTTGCGTGGAGAACCAAGGGCGCATGCCAGGGCTTGGACGCCGAGATTTTCTATCCTGACAATGAAGATCATGCCGACTTTGCTATTTCGGTGTGTTCTGAGTGCGTGGTGCGCCTAGCGTGTTTGGATTATGCGCTCGAAAATCGTGAACAACAGGGTGTCTGGGGTGCTACTACGGCCCGCGACAGGCGTCGAATGTTGCGTCAACGCAAACAGACTGCGTAGCTGGAGCGCGCGATGAGCGCGATTGATCGCATCGGCGGTTGGTCGCAACTGCTTGCAACATTGTTGCGTGGCGAAGACTTGTCGAGTCACGATGCTCAAATTGCGATGGAAGCGATATTGCTGGGTGAAACAACATCGGCCCAAATCGCAGCATTCATAACCTCGCTTCGCTCAAAAGGAGAAACCGCTGACGAACTGCAAGGCTTGTTGGCAGCGGTGCTTGACGCATCCGAATCTGTGCCATTGAGCGCAAAGTTGTCATCCCGTGCAATTGACATTGTCGGCACTGGTGGCGACAAATCGCACTCAGTCAATATCTCGACAATGGCAGCATTCGTTGTTGCCGGCGCCGGAGTTCTAGTGTGCAAACACGGTAATCGTGCAGCGTCGTCTCAGTGCGGCACGGCAGACGTGCTTGAGGCACTTGGTGTAACAATTGATCTAGATGGGGCAGGAGTTGCGCGCTGTGTAGAACAGGCAGGCATGGGTTTTTGTTTTGCCCCAAAGTTTCACCCGGCATTTCGACACGCGGGTCCAACTCGCAAAGAATTAGGAGTTCCGACAGTATTCAACTTGTTGGGCCCAATGGCTAACCCCGCGCAAGTTGCATACATGGTGGTCGGCGTAGGCGATCCAACTATGGCGCACAAAATGGCTCAAGCAATTGCTGGTCGTGGTGTGCAGCATGCATGGGTGGTGCATGGTCATGGCGGATTAGACGAACTTTCCCTGAGTGGTGAATGCCCTGTTGTGGAGATTGATCATGGCAGTGTGTCGGAGTTTGTGCTCAACGCAAAAGATTTTGGGTTGCAGCCTGCAGACGTCACTGCGGTGCGTGGTGGAGACCCAAAGCACAATGCACAAGTCATTCGCGACACCTTTGCTGGCAAGCGCGGAGCAATTCGCGACATTGTGGTGTTTAATGCCGCGGCGGGTTTGGTGGTGGCTGGTGTGGCTGCGCACATGGCAGACGGAATTGAACGCGCGCAAGCGAGTATCGATTCTGGTGCAGCAAATACTGTTGTTGATGCACTTATTAACATCAGTAACTCTGCGGCAAAATAGTTCGCCATGACCCCAGCATCATTTTTTGTACGCGTGCCAGCAAGTTCGGCAAATTTGGGCCCTGGTTTTGATGTACTCGGCATGGCGCTCACTGTGTATCTCGAAATGGGCCCTGTTGTCGATGGTGAAGTTCCTGCTGGCGCGAAAGTTATCGATGAATATCACCCAGGTCATATTGCGTTTCGCAGTTATGGCGGCGTCGGCGATGTATGGGTTCGTTCAAAAATACCAATGGGTCGAGGGCTGGGCTTTAGTGGTGCAGCGCGAGTCGCAGGAATTGTTGCGGCACACGCTCAACTAAACGGCACGAGTCGCGACGCCCTCATCTCGGCACGCAAAAAGATCCTGCACGCAAGTACTCAACTCGAAGGGCATCCCGACAACGTTGCAGCCTCGCTTGTTGGCGGTGTCACTGCGAGCGCTTCAGGGGAGGTTGTGCGCATTCCGCTTGCACTCGATCCAGCAATACTCGCGTGGGTGCCCGAGACTCAGACCAGCACTGAAAAATCTCGTACCGCAATAGCAACAACTTTGTCTCTCGGCGATGCAGTGGTCAACATCGGTCATACCGCATTGCTTATGGGCGCGCTTGCTACTGGAGACATCGCAATGTTGCGCACCGCAACTCAAGATCGCATTCACCAAGATATTCGTTTGGCCCATGCATCAACGTCTCAAGCAGCACTCGATGCAGCCTTCAGCACTCACGCGTGGTGTGCGTGGTTGTCCGGATCTGGGCCAACGGTTGCTGTGATGTGTGACAAGGCGGATGCGAAGCAAATTGCATCGCAGTTACCTGAGTTTGGTGATGTGCTCGAGTTGGCCATAGATCAACATGGCGCAGTAATTATTTAGAGATTTGGGTCAACAAGGACTCGGCCTTGCATTTTGCCCGCAAGAATATTGTCGAGTTGCGCAGGTAGGTCTGCAAGCCCGATCACCTGTGCATGTTCGGTGTCGAGCCATGAGGGTCGCAAGTCGGTTGCAATGCGTGTCCACATTGCGCGACGGATGGCGATCGGTGTTTGCACACTGTCTATGCCGAGCAGGTTTACGCCGCGCAAAATAAATGGCAGCACTGTCGTGGCTAATCCATTGCCGCCAGTAAGTCCACTTGCCGCCACCGATGCTCCGTAGTTGAGTGTGCGTAATACGTAGGCGAGCGTCGATCCGCCAACACAGTCAACAGATCCTGCCCATCGCTCGCGTTCAAGTGGCTTTGGAGACTCAGCACTTGTTTCTTCGCGCAAAATAATGTCGCTTGCGCCAATCGATTTGAGCCAATCGCTTGATGCTGCTTTGCCAGTAGACGCCACAACTTCATAGCCCCGGGCCGCCAACATGCCAACTGCAACAGATCCGACTCCGCCCGTTGCGCCCGTCACCAAAATTGGTCCTGAATCAACGACGAGTCCGGCGCGCTCGAGAGCATCAACGGACAGTGCAGCGGTAAAACCTGCTGTGCCGATCATCATCGCGGTGCGCGTGGTCAGTCCTGCTGGTAAGGCAACCAACCACTGTGCCGGTATGCGAGCAAGAGCGCTGTATCCACCGTTGTGTGCAACACCAATGTCATAGCCATGGGCGATGACCTGATCGCCAACAGCAAACTCTGGGCTTGCCGACTCAACTACGGTGCCGGCAAGATCAACGCCCGCAATCAATGGATCGATCCGTGCAACTCGACCCTTCTCGCTTGTGGCTAGACCGTCTTTGTAATTGATGCACGAGTACTCCACAGCAATCGACACATCACCTTCACCCAGATTGTCGAGTGACACATCGGTGATGTGTTGTGTCCAAACGTCGTTGATCTTGCCGACGGTGAAAGCTCGTGATGATGTTGGAATGCTCATGTTGTGTGCCTTTCGGTGAGTATTAAAACTTTATGCGCTGAGCTGTAATTCTTGTATCACGGTCGTCGTGTGTGCTGACCAATCGTTTGCTGATACACCCTTTGGCCGTACAAGAGTGAGCAATCGTTTGGCTGCAGTATTACCCGAAATCACTGACTTGTTGCGAGCAGACCAGACATTGTCATGACTGCGCAAGAGGTCTTGAGCCACTTCGGCAGGATTGTGCAGGCTCAAAAGATTGTCGAGGCGGTACACGCAGATGTTCCAGGCGACAAAGCCTCCAACCGATTGAGTTGCGTCGGTAACTACTCGCGACCAATCATGCTCAAATTCAACAATTGACATCGGGTTGTTGACCTGGTTCATCAGTGATGATGTTTCGTCAAAAACGATTCCAATATCGCGACCTGAAATATCTGTCTGGTGTCTAGACAATTCGTTGCTGAGTGATGCAGCAATCGCTTTTGGCTTGTAAGCATTGTTGATATCGCGATGCAGATTGATGGAGAGGCTATTGCGACCAGAGTGATTATTGTGATCTGCTGTGCCACCTGCGCACAGCCACTCCTGGGGCATGCTGTGCGACGTCGAAGCGCCCTTCGTCGATGCCTCACGTGCTCTATCAAGCGACGACATTGTGTCATCTTCTGTAAAGAGCAGAATGTGCTTGCCTGCGGGTCTCATTGCAAGCGAAAACAATTCATGAGCGCTCATACTCAATGCGGATGCAAGCCTGCCGATCATGTCGACAGTGGGCGATGGGCGTGTCGCATTGTTGTTTTTGCCATCAATGCCATCTCTAGAGCGTTCTAAGGCAACTACGTATGGCTGAGAGATGTTTGCCCGCTTCGCAAGTTGTCGTGTTGTCATCTCGAGTTGCTGACGACGCTTTGTGAGCAACTGAGCAAAGCGAATCGAATCGAAGACGGAGGTTTCGTGCTGTGGACGACTGATTTTGCTGCTCACAATCTGATCACTATAGTGATCAGATAATGGAAACAACAAGTCAACCAGTCGAGCTTCGTGCAATGCCGCGACCCGATGTTGCGTGGGTTGGTTTTTTTGGGTTGGTGTCACTCGGCTGGATCGCTTTGATACGGGTGTCGAGTGCGCAAGCCACACAGCATCAAGTTGGTTGGCGAGCAACGTTTGCCATGTGGGCACTCATGTCGCTGGTGATGATGTCCACTACAGCGGTGCCCGTGCTCGGGGTTCTGAGAAATATCTTGCGCACCGGTTCGATAACGGTGTGGTGGATGTTTTTGGCCGTGTACTCCACGATGTGGATTGGTTTCTCAGTCGTTGCTACTGCGTTGCAAAGAGTGTTGACCAATGTCGGATGGGTTGAAGGCCATCGCTCATCTCTGTGGTTGAGTGGCGGCCTTCTGATTCTTGCTGGCGGATATCAATTCTCGGCGCTCAAAGCGAATTGTCTGACGCAGTGCGTTGCTCCAATGACTTTCTTTATGCGTTTTTGGCGCGACGGCATTGCCGGAGGAATGAAGATGGGCTTTCGGCATGGTTTGACATGCATTGGCTGTTGCTGGGCACTTATGCTGCTCGCGTTGGCAGGAGGAATGTCAAACATATTGTTCATGGTGCTGAGTGCAGGAGTCATGGCGGTAGAAAAATTTCCTACGATCGGCAAGAGAGTGACGAAGCCACTTGGTGTTGCGCTTGTGATGGGTGGGTTTGCATTACTCGTTCTGCAGTTTGTTTTTGGCGCGCAACCATCAAATCATTTACACAACTAATTCAAGAATCACGAAAAATCACGAAAGAGAGACAACATGGATCCATGGTCATTAGAAGGCGAACTTATTCTGAATTGCAATTGCACAGTTTTTTGTCCATGCGTGATTTCCCTCGGCACTCATCCTCCGACCGAGGGCTATTGTCAGGCTTGGGCTGGTGTACGTATCGACAAGGGGCATGCTGGATCAGTTGACCTGTCGGGTCTCAACGTTGGAATGTTGCTCGACATTCCGGGAAAGATGGAGCGCGGCAACTGGACTCTTGCATTGTGGATCGATGATCGCGCAACTGATGAGCAGTTTGCAAAACTCGAAGATATTTTTCGAGGCTCGGCTCGCGGCACAACTGGGTTATTTAAGTTGCTTGTTGGCGAGTATCTCGGTGCAGAACGCGCACCGATTACATTCACTACCGAGAATGGCAAGCGAACATTGTCGGTAGGCAAGTTCATCCAGGGTTCAGTTGAGCCAATTGGTGGGTTACGAGAATCTGAAGAAGTAAGCGTTGTCAACACTCAATACTGGATGGGACCAGAAGTGATTGTGGCAAAAGCCCTGCAGGGCAGAGTCCGTGCATTTGGCCGAGTCTGGAACTTTGAGGGCCGAAGCGCCGAAATCTGCACCATTAAGTGGGTTGGACCATGAGTATTCCTGCTCTTGCAATCACGCGTCGTACACGCTCAACACCATTTTCGAGCCGCATCGAAAAATTCGGTGTCGAGGCATACACGATCTATAACCACATGCTGCTGCCAACACGTTTTCGTGGTGTTGAGGAAGATTACTTTCACTTACGCGAAAGCGTGCAGATTTGGGATGTCTCGTGTCAGCGACAAGTCGAAATTGTCGGACCAGACGCTGCACGTCTTGCTCAAATGCTCACAGTTCGTGACTTGCGCAAACTCGGCATTGGTAAGTGCGCGCTTGCACCTGTGTGTGATGAAGACGGCTTCTTGCTCAATGATCCTGTT
>CAXNNK010000036.1:0-8512 GCA_964203725.1 Ilumatobacteraceae bacterium | reverse complement strand
GAACGACGCCGCCATACCTCGCATGTAAATCAATTTGTGTTGCCACCACCGACGACAGCACATCGTTGCCACCCATGACGACCGCAGCAGCAGTCTCGTCGCAACTTGTCTCGATGCCGAGCACCACCGTGCTGTCGCTAAATAATCTGTCGGCGCTCGTGGTCATGTTCATGGTCGTGTCTGCACGATCTTGGCAAGCCGCTGTGAATATTCGTCACTCTGGATGTCGGTGCACCACATCACAATTGCATCATCGGTGTTTTCGTAATACTTTTGACGAATTCCTGCCGGCACGAAGCCAAACCTTCGATACAACTCTTGTGCTGCGGTATTGGTGTGCCGCACCTCGAGCGTGAGGGCCTCACATTCTCGGTTGCGTGCCTCGGCTGCCAACTCCAGCATCAACTCGGTTGCAACCCCTCGTAAGTGCCAGTCAGGATCTACAGCGATATTGGTGACGTGTGCGTCGTCTTCAGCAAACAACAATCCGCCATACCCCACAAGCACTTTGCCAATATGAGCGACGACGTAATGACGTCTGCCTCGACCCATCATTTCAATTTCTTCGACAAACACTTTTTCTGTCCACGGTCGCGGATAGACAACATTTTCAATGGGCATGATGTCGCGAATGTGTTTGCGCTGCATGGTTGCAATCTGAAGCACCGGATTGTCGCCTCTCATGACGCACTCCGTGTTGCCCAGTTGATTTCGGCGTCTGGCAAGCGCAAATATTCGGGCACCAACGTGTCGGCTTCTTGCCACTCTTGGCGTAGTGCACGCTCGTGAGCAATCTGGGCGAGCACGACAGCAGAGGGTGTAGCCACCTTGTCATCGGCAAATTCAAACCTTGGCAATACTCCTGTCACTACTTGCTCAATTTCGTTGCGATACCGCAGTGAGCCATTGCCTACAAACAACGTCGATTGACCGCGGTCAATCGCCTGCAGTGCACATTCTTCTACTGTGCTTGCTTGTGGTGTTGTTACCTGGCGCAGTTTGCCGTCGATGTGCCGATACATCGACCAATACACCTCGCCACGCCGAGCATCAATAACGCAAGCAACCACATCATCGGTGTCACCGACCCCAGTTGCCAAAATATCCAAACTCGTCACGCCAATGATCGGCACATCAAGCACTTGAGCGATTGCCTTTGCCGATGCAATACCGACGCGCATTCCGGTAAACAAACCTGGGCCTATATCGACGGCAACTGCACCAACGTCACCAAACGAAACTGCGGCTTGCTTGCGCACAAAATCAATCATTGGTGTCAATACTTCCGCGTGTTGTTTTTCGCTGCGCATCTCGCTTGACGCCAAGACTCGAGTGCCGTCGGCAATTGCAACACTCACTCCGTCAGTTGCTGTGTCAATTGACAAAATAATCATGCAGTTGCCCATTTTGACAATGACGAGCGCAGTTTGTCCCACCGTGTTTCCCATTGCATGCCGCGCCAGTCAATCTCAATCTGGCGCATTGTCAAAGAATCATCAGACACAACAGCGTCGGGAAAACTCAACGTCAAAACAAGTCCAGAGCCAAGTGCATCGCCCACAACATCACCCCACTCCACCAACATCACCCCGCCGGCTTCTTGCAGGTCGGTCAATCCCAAGTCGTCCAACTCGCCTGTGCGCTCAAGTCGGTAGAGGTCGGCGTGATGCAACTGCAAGCGGCCGCCCGCATAGTTGTGAAGCAAATTAAATGTGGGTGATGTCACCGGCTCGGTAACACCGATCGCATGAGCAAAGTGTTGGCTAAAGGTTGTCTTGCCACTTCCCATTTCACCAACTAACACGATCATGTCGCCCGCCCGTGCCAACATCGCAATCGCTTGGGCGATATCACGGGTGTCATCGGTGCTGTGTGCGTTGAGTCGAATCATGGGCAGTTAGACGATTTATCGTATGTAGTTGCGAGGCACTCTTGCACTGATGCCACACACAATCTCGTACCCAATCGTTTCCAATTGACGTGCCCAGTCATTGACAGATGCGTGGCATTCGCCTTGTGTGCCGATGAGAACCGCTTCATCGCCAACTTGTACGTCATCGGCTTCACAATTGATCATCATCTGATCCATCGTGATCACTCCAGCAATTGTTCGCCGTTTGCCACCGAGTATCACCTCTCCCGACGTCCACAAACTGCGCGGAACTCCGTCGGCATAACCAATCGGCAATGTCGCAATGCACGAGCGTTGATTGAGTGTGCGGCGTAAGCCGTATGACACGGCATCTCCTGCTTCAACCCACTGCACATGGGAAACTCTCGACTTCAGCGACATCACTGGTTGCAATTTTTCAACAGATGCGTTTCCAAACGAATTACTGCTGGCATCGGCTGCAATGCCATACATAGCAATGCCAGCCCGAGTCATCGTTGGTGCATTGCTCATCTGGCTGGCAACACCAATGTGATTCATTGTTGCTGATGAATTTGCAATATGCACGCGACTTGGCAAAAGTCCAACAAGTTTCAATTCGTTGCAGACGTGATCAAACTCGGCAATTTGTCGCGCAGTTGCTTCATGTTCAGCAACATCGGCAGTTGCAAGGTGTGTATAAACACCGTCCAGCTGCAACCATGATTGTGCCGCAATGAGTTGTGCCATCTCGTTGGCTTGCTGTGGATGAGTGCCAACTCGGTGCATGCCTGTGTCAACCTTGAGGTGCACTGCAGCAACTATGCCAAGTTGCGTTGCAACGCTTCCGTAGTGCTCGATCATTGCTCTGTTGTACAACGTTGCAATGAGCCCGTACTTGATCATGTCTTTATGTTGATCTGCTGGTTGCTCGCTCATCACCAAAATTGGTGCGCTCACACCGGCTTGTCGCAATGCAATTGCCTCATCTGCAAGCGCAACACACAAGCCACTGGCACCACTCTCAATTGCGGTTGTTGCACATTGCAGCGCACCGTGTCCATATGCGTTGGCCTTCACTACAGCCCACACTTCACTCGGTGCAGATTCAGTTACTAAGACACGAACGTTGTGCGCCAATGCGCTCAAGTTGATGTCTGCCCACGCCCATCGCGACTTCATGCGGCAGCGACTACTGCAACCGCAAGTTGATCGGTGTGCGACAACGACACGTGCCACTGTGAAATGCCTTTTTCAAGAGCAAGTTTGAGCGCACGACCCGTGACACGCAATGTTGGTTGGCCACTTGATTGGCGCTCAATTGACACATCGTGCATATCAAAAGCGCCGAGGCCAACACCAAGTACTTTCATGGTTGCTTCACGCGCCGCAAACCGGGCAGCAAGGCTCGGCGCATCATCATTTTTATTTGCCAAACCATGTAGTTCTTCTGCTGTAAAAACACGTGCGCGAAAATTTGGTGTGCGATCGAGCGCGCGTCGAAAACGATCGATGTCTACAGCGTCAATACCGATGCCAAGCATGGGCTCCCCTAGTTTCCCGTTGTCGGCGTGCGCCAGTGGTCTGCATTTTCCGTAATCGGCGAGATCAATAGGTCGGCCACCGATACTTCGGCAAGACGGTCTTCCCTGAACGAACCTTCGGTTTCTGTGACCCAGTCGACTAAACGATTAAAGCGATCGTCGTACCCTTGCAACACTGTGCGCATCACTGCGGCTGGCAAACGATCATGAAACAACACGTGCAACAGCGTGATGCCAGTGGTCAGCGAGCCTTTTGTTTCTGGCACAAAGATCACGGTGCGGCCGTCGCGTCGTCCGCGCGCCACCAACACATTGCGGTCACTTGCCACTCGATGCTTGGTGCCCACCAAGTTGCTATTGCGATCAACTCGCGATGTCAGTTCGCGCGATATTCCTCCGCGGTCAACCACGCTGACAGTTGCAGAGTTGCCATCAACGTCGCCTTCAATGCTGTAACGAGTAAAGCCAACAATGCTTGCAACTGCAGCATCCAAGTCGGCAACGACCTTGAGCGTCTTGTATGACAATCTGTCGCGTGCAACGCCGGCGTTGAGCACCGCTTGCACGAGCGCTCGGTCGAGCAACCCTTCGTCGCTGCGCGAAATACCAACAGTCACAGTTTTTGCCTGATGCTTGATCGCATCAACTGGTCGAGTGAGTTCGTCGATCGAGCGTGTGAGCGAACTTGTTAAGTCATCGAGCAATGCTTCAGGAGAACTGATCTTGCCGGTGTTGTTTTGAAATGATTGCAGCGGATCGCTGGCCATCACGTCGCGCAGCATCGTTACGACGCGCACGGCAGTAGATGGTTCTAAGTTTCCGTCGTAGTCGCCAGTTGTGAGTGCATCAAAGAACCTCGTTGCTGGCACGCCAATCTCTGCGCGCACTTTGACCAAGAGTTCGCTGCCAATTCCGCCGCGCTCTACTGCGTGCTCCACCACCTCGCGGCACGCACGCAGTGGTCGTGCGAGGGCGTCAATGGCAAGGGCTGCTTCGTAACCAAAAATGTGACCCACCATCACGCTCAAAATAAATGCAACGCTCGGGTCTACTTGTGGCACCGAGATCACTGCGGCTGCAGCATCAAACCGTTGCTCTCCTTGTGTTGCAACCACAATCGGCAATGCTTTGTGCGCGCGGAAGATAGCGATTTCTTTGGCAACATCAGCAGCAGTGCCATCTGACAAACCTGCGGCACAAACAAAAATCATTGGCTCGCATGACAAGTCAATGTGCTTCTTGTCTTCCGTGATGTCACAAGCAATTGACTTGTACGATAATTCCGACAACTTGATGCGCACTTCCTCGGCAGCAACGGCGTTAAAGCCATTGCCCACAACAGTCCAGTAACGGCGAGCAGGTGCAAACTGACGTGCGGCCTGAGCAATTTGTGGTCGCATCTCGAGAACGCGATTCATCGCGTCTGGCACTGTGCGAAGCGCGGTCAACAGTTGATGTCGAGCAGCATCGGTGCCTGATCCGAGTGCACTCGACAATGCACATGCAAGCAAGGCTCCCGCCGACACCTGCGAATAAAACGCCTTGGTGCTCGCAACGCTCATCTCTACGTCACGTCCGTCAGATGTATACAACACGCCATCGGCCTTAGCAGCCAATTCGCTACCCCTGCGGTTAACAATGGCCAGCACCGAAGATCCGCGCGAACGCGCCAAGTCGACCGTGCGGTTGGTGTCGGTCGTCGTGCCACTTTGGCTGATTGCAATCACGAGTGTGTCGGACATGTCGAGTTGCAACTGAAATCCAGACAGTTCGGTTGCCGGCAACGCATCTACTTGTACTCGATGATCAACAAGAGTGCGCAATAACTGCACCAAACTACGCCCAGCAATTGCTGCCGTACCCTGCCCGATCACTCGGATGCGCGCAATCTTGCCTGCCGACAACGCATCAATCACGTGCTGTGGCACTACTGATGTATCGAGCGACGCAAAAAGATTTCCATCTCGCTCACTGATCTTGCCGCGCAATGTCTTGCGGAAACTTGCTGGCGCTTCACCTATTTCTTTTGCCAAGAAATGTTTGTGCTCGCCGCGATCAATGTCGCGCGTTGTCACCTCGGCTACTGCAACATGTGATTCGTTTAATCCCAGATCGGTTCCGTCGTAGGCAAGCATTGACATGCCGTCAATGGCGCCTGCAAGGTCGCCGTCAAGCACGATGACTTGGCCGCGACTAGAGGGATTGTTTACGTCGCTCAGAGCCTCGCCGTCCATGCGCACATAGCGCATGGTTTCTTCAACGACGCCATACGGTTCGCTTGCAACAATAAAACGGTCTTCTGCAAGGCCAATGTACAGACCCTGACCACTTCCACGAAGCGCGAGCAACACCTTGTTTGGTTCGTCTGCACTGGCCGTGGCAATTGCAACCGAACCATCAAACTCGCCAACTGTTTGTCGAAATGCACTCACCAAATCGGCGCCTGCTGCATTTTTGCGAGCAACGACAGTTGGTATCACTTTCGCGTCGGTGGTAATTGGCTCTGCAATTTTGAGCCCGTTGCGCACTTTGATATCGGCATGGTTATCGACATCACCGTTGAGTGCAGAAACTAAGAACGGCAGTGCAGTGTCTGTTTCAATTTCTTCGCTGTTGACCGGATGCGCATTTGCTTCTGAAATAATACCAACACTCGCCCACCTTGTGTGACCGAGCACCGACAATCTTGCGCCTGGCTGACTCACCAATAAACGAAGGAGTGCATCGTTGGTAACTGCGTGACGCATTGCTCGTGTGTTGTCGCCAAGTTCGCCAATCTCGGCAGCGGCTTTGTACACAAACGACCAAGACTTCGTACCTACACCTGCACCCGCACCTGCACCCGCACCTGCACCCGCACCGACGCGCACTGAGCCAGATGTAAAAAGATTGTCGTCAAGTCGACCTTTGAGCAGAGGCTTGACACGAGGATCGTTGGCATCGAGTCCGTGTCCCCACACCAGCAGGTTGATGCCAGCAGAGTCGCGCCCCCGTACTTCCATGCGGTCAAGCGCCGAAAAAGATTGCTGAATTGAGAGATATGCATTTCGAGCGCTATCGCTCGCGCTCTTGCCTGCGAGTTCACCCACAAGTTTTGCCGTGCGCAAACGATCATTGCGCAGTGACCACGTGGCATCTCGAAGCGCAATCAGCTCGTTGCTTCGGCGCTCGACTTCTTGTGTACTCACTCCGGTCGCTGCTTCAAGCACTTGCTCTGCCTGCAAGGCAATCACGTCAAGTTGGTCGAGGCGCAAAACAAGTCCACCTACGAGTTGCAGGTTGTCTACCAAAGCCGCAGTGCCTGATTCGCCGCGCAAAGCCGCATCGACTGCTGCTACGTGAGTGGCACATTCGGCTATCGCACCGATGTTGCCCGCTGTAATTGCCTTGTCGAGTGCGTCCAATAAGTCGGCTGCTAACGGCAGTGGCCGGACCGAAGGCCGCGACACGATGCAAATGATGCCGCACATGTATTACAGGCTACCGAGATCCGCCAAGGCGCTTGATCACACTGGCTGCCAAGCGTTGCGCCACGCTATTTGCGGTCTCTTCAAATTGGGCTTCAACCATCACCCGGACCATTGGTTCGGTGCCACTTGCGCGCAATAAGACTCGGCCCACTCCGTCGAGGTCGCGCTCGGCTGCTGCTATTTCTTGTGCAAACTGTGTTGCAAGATCGGTCGCCACCGACTCGACACGCACGTTGATCAAAATCTGCGGCAACGATGTCATTGCCTGTTGAGCAAGTTTCTGCAACGTCACATTTTTGCGCCGCACAAGATCTACAAGTCGTACGCCGGCGAGCAATCCGTCACCGGTTGTTGCGTCTTTGCGATAAATGATGTGGCCACTTTGTTCGCCACCCAATACAAACTTGTTTTCGTCCAGCGCAATCAACACACTTCGGTCACCAACAGGCGTCGTCACCACAGTGATTCCGTGCTGCGCCATCGACTCATGAAAGCCAGCGTTGGTCATCACTGTCACCACCACGCCATTGCCATCCAACACTTTGCGCTCGTGCATGTCAATTGCGGCGAGGGCAAGCAGGTGATCTCCGTCGACAATGTTGCCGACGTGGTCAACACCGATGACACGATCGCCATCACCATCAAAAGCCAGGCCAATTGCTGCCTGATGCAAACGCACGGCCTCGCCAATTATTTTTGGATACGTTGCACCGCATTCTGCATTGATGTTTTTACCGTTGGGCTCGCAGTGAATCGCGATAACAGTTGCGCCAAGTTGAGCAAACACATACGGGGCAACATCACTCATTGCGCCGTTCGCGCAATCGACCACAATCCGAATGTCGGCAAATGCTCGGCTTGGCACTAGGCCTTCGATGCTGTTGCGATAGTCATTGATCGCCGCAATTGACTCGGTAATTGCACCAACAGATACGGCGCTACTTTGTGGCGTGACCGCAGCCAAAGCTGCCTCAATCAACTGTTCTTGATCGTCGGTCAGTTTGATGCCACCCAGACCAAAGATCTTGATTCCGTTATCTGCATAGGGGTTATGCGACGCGGTGACAGCAGCACCCGCGCAACCCCGCTGCGCAGCAGCAAATGCAATTGCGGGTGTTGGTGCAACACCGAGCAACTCAACTGTTGCTCCGCCTGCCGCAAAGCCACGTGCGAGCGCTGTTTGCAAAACCAAGCCAGATTCACGCGTGTCTCGTCCGATCACAATGTGCTTCAGCGACAACACCGTGGCCGCAGCAAAGCCAAGGTCGACGACATATTGTTCGGTCAGTTCGGTGAGGGCAACCCCACGAACACCGTCTGTTCCAAATCGAAGCATCTACACACTTCCGATCCACGCGACCAAAGTCGCGAAGCAATAAAGCGGATTAACGCTTTGTGTACTGTGGCGCCTTGCGCGCCTTCTTGAGACCGTACTTCTTGCTCTCTTTTTTACGTGAGTCACGAGTGAGCAATCCGGCTTTGCGCAACAATCCACGACGCTCTGGATCGAGTTCGAGAAGTGAGCGAGCAATCGCCATGCGCAACGCACCGGCCTGACCTGCAATGCCACCACCCTGAATGTCGCAATCGACATCGTATGCAGTTGCAACTTCGGCAACATGCAATGC
>CAXNNK010000035.1:0-8521 GCA_964203725.1 Ilumatobacteraceae bacterium | reverse complement strand
CGCCGCCGTGAATACTTTGCCTCGTCTTGCTCCTGATGTAGACCGCCAAATCATCGCCATCGCTCGCGGTATCGCGATGGATGCTCCACTCAAGGCAAAGAGCGGTCACCAAGGAACCGCAATGGCACTGGCTCCACTTGCGCATGTTTTATATTCGCGAATCATGAATCATTCGCCGATGGCACCACTGTGGCGCAATCGTGACCGTTTTATTCTCTCTGCAGGTCACGCATCGATTCTGCAATACGCAATGTTGTTTCTCAACGGTTACGGATTGGAAGTTGACGACCTTAAAAACTTCCGTCAATATGATTCAAAAACACCAGGACATCCAGAGGCTGGTCATACACCTGGCGTCGAGGTAACCACTGGTCCTCTCGGTCAGGGTTTTGCAAATGCTGTTGGAATGGCTATAGCCGAACGCAATTTACGATCTCGCTTTGATGCAACCCTCATGGATCACCACACGTACGTGATTGCAGGTGACGGATGTTTGATGGAGGGCATCAGCCATGAAGCGGCATCGCTGGCGGGGCACCTTGCGCTCGACCGCTTGATCTGTATTTACGACGACAACAAAATCACGATCGATGGAAGCACAGCACTTACTTGCTCAGATGATGTAGTAGCGAGATTTGCTTCATACGGCTGGAATGTGTTGCAGCTCGGCGAAATTGGTGACGATCTAGACGCTCTCGAAGCATCATTGAACAAGGCAAGGAATCATCGTGGTTCTCCAACACTGTGCGTGTTGCAAACGCATATTGGTTTTCCTTCCCCCGACTTCACCGACAGCCATGAAGCCCACGGCAATCCGTTTCTTGCCGAACATGTTGAACGCACTAAAGCTGTGCTCGGCATACCGAATGAACCGTTCTGGGCGCCGTCCAACGTTGTCCAGGCGTCGCGCGACTTCGCAAAAAATCGTTGTGCATCACTAGCAGCGGCTTACGATTCGTTTCCACTTGATGAACAGTTTGAGTTGTGCTGGAATCCGCAACCGAGTGTTCAATGGACGTCGGATATGCCAATGTTCGCTCAAGATTCAAATCTCGCAACTCGGCAGGCGATGCCCCAGGCAATTGCTTCAAGTATGGCTGATCTCCCCGGATTGATGCTCGGATCCGCCGATCTCACAGGAAACACTGGTGTCAAAATCAGTGCTATGAGCGCGCAGTCATCGCAAAATCCTCAAGGTCAACAGATCTATTTTGGAATTCGCGAACATGCAATGGGTGCAGCAATGGTAGGTATGGCTCTCCACGGTGGGGTGCTGCCAGTGGGTGGTACTTTTTTCGTTTTTGCCGACTATATGAGGCCCGCCATTCGGCTTGCGGCTCTTTCAAAAGCAAAAGTTGTTTTTGTTTTCTCGCACGATTCGGTCGGTGTCGGTGAAGATGGACCGACTCATCAACCAGTCGAGCAGCTTGCATCATTGCGGATCATTCCTGGTCTGCACGTTGTGCGCCCGGCAGACGCAAACGAAACAGCCCGTGCTTGGCGCGACGCCGCCGATCACGATGGTCCAACGGCGCTCATTCTGAGCCGTCAATCGCTACCAATTTCTACGGACGGTTCTGCAATTGCAACGGGAGCCGCCATAATTCGTTCGGCACAGTCAACACCTCACATTGTTCTTGTCGGATCCGGTAGCGAAGTTTCTTTGTGTGTAGAGGCGGCATCGGCACTCGAAGAATCTGGTATTTCTGTACAAGTTGTGAGTATGCCGTCGTGGGATCGTTTTGAACAAATGACTGAAGCATTCAAGTCAACAGTCTTTCCAAAGTCAATTCCTGTGTTGTCTGTTGAAGCAGGAAGCACATTTGGTTGGGCAAAATATGCTGACGAGTCGGTAGGCATCGATCGTTTTGGAGCGAGTGCTCCAGGCAGTGTGGTGATGAACAACCTCGGCATTAATCTGCAACATGTTGTTGATTGCGCATTACGCCTGCTTGTATCCGAAGAGCAAAACTGATGTCTGCGCATCGCCTTGTGCGTCTTTTTGATGAATGCGGTCAGAGTCCATGGCTCGACAATCTCAAACGCGATTTCATCACCTCTGGTCAGTTGCTCAATATTCTTGACACTGGAATCCGTGGTCTTACATCAAACCCAACAATTTTCCAAAAGGCTATTCAGGGATCCAATGACTATGACGATCAGTTCAAATCTCTCGTGTTACAAGGGCTGCAGCCGATTGAGAGTTATTGGGAGCTCGTAGTCAAAGATATTCAGGACGCACTCGAATTGTTCGAACCTCTCTATGAGTATTCAAATCGTTCAGATGGCTTCGTGAGCGTCGAAGTCGACCCAAATTTAGCGCACGATATAGATGCAACCCAGACCGCTGCACGTCTTCTTGACGATCGTGTCGCAAGAAAAAACGTCATGATCAAAATTCCTGCAACCGTTGAGGGAATTCCTGTGATACGCACAATGATCAGCGAGGGACGAAATGTCAACGTCACCCTTATTTTTAGCCTGGAGCGCTACCAAGCCGTGATGGACGCGTATATCGATGGTCTTGAACTCTTGGCTGCCAAGACAACAAGTTCGTTAGACGGAGTTGCAAGCGTTGCAAGTTTTTTCATATCACGTGTAGATTCCGAAATTGATCGTCGACTTCATGCAATTGGCACTCAAGAAGCAAATGAATTGTGTGGCACTGCCGCGATCTCTCAGGCCAAAATTGCGTACACACTCTTTGAACGAACATTTTCTGGGCCAAGATGGTCTGCTCTTGTACGTCGGGGCGCTCGTGTTCAACGACCACTATGGGCATCGACATCGACGAAGAATCCTGCTTACCCGGACACCTTGTACGTCGATCAGTTGATTGGTCCCTTCACAGTCAACACGCTCCCCGATGCCACAATGATTGCATTTAGCGACCACGGTACGCCGAGTGTCACCATTGACAAGGACGTTGACTTGGCGAACACTCGCTGGACTTCACTTGCCAACATAGGGGTTGATGTAGCCGATGTCGCATTGCAACTCGAACGGGAAGGTGTCGCGTCGTTTCAGCAAAGTTTTAGCGAACTGATCGAGGCTCTGACGGTAAAGGACAATGCTCTTCGCACATGAAATCAATGCTTGATCTCAACAAGGCAATCGATGACCTCGTTGGTGAGTTTGGATCGACGCACGACAATGATTATGTTTCACAGTTGATCAAGACCAGTCTCGAGCTTGGCAACGATCGCACCTCCACTCTTGACATGAAGATTGCATCATCTGCGCTCAAAGAGATGCGGGAAGCATTCGCCATGTTTCAGCCCTACACACAACGATCCAAAGTCACCATCTTCGGCTCAGCCCGTACCAAAAAGGACGATCCGCTCTATTTGCACACACAGCATGTGGCCAAGAAACTCGCAGATCAAGGTTGGATGGTTGTTACCGGTGCAGGTCCAGGAATCATGGAAGCAGGGATGGAAGGCGCTGGTCGTGAGCAATCAATCGGGGTGTCCATCCGCTTGCCATTTGAGTCTTCAGCAAATTCGATAATCGCTGGCGATGACAAGTATGTTTCGATGCGATATTTTTTCACTCGTAAATTGATGCTTGTAAAAGAATCACATGCATTTTTATGTCTTCCAGGCGGTTTTGGAACTCTTGACGAAACGTTTGAACTGCTTACCCTGACGCAAACTGGAAAGGGTGTGCCAGTGCCGATTGTGTTGCTTGACCTTCCAGGAGACCGTTTTTGGCATGCAATTGACGATCTCATACGAACGCAATTACTCACGCGAAATCTTGTATCGCCAGCCGATCTTGCTCTGTATCGAGTGTGTGACTCGATCGATGATGCAACGAACGAAATCAACGACTTTTATCGCAATTATCACTCGATCCGTTTCATTGGCAAACACCTGATTATGCGCCTCAAGAACGAACCGTCTCCCCAACTAGTGGACGATCTCAATCGCAATTTTGCTCACATTCTCCGATCAGGATTATTTGAACAAGCAACTCCCCACCCCGCAGAAAAGTCAGACAACGACCAACTTGATAAATTTCGCATTCGGTTTGACCCTGAACGGAGTGATGCTGGTGGCTTGCGCAGCCTCATCAATTTTGTAAATCAACACACGATCAATCAAGCCGCGTCAGCACACCAATCGCTTTCTCAATAGCTCGTCGCGCCTGAGTGAGTTGACGCTCGGTTTCCGGACGTTTCGAAGCACCTTCCCGGTGGGCTGACTTGAGTACGTCGAGTGCCTTGTCAGCGATCTCCTCAGAAATGGACTCAAGTCTGGAGACAATGTCGTTGATCGCTTCGTCTTGTGAAGATGGCATGCAACAAGTATGACATTGATACGGTGGAAATTTCGAAGCTTTGTTACCTAATGACACATCTTCATCACTTCTATCGTCTAGCGTCTCAACTTATGTCAAGACCTGAAGAACTTCACGAGTGGATCAGTTTCACCGACCCAGACGCCGAACAAACGTGGATGATTGATTCCACTTTTATGCTCTCAAATTGGTCATGCATTTATGGATCTGGCTGTAAAGGCGTTTTAGATGATGATGCAACCAAGCTGCAACAAGGATGTTGCAGTTACGGTGCTCACTTCATTGACAAGAAAGATCTTGCTTCGGTAAAGAAATCCGTGAAGCGTCTCAAGCCAGAACATTGGCAAAAACACGCGAAAGGTGCCGACAACCGTTGGTTGATCAAGAATCGCGATGGTTCTGATGCCACTCGTCGAGTAAACGACGCGTGTATTTTCCACAATGATCCGGGCTTTGAAGGTGGAATGGGTTGCGCATTTCATATCGCAGCACTTGAGCTTGGTGAGCGCCCAATGGATTGGAAACCTGATGTCTGCTGGCAAGTTCCACTTCGTCTTGACGAGCATACGGAAGACGATGGACATGTGATTTCGCATCTTCGTGAGTGGAAGCGTCGCGATTGGGGTGAGGGTGGTCTCGAATTCCATTGGTGGTGCACCGACGATCCTGCGGCTTTTGTTGGAAAAGATCCCGTGTATCAATACCTCAAAGATGAAATCGTTGAACTCATCGGATCAAAGACATACAAGACCTTGGTGAAATTATTGGAAGAAAAGCGATCAACACCACGTCCACACCCACAGGTCTCTCTCAAGAACCCAACTCGCAAGAAAGCAAAATAACGTTAGTTTGAGTTTTTCTTTGTGTACTTTCGACGATCCTCGATCGTCAAGTACTTCTTACGAATTCGCACATTGAGTGGAGTTACTTCCACCAACTCGTCATCAGCGATCCATTCGATAGCTGTTTCCAAAGTATGTGTGACTGGCGTGGCCAGTTTGATGCCTTCGTCGTGGCTGTGTGTGCGAATGTTGTTCTTTTCCTTCGCGCGAACAGCATTGACAACCATCTCTTCTTCTCGAGCATTCTCGCCAACGACCATGCCTTCATAAAGCTCGTCGCCTGGTGAGATACACAGGGTTCCACGCTGTTCAAGGTTGTCGAGCGCATATGCAGTTGCAGGACCCATGCGGTCAGAAACCATTGCTCCACCAAGACGATGTGGCAGCTCGCCCGCCCACGGCATCCATCCTGCGAGGCTTTGATGCAAGAGCGCTGTTCCTCGTGTCACGGTGAGGAGCAATGACCTAAACCCAATGAGACCACGTGATGGCGCTTCAAAATAGACAATCGTGCGATTGGCATCGCCAGGCCGAAGATCGGTAATTCGACCCTTACGAGGTGCAAGTGCCTGAGTTACAGCGCCCACGTATTCGTCTGGCACGTCACAAGTACCCGACTCAAGAGGCTCATGCTTCTTGCCGTTCACTTCCTTCGTGATGACCTCTGGACGACTTACTTGCAACTCATAACCTTCACGGCGCATGTTTTCAATCAACACAGCAAGTTGCAACTCTCCGCGACCAGCAACTTCCATCACGTCTGTTGACTCGGTGTTGGCGATTTTAATGGAAACGTTGCCAAGAATTTCTTTTTGCAAGCGATCGCGCAAGTGGCGACTTGTGAGATATTTGCCATCCTTGCCTGCGAATGGTGACGTGTTTACACCGAAACTCATACGCAACACTGGCTCGTCAACTTCTAGACGCAAGAGGGGAACTGGATTGTCAATTGAGGCAATCGTGTCGCCTACTTCAACTTCATCAATACCACTCATAATGAAGAGGTCGCCCGCAATCACTTCAGCAACGTCTACTCGATCAATGCCGTGAAACGCCATCAGGCCACTCAGTTTGCGCTTGAGCACTGGTGCTGGATTGTCATCGGTAGGTTTCTGGCATAGCGAGACTTGATCGCCTTTGCGCATTACTCCTGAAATCACTCGACCAATTGCCAAACGACCTAAATAGTCAGAAGCATCCAAGTTGGTGACCATTGCTTGAAGTGGTGCATTCATGTCGTTCTGAGGAGCAGGAATGTGATCGACAATGGCATCGATCAGAGGCGACAAGTCACCATCTGCAGCCGGCATGCCAATACCTGACATGGCCAAGCTGTCTCGTGCCACGGCAGAAAACACTGGGAAGGACAAGTGATGATCGGCGTGTGCGAGATCGAGAAAGAGTTGTTCAACTTCATGCAGTACTTCTTCTGGACGCGCATCCTGGCGGTCAACTTTATTGATGACCAAGATGACCGGAAGATCAAGAGCAAGAGCCTTAGACAATACGTAACGAGTTTGCGGAAGCGGACCTTCAGCAGCGTCAACGAGGAGCAAAATTCCGTCAACCATGGCCAATGCTCGCTCGACTTCTCCACCAAAGTCGGCGTGACCAGGAGTGTCGACCAAGTTGATTTTGGTACCCTTCCACTCAATTTGTGCAGCTTTGGCCAAAATGGTGATGCCGCGTTCGCGTTCTTGATCATCATTGTCCATGACACGATCGATCACAGCAGAATGGGCTGCAAACGTGCCAGCCGAACGTAAAAGAGCATCGAGCAACGTGGTCTTACCGTGGTCAACGTGGGCAACGAGCGCTATGTTGCGCAACTTCTCAGGTGTTTGTGTCATGGTCTTTCTTGACTTATTTTCGGGGGGATCTATGGTGCGCTGGAGATATAGCAGTACTTAGCTTTCGCGTTCTTCGCTCTCGTCGCTCTCTTCTTCATCTTCATCAAAACGCACACCGTATTTCTCGGCAATCGCTGCGTATTGATCTTCTTCTGTCTGGGCTTCCTTGCTGCGTCCGCCCAGTCCGAGATCAGCGGCGCTTGGCCCGGACTGCTTCAATTTACGCGCTTCTTCGAAGCGACGATGACGACCCTTCTTCACGGTAGGGCTCCGAACCTTGATCGGGTGGCTACCGGTGAGGTAGCCACTTAGTGGATAAACATCGCTGTAAATCCTAGCCCGCGCGGGCATTAGAAACGCGTTATTTGGTTCAGATTGTTGGATTATTGGTCGGAAGAAGTCGTAAACGACCATGACCATTGAAACTCAATCCTGCCTCTCCCGACAGGATGCGCTCAATATCTTTACCGACCATCTCGGCGCGCCAACCAATGCTCAGTCGACCCTGAGGAGATTTGCGCAACAGTGACAAAATGTCATTTCGGGTGCCGAGCAGAGTGGCATCAATGTGATGAGTTCTGGCGAGTTCACTCATCCATGCGGTGATCAGACCAACGGCCGGACGGAGTTCCTTATCGACATCATCATTTTCAATTTGTGGGAGCGAGACGACTACAGACTTTCCCGACTCCACGGCCGCCAGAAGCTCACGTCCAACTTCTCCGCCAATCTGCCTGTGCTCGACTCCCCTAGCCTTCAACAATTCGTCAAGTGTTCCAGGCATTATTTGCGCGATCCCCAAAATTGCGATATCCGACAGAACACGACGCGGTGGAATATCAGCCGCCATTGCTTTGCGCTCCCGCCACTCACATACTGCTTGGGCTACACCACGGGATTGACCCTTCAGCGCACGAGCCTCCTTCACTCGGAGCCATGCATCTGTTGGATCTCCAGGACCTGCAGGTCGCACACGCAATTCATCACAAGCCTCAACAACCCATGACAAACGGTCTAACTCACTCAGCCGCGATTCAAGTTTGTCCTGAATCTCGAACAGATATTCAACATCGGTTGCAGCATACGTTTTTTGGTCAGGTGTGAGCGGCCTTCTGAGCCAATCCGTCAGGCGATCGCCTTTAGAAATACTGATCTTGAGTTCGCTCAATATCAGTGAAGACAGAGATGGAGTTGACATTCCGACAAAACCTGCTGCAATCTGCGTGTCAAAAATGCGCACAGGCGCGGAACCACACGCATGATTGAGAACCTCTAGATCTTGCTGAGCGGCGTGTAAAACACACAAAGAATCAGATGCGAAGACCTCCCCAAACATAGTCAGATCAACACGAGTCGGATCTACAAGATAAATCTTCTTTTCAATTTTAATCTGAATCAACGCAAGTTGTGGGTAATAAGTGCGCTCGCGATGAAATTCCGTGTCGAGTGCGTAACGATCGCAACCAACAAGATCAGCGAGCATCTGTGCAAGATTCTCATCGGTGTCTATCCAATTGATGTTCATGC
>CAXNNK010000034.1:0-8562 GCA_964203725.1 Ilumatobacteraceae bacterium | reverse complement strand
AGCGCGGCTGCCGTTGCTGCACTCGTACTCGT
The DNA here is from genome assembly GCA_964203725.1 of Ilumatobacteraceae bacterium. GTDB lineage: Bacteria > Actinomycetota > Acidimicrobiia > Acidimicrobiales > Ilumatobacteraceae > UBA3006. Next base: position 8,530 of record CAXNNK010000034.1, on the reverse strand, counting down.
CATTATCAATACGTAACAACAAAAGGGAGACAACGCCATGGAAATGCTCCGTGACGCAAATTGGGTGCTGAGTGTAGGAACATTCTTACCGTTGGTAGGAGTGCTCTTGTTGATCGGTGTGCCAAAAGCAAATGAGCAAATAATCAAGATGGTGGCACTGCTTACCTCGATCGCCACATTGGCAGTCGGTATCTTCACGCTTACCAAGTTTGACTTCGACAAAGCGGGCTCAATGCAGTTCGTTGCCGAGCACGAATGGATTCCGCTGATCAAGAGCAGTTACCTCATCGGTCTCGATGGCATCAGCTTGCCGCTCTACATCTTGTCGATGGTGATCACCTTGCTCGTCGTGATCTACAGCCTCAACCATGTTCCAGACCCAGGCAATCCAAAGGCGTTCTTTATCTTGATGCTCGTGTTGCAAACTGGCATGGCCGGCACATTTATTGCCCAAGACCTCATCTTGTTCTTTGTGTTCTTCGAGCTCGTGCTCTTGCCGATGTACTTCATGATCGGTGTGTGGGGCGGCGAAAATCGTCAGTATGCATCGCTCAAGTTTTTTCTCTACACCATGTTTGGTTCGGCGCTGATGCTCGTTGCATTTCTCGCGCTGTTCTTCAAAACTGGCGCAGAGAGTTTCTCAATCCCATTCTTGATTGAAAACGGTGGCGCAATTGCGCGCAACGTGCAGATCTGGATTTTTGCGGGCATGTTCATCGGCTTCGCCGTCAAGGTTCCGATGTTTCCATTCCACACCTGGTTGCCCGATGCTCACACCCAAGCACCAACACAGGGTTCGGTCATCTTGGCCGCAATCTTGCTCAAGTTGGGCACATACGGTTTCGTGCGCATCGCAATTCCAATCTTGCCTCTTGCTGCAAAAGCTTGGGCCCCGTACATCGGTGGTCTTGCAGTTGTAGGCATCATCTATGGCTCACTCGGTTGCTTGGCGCAAACCGACATGAAGCGCTTGATTGCGTTTTCGTCTGTTGCGCACATGGGTTTCGTGATGCTTGGTATTTCGACGCTGACAAGTTTTGGTATGACGGCCGCAATGTTTGGGATGGTCGCTCACGGTTTGATTACCGGTATGTTGTTCTTTATTGCTGGCAGTATTAAAGAGCGTTATCACACACTCGAGATCAAGCGACTTGGTGGGGTACTCAAGCAAATGCCACACCTGGGCTGGATCTTTGGTTTGTGCTGCATGGCATCGCTTGGCTTGCCAGGCCTCGCAGGCTTCTGGGGTGAGTTTCCAGCAATCTTGTCGGCCTACAGCCCAGCACCGGGCCTCAACGAAACAGTGTTTCGTGTTTACATGGTGATTGCAGCAATCGGCACAGTGTTTGCCGCGGCTTACTTGTTGTGGCTCTACCAACGTGTCGCATTCGGTGAGCCAAAACCAGAGTTCGCTGGCGCAGCACATGATTCGCACGGTGATACCCATGCATTCGAAGACGTCAACAAGTTTGAGTGGATTTCGTGGACGCCGCTACTTATTGCGATCATCGTGTTTGGATTGATGCCAAACCTGTTGTTCAAGATCATCGACCCAGCCGTTCAAGGCGTACTCACAGGCTTCCAGGGCTAATCACGTGCTGAATTCTGTACTCAACGCCGCCACTCCTTGGGTCAACCCAACAGTTGACTACCACGCGCTTGCACCCGAGATGGTGTTGGCTGCTGGCTTATGTGTGGTGTTGTTGGCTGACTTGTTCTTGGACGAGTCTCGCAAGTGGGTGTTGTCGTCTCTCGCCGGCTTTTCGCTGCTTGCAGCAGTCTTGCCGGTGCTCACGCTCGGGCTCAGTGATGTTGACGTGCGGTCAATGTTTGATGGTCGCTATGTAGTCGACAACTTCAGCATTGTGATGAAAGCGATGTTCTTGATCGCTGGCTATGTAGTAGTCCTTCTTTCGTCAAGCCACGTTGAAGAGGGTGAGTATTGGCGCGGTGAGTATTACTTCTTGTTACTCTCGAGCATTCTCGGAATGGTCATGATGGCGTCAGCCCGCGATCTGGTTTCCATTTTTGTCGCACTCGAGTTTCTTTCAATCCCTGCCTACATGCTTGCTGCGTGGCGCAAACGCGACATCAAGAGCAATGAAGCGGGTGTTAAATATTTCTTGCTTGGTGTGTTCGCATCTGCAGTCATGTTGTATGGCATGTCGCTCTTGTACGGCGCAGCCAACAGCACACTGCTTGTCGACTTGGGTAAGAGCATCACGGTCAACGGTGGCCTCAGCGCACTGCATGCACTCGGCGTTGTGTTTGTAGTCGTCGGTTTTGCATTTAAGGTTTCGGCAGTTCCGTTTCATACATGGGCACCAGATACTTATGAAGGTGCACCAAGTCCAATCACAGCTTTCTTGTCGGTCGCATCCAAGGCTGCCGGCTTCATTGCACTCGTGACGTTGTTGTTTGTTGCTTTCCCAGCAGCATCGTCGGTATGGCAACCATTCATTTGGGTGCTCTCGGCTCTCACGATGACAGTCGGCAACGTGGTTGCCTTGCGCCAGACCAACGTCGTTCGCATGATTGCGTACTCGTCCATTAGCCAAGGTGGCTTCGTGCTCATGCCACTTGCGGTTGCAGGCATGGCTGGTGTTGGTGATTCGGCACTTCGTGCGGTGGTCGTGTACCTACTGATTTACGCAGCAACCAACCTCGGCATGTTCGCAGTTATCATTGCGGTCTCGCGCAAGACTCGCAGTGGCTCGGTTTCAAGTTTCGGCGGTCTGTTCTCTTACGCTCCAGGCCTTGGTGCACTCGCAACAATTTTTCTTGCGTCGCTCGCCGGTATTCCGCCACTAGGTGGTTGGATCGGGAAGTTCGCAGCATTCCAAACCCTGATCAGCGCAGGCACTGGTTGGGCATACGGTCTCGCGCTCATTGGCGCAGTCAACTCGGTGATCGCGTTTGGTTACTACGGCAGCGTAATGCGCGAGATCTGGATGAAGCCTGCTCCATACGGTGACGTGACACCTATTCGCACACCTGGCTCGCTCGCACTTGCACTTGGCATTACAGGCGTAGCCACATTGGTACTTGGTGTGTTGCCAGGCATTGCAATGTACTTCGGCGATATTGCGCGCATCACTGGTGCCTTCGGCGGCTAACGAAATTACTGCGGCCATTGCCGCTGCTGGAGGAGCAATTCCATTCAGCGAATACATGCGGCTCGCGTTATATGGCGATGGCGGTTTTTACACAACAGGTGGTCGCGCTGGTCGACGTGGTGGCGACTTCATTACGAGCCCCGAAGTCGGACCTCTCTTTGGCACGGTGATTGCTCGCGCGCTTGACGCATGGTGGAAAGAGCTTGGTTCACCAAGTCGATTCGATGTTGTTGAGTGCGGCGCGGGCCCGGGCACACTTGCGCGCAGTATCTTGGCGGCTCAACCCGAATGCCTCGGAGCGATGCATTATGTTGCCGTCGAGATTTCGGCTTCGCAACGCGCACTCCACCCACAGAGTGTTGAGTCTCGCGAAACCATGCCAGACGGCCCTATCACTGGCGTGATCTTGGCAAACGAGTTACTTGATAATTTGCCTTTCAGATTGTTTGTATTCGATGGCTCGTGGATGGAGGCATTTGTTTCACAGGCAACTGGTGGCCAGTTTGTTGAAGTGTTGCGCACACCAGATGTTGTCCCATCATGCCTACCACTTGCTGCACCACTTGGTTCACGTGCGCCGATCCAAGATGCCGCGGCATCCTGGGTACGTGACTGTTTGTCACAGATGAGTAACGGCCGATTGCTGCTCTTCGACTACTGCAGTCCTTCAACAGCCGATTTGGCGCTCACTCCGTGGCGAGAGTGGTTGCGCACTTACCGTGATCAAGGTCGGGGTACTCACTATCTGTCCGACCCTGGCTCACAAGACATCACTACACAAGTGTTGCTTGATCAGTTACCTTCAGGAGCAATTATTGCAACCCAAGCAGATTTTTTGACGCAGTGGGGTATCGACGAGTTGGTTCGCGAAGGTAACGCCTATTGGGAGAACATGAAGCATGCTCCAGATGTCGTAGCAATGAAAATGCGCAGTCGCTCGACTGAAGTTGCAGTACTGAGTGACCTACAAGGTTTAGGAAGTTTTATTGCGGTAGATTTTAAAAGGATCAATTTTTCTGAACACGAAAATTCCCATTTATGTTAAGAAATTGAAATAAATGTCACAAACAATTTTGCTAAGGCTGTTGGTAATTTGGCTTCGTGGCTAAAATCATTGTTACCGGATGTGCGGGATTTATCGGAGCTGCAACTTCACTTCGTTTGCTGGACGAAGGTAACGATGTAACGGGAATTGACAACCTGAATAGTTATTACTCAGTCAAGCTAAAGTTGGCTCGCCTTGAAAAACTTAGGAGATTTCCTAATTTCTCATTCGAAGAAACCGATATCTGTGATCGTGACAGTCTCGGAATGGTGTTTTCAAAGTTTGATTCGTCGATTGTGATTCACCTGGCGGCTCAAGCTGGTGTTCGATTTGCATTGACGAATCCACATTCATATGGTGACACTAATTTGGTTGGGTTCTTGAACGTAATTGAGAAAGCACGTGAGTTCAATGTCTCTCATTTCGTCTATGCATCATCAAGTTCCGTTTATGGATTGAACGAAAGTGTGCCTTTCACAGAAGACCAAGTAACGCAGCACCCAATAAGTTTGTATGCGGCAACTAAATTGGCTAATGAAGCCATAGCTCACGCATACGCTTACAGTTTTGACCTGCGGTGTACTGGTCTGCGTTTTTTCACAGTTTATGGGCCATGGGGTAGACCCGATATGGCTCCCATGAAATTTGCGAATTCAATTCTTAAAAATGAGCCAATTAATTTATTTAACAGTGGAAATCACATTCGAGATTTCACATATATTGATGACATAGTCGACGGTGTCGTCGGAATAGCTTTTTCCGGTCGGGAAACGGATTCAGAATTCAATCCAAGGGAACCAAATCCAAGATTAAGCCCCTACCCCTCGAGACTGTTCAATATTGGTGGAAATTCGCCTGTCGTAATAAGGGATTTCCTTGACTTGCTTGAGGGCTTTTTAGGACAAAAGACACTGCGAATTTTGCTCCCTCAGCAAATAGGTGATGTAACGGCAACCCACGCGAACACCAAGAGTATTCATGATGCAATTGGATGGAGTGCTAAAACAAATCTTGAAAACGGCCTGTCCAAATTTGCGCTTTGGGTCAAGTCCCATCCGGACCTGATTTCCTGATACGTATTTGAAGGTTGGCTCAGTTATCTAGGTGCGTTTACTGCGCTTTCGTGGCAGAAGTGAGCGAGTTTGTCTCTGGTTGGCTCATCAGGTAGGCACCAATAATCACCACAAACATTCCGACCACTGAAAGAATCAACAGCGGTTCATTATTGAACGTGGTTCCAAGGATTGTGCCAACGATTGGTGTGAAGTAAGTAGGGATCATGCTGCGCACAGCACCCGTGCGCTTTGAAAGTGTTGCAAAGAGTACAAATGCAAAACCTGTGCCGAGAACGCCCAACACCGCAAGTGCACTAAACGATGCAAGCGAGAACGTTGAGTGACTCAAGCCCCATATGCCGTATGGTGCTGACATTGCAAATGCAACGATTTCTACATGCAACATGAGAGTGCCTGGCGTGTAGATGGCCTGGAGTGGGCGCGCGATGTTTATCGCAACCGCATAGGAGAGAAGTGCTGCAACCAGATACAGAATGCCCTGTACATCCGCCGCGGATCCTTCGTTAATGGAAGGAAGTGCGATCAGTAAAATTCCGCAGAAGCCGATGAGAACTGCAAACATTCGGCGACCACTCGGCATGGTTCGAATCCAGATTGCAGTAACAACCGCAACGACGACGGGTAGTGCACCATTCATCATCCCGGTAATGCTGCTCGAGACCGTGTGCTCAGCAAGTGGGTATAACAAGAACGGCAGTGCCATCCAGACAAAGCCGAGTACAACCAATCGCGGCCAATGCTCGCGTGCAACGCGGTGTCGAGCACTTGGAAGAAGTAATAGTGCGGCGACTCCGAAACCAGTGCGCCCAAACGGAATGACCGACGTGTGAAAGTGACGGATCGCGATGTCAATTAAAAGAAAGGATGAACCCCACGTGAGGGCCATACCGAGTGAGAGCATCCAGTCAATAAACCCGAAGCCAGCTTGGGTCTCAACATTTTTCGTTTGAGAGTCATTCATACGGATTGACTAGTCTCGCAGTTGGGAAAGTTGTCGCCAAACCAGGGAGCCAGAACCAATATGAGTGACAATCTGCAGGCGATTGAGGCACTCTCGAATGAGCAGCGTACGTTTCCACCTTCGCCTGAGTTTGTTCAAACTGCCAATACGAGCGATATGTCGTTATATGACGAGGCGACGCGCAACCATGAAGGCTTTTGGGCACGTCAGGCACGAGAGTTGCTCGATTGGTCTGTTCCTTTTACACAAGTGTGCGAGTGGGATCTTCCGTATTCGGAGTGGTTTGCAGATGGAAAACTCAATGTCTCCTTCAACTGTTTGGATCGACATGTTCTGGCGGGTCGTGGCGACAAGGTTGCCTTCTATTGGGAAGGCGAGCCGGGTGATTCGCGGGTAGTGACCTACGCCGATTTGCTTGGTGAAGTACAGAAGTTTGCCAATGTATTGAAGTCACTCGGCGTGGCGAAGGGTGACCGCGTCAACATTTATTTGCCAATGATTCCGGAAGCCGCAGTAGCAATGCTTGCATGCGCGCGCATTGGTGCTGCGCACAGCGTTGTATTCGGTGGCTTTTCGTCGCAGTCGCTTGCTGACCGCATTAATGATGCCGAAGCAAAGGTGTTGATAACAGCTGATGGAGGGTGGCGCAGAGGCGAAGTATTTCCGCTTAAGAACCAAGTAGACGAAGCAGTCAAGTTAACAACAACAATTGAGCATGTTGTTGTTGTGAAGCGTGGCAATAATGACGTGGCAATGCAGAGTGGTCGCGACCACTGGTATCACGAACTCATGGCCAAGGCTGATGACGTGTGCATTGCCGAGCCGATGGACGCAGAGCAATTGCTGTTCTTGCTGTACACCTCAGGTACAACAGGAAAACCAAAAGGGATCATGCACACCACGGGTGGCTACCTCACTCACGTTGCTTACACATTTAAATACGTATTCGATCATCATCCAGAAACCGACATTTTCTGGTGTACTGCCGATGTGGGCTGGATAACAGGCCATAGCTACATCGTGTACGGGCCGCTTGCCAATGGCGCAACGCAGGTGATGTATGAGGGTGTTCCAAATTTTCCAGCAAATGATCGCATGTGGTCGATAATTGAAAAGTACAAGGCAACTATTTTTTACACTGCACCAACAGCAATTCGCACGTTCATGAAGTGGGGCACACAAGAGCCTGCCAAACACGACTTGTCGTCGTTGCGATTAATTGGAAGTGTTGGAGAGCCAATCAACCCTGAAGCGTGGATGTGGTACCAAGCAAATATTGGTGGTGGCAAGTGCCCGATTGTTGATACGTGGTGGCAAACGGAGACGGGTGGCATCATGATCGCACCATTGCCAGGAGTGACAGTGACAAAACCTGGCTCAGCGACATTTCCACTGCCAGGTGTTGGTGCTGAACTTGTTGACGAAGAAGGCAATCATGTGAGCGAGGGTGGCGGTTATCTCACACTGACAAAACCATGGCCAGGAATGTTGCGGGGTATTTGGGGAGACCAAAAGCGGTATCGCGAAACGTATTGGAGCCGTTTCAAGGGACGTTACTTCGCAGGCGATGGAGCAAAGTTGGATGACGACGGCTACCTATGGTTGCTCGGTCGAGTAGATGACGTGATGAACGTTTCGGGACACCGAATAAGCACGACAGAAGTAGAGAGTGCTTTGGTGTCACACCCGAGTGTTGCCGAGGCGGCAGTTGTGGGTGCGAATGATGCAATGACAGGTCAGGCAATTATTGCGTATGTGACATTGCGTGGTGGGTTGGAGGTGAGTGAGCAAGTGTTGCGCGATCATGTGGCTACTGAGATCGGGCCAATTGCAAAACCGAAGGCAATCTATTTCACGCCAGACTTGCCAAAGACTCGTAGCGGCAAGATCATGCGCCGGTTACTGCGTGATGTTGCAGAAGGTCGCAACCTGGGCGATACCTCAACACTTGCCGATGCTTCTGTGGTGAGTGAATTGCAGCGCCGAGCCGCCGAAACCCCAAGCGAGGATTAACTCCCCCTTAATCGCGGAAATTCTCGAATTGTATTGCGATACCGAGGTCTGCGCCCTTCAGTAGTGCCATAGTTTCTTGAAGGTCATCACGTTTTTTACCAGTGACGCGCAATTGTTCTCCCTGAGTTTGGCTTGCGATACCTTTTGGTGCTTTTTCTTTAATCAATTTGTTTATCTCGCGCGCTTTATCTGACGAGATGCCGACCGTAACGGTGACGATCTGACGAACGCTTTCGCCGCTGGCTGGTTCAACCTTTCCCCACTCGAGACCCCTTAATGAGATTTGTCTTTTAACAAACTTCTCTTCGATGAGAACCTT
>CAXNNK010000033.1:0-8597 GCA_964203725.1 Ilumatobacteraceae bacterium | reverse complement strand
TTTGGTGTTTGGAAAGCATTTGGTGGACGAATGGGCATGATGATCTGCAACGACCGCCGTTGGCCAGAGTCGTATCGAGTGATGGGATTGCAGGGAGTCGAAATGATTCTTTGTGGCTACAACACTCCGATGCACTACGTGCCAGATCCAACACAAGACGTGTTGCAAGGTTTTCACAACGCTCTCGTGATGCAAAGCGGCGCTTACCAAAATGGAACATTTGTAGTTGGCGTTGCCAAGGGTGGTGTCGAGGAAGGAGTCTTAGGACTCTGCGATTCGAGCATCATTGCCCCTTCAGGAGAGATCCTTGCCAAGACAGTTACCTCCGGCGACGAGTTGGTTTCGGCAGTCTGCGATCTGGATTGGTGCAAGCAATACAAAGAAACCTTGTTTGATTTTGACAAATATCGTCGACCTGAGGTGTATGGCCGAATTACCGATCAACGAGGAGTTGTTCTCGATTGATCCAGATCGTGAGCCATTGCTTAACATTTTGTAAAGTAATTGCTGTAGCGTAAAACCCGTGACTGCTATGGATTTGGGCTCTCGGAACGACCTTCGGGTTGCTTTCACCGTCAACGAAACTCCCGTAACTGTACGGGCCAACCACCCCCATTTGCTGGCTGCACTGCGTGAGGAACTCGACATCACATCGCCAAAAGACGGATGTTCTCCAACTGGTCAGTGTGGATGTTGCACAGTTTTTGTTAATGGCAAGGCAGTAGTCAGCTGTCAAACACCGCTCTCCAAAGTTGCCGGTGGCACCGTCACAACCCTTGAGGGTGTCGACGAAGAAGAACGCAGTCGCTACTCGCAAGCATTCGCAGCATGTGGCGGTTTGCAATGTGGTTTTTGTATTCCAGGCATTGTTGTGCGAGCCAAGGCTCAAGTCGACAAAAAGGGTGCTGCGTTGCAACGCAGCGATATGGCTAAGCATCTCGGTGCGCACTTGTGTCGTTGCACCGGCTACGTCAAGATCCTTGACGCGATTGAGATGGTTGCGCGTGGCGAAGTACCTGTATTGGTTAATCCAGGAGGCGTCGGTACAAATACGGTCAAGTACGAAGCCGAGGCTCTCGCACTCGGTGATCGTGGCTATGTCGACGACATTCGTATTCCCGGCATGCTGCATGCCGCACTCGTGTTTACTCAACACGCTCGTGCCGACATCACTGCAATTGATGCAACTGCTGCACTGCAGATGCCTGGAGTTCGTGCCGTATTTACTGCAGCCGACATTTCAGGCGAAATCATGGTCGGCATTATTTATAAAGACTGGCCAGTAATGATTCCAATTGGCGGTCGCACCTCATATGCGGGCGATGTACTTGCAATCGTCGTTGCTCAAACACGAGACGAGGCTCGAGCCGCTACCCAATTGGTTGATGTGCAGTACACCGTGCACACTCCACTTACTGATCCAGTAGCTGCCATTTCTAGTAGCGAGATTGCTGTCTGGAAAACTGACAACAACATCTTGAGCACGAGTCGCTACAAACGAGGTGATACACAAATCGCGATGAGTGCCAGCGCGCATGTCGTTGAAGAAACTTTTGTGACGCAACGGATTGAACACGCTTTTTTGGAGCCAGAGAGCACTGTTGCAGTACCTTCAAATGACGGCAAGTCGATGCACGTGTATTCGGGAGGTCAAGGCATTTGGGACGACCGAAACGACATCGCAAAAGTGCTCAACCTCGACAATTCCCAGGTCACCGTTGAGTTGGTTTCCAACGGTGGCGCGTTTGGTGGCAAGGAAGACATGAGCAATCAGGCTCATGCAGCCCTCAGTGCCTGGCTGTTGCAACAACCAGTCAAGTGCACACTCTCACGAGAAGAGAGTCTGTTGATGCATGCCAAGCGCCACCCCATCACCATGCACTACACAGCCTCGTGTGATGCAGTCGGAAAACTTACCGCGCTACACGTGCGAGCAATCGGAGACTCGGGCGCGTATGCCAGTGTTGGCATGAAGGTGCTCGAGCGCATGGCTGGTCATGCAAGTGGTCCCTACGAAGTTCCAAACATTGACGTTGAAGCGATTGCGGTGCGCACAAACAATCCCGTGTGCGGAGCCTTTCGCGGATTCGGTGCAAACCAAGCACAATTTGCGATGGAAGGTGTAATGGACCGACTGGCAGCGAAAGCTGGCATTGATGGTTGGACGATGCGTCAACGAAATGTCATCATGCCAGGTCGGGTCTGGGGGCCAGGACAAATCATGGACGACGGCTGTCTCGGTGCGTCCGAATGCCTCACGGCAATTAAGCCCGCATACGACAAGGCCCGTGCTGCCGGTAAAGCAATCGGTCTTGGACTTGGACTGAAAAACAGTGGTCTTGGTAATGGGTTCAAAGAAATCAACCGAGCAGTCATCCGATTTAAAGAAGATGGACGCGTTGAAGTTCGTCACGGCTGGACAGAAATGGGCCAAGGTATTAACACCGTTGCATTGCAAGTTGCGGTGCACGAACTTGGCATAGATGGCAACCTCATAGACGTCATCGTTGACACCACTCGCGAGTTGGGATTTGGACAAACCACTGGATCACGCGGAACACTCATGGGTGCAGGCGCTGTCAAAGATGCATGCGATGCAGCCAAAGCCGCAAACCGGGCTGTCGGCGTTGATCACTTTGGCGAGTATCGCGTTGATTGGACGAACAAGCTCGGCGAACCAGGCGTAGACAATCCGATTATTCACTCCACCTTTGGTTATGCAGCACAACTCGTGATCATTGATCGTGAAACGAGCAAGATCGAGCGCGTAGTTGCTGCACACGATGTCGGCAAAGCAGTCAACCCGCAACTCTGCGAAGGTCAAATAGAAGGCAGCGTGCACATGGGTCTTGGATACGCGCTCTCAGAAGACTTCCCAAGTGATCCACTCACTGGTTTTCCAATCAACATGACGTTGCGATCACTCAAAATATTGCGTCCAAAAGACGTTCCTCCAATCGATGTCATTTTGGTTGAATCTCCCCAACCAAATTCGCCCTACGGAATTAAGGGCGTTGGAGAAATTGGGCTCGTGCCAACCGCTGGTGCAGTTGCTGCCGCGTTTTACGACCTTGACGGCACGTGGCATACCACCTTGCCGATGCTGAAATCCACTCCAGACGACACGGAAGAATAGATACAGTGTCGAATACAACGCCAGGACTCGTGTGCGCGCATCATCATTTGTATTCATCCTTGGCACGAGGCATGCCAGCACCTCACCAAACTCCTACGAATTTCATCGAAATACTGCAGCAAGTGTGGTGGAAACTCGATGCGGCATTAGATGCCGACATGATCTATTGGTCAACTGCACTTGGTGCTGTTGAGGCTTTGATGAATGGCACTACTGCAATCGTTGACCACCACGAATCTCCAAACGCGATTGAGGGTTCGCTGTCAATCATTGCTCGAGCATGCAGCGATGTGGGTGTTCGCGTCAACACGTGTTATGGAGTGACAGACCGCTGGGACGATCTCGGCAATCTGCATTCCATGATTTCACCATTGTCCCCGATGTCAGGTGCTGCTAAGCGAGGCCTTGCAGAGTGCGAGCGCTTTATTGCTGAGGGCGGAAACGGAATGGTGGGAGTGCACGCTGCATTCACGTGTGGTGATGAAACACTGAGCGCTGCGGCACAATTAGCAAACACACTGAATGTTGGAGTTCACATCCACGTTGCAGAGGGTGTAGACGATTCGCATGCTGGATCACGCCTCGCGCACTTGGCCCAAGATAACTGGCTCTTGGTACATGGGGTTCATCTCAGTGAGCCTCTTAAGGGTCGACTTGTGCATAACCCACGATCCAACATGAACAACCATGTCGGCTACGCCAAGCCAACTACGCAGTCAAATACCGTTCTATTGGGTACAGACGGCATCGGGGCCGACATGCTCGAAGAAGCGCGACTCGCCTATGCACGACTTCGAGAATTTGATATTGCCGAAATACCAGACACCGTTGCTCAATGGCTCAGCAATGGCTACGAACTTTTCCCGGAAGCAGCAAAGGACACGGTGACGTGGAATTACGATCATGTTGAAAGCCCTTGGCATGTTGCCTTTACGCCGGGAACTCGTGTCACCGATGTTGTGATCGACGACCAATCAGTAATCCACAACGGGTTGCCAACTCGTGTCGATCTTCATGAAATCCGCGCCAAGGCACAAGAACAATCTGTACGACTTTTTGAAAGGCTCAACTGATGACTACAACATCACAAACCACTCATCCGCAAGCATTCAATCCGCAAACCGGTAAAGCACGAGTTGCTATCTACCTGCAGGACGCCCATCGCATTCGAGAAGGCATGGAGTATGCACAATACGCAGAATCCAAGGGATTTGAAGCAGTGTGGCAAGCAGAGAGTCGGCTCGTTCGCGAGGCAACGGTTCCTATGGCGGCATTTGCATCGGTCACCAAAACCATCAAGGTCGGTTCGGGTGTTGTGGACTGTTGGAGCCGCAACCCTGCCCGACTTGCAGCAACATTTTCGACTTTGGATGATCTCGCTCCTGGTCGCGTCATTCTTGGTATCGGCGCATGGTGGGACCCATTGGCACAGAAAGTAGGCATCTCGCGAGCCAAACCATTGCGTGCAATGCGTGAGATCGTGCTCAATGTACGAGCACTACTCAACAACGAAACAGTGACCTTCGATGGTGATTTCGTCAAGTTCGATGGAATCGAATTGGATTACGTCTATCAGGATCGCCGCGCCAAAGATGTACCAATTTATATTGGAGCAACTGGCATGCAAATGATGGAGCTCACGGGCGAAATCGCGGACGGTGTAGTGCTCAACTATCTCGTCTCCCCCGATTACAACAAGCAGGCTATTGAAGCACTGACCAAGGGTGCTGACAAGGCTGGTCGCAAGATTGCCGACATTGACAGGCCACAGTTGGTTGTGTGCAGCGTGCATGAAGATAGAAAGACCGCGCTCAATATGGCGCGCGAGATGGTGACGCAATACTTAGGTCAACAACCACACATCATGAAAGCATCTGGTGTGCCACAGAGTTTGCTCGACAAAGTTGGCGAAGTACTGACATGGCCCGCAACACATGAGCAAGTAACTGCTGCGTCCAAGCTGGTGCCCGACGAGATCGTGCAAATGCTCACCGCAAGCGGCACACCTGCCGAAGCACGTGCAAGCGTGAAGCACTACATCGACAACGGTGCAACTTGCCCAATTTTGTATCCACTGGGCGACGTCAAAGCAATGATCGACACATTTTCAGATTGGGACGGTGTGAAGTGACCGTTGCTGTGCCGCTGTCGCTGACTGAGGCATTTGATGAATTGTCGCGTACCCCTGATGCACGACTCATCCAAGGTGGCACCGACCTCATGGTCGAGATCAACTTCAATCATGTCAAACCAGTTCGTGTCATTGCACTGCGACGCATTAAAGAGTTGCGCAGATGGCAGATCAACAGCAACAACACCATCACTATTGGTTCTGGAGTTCCCTATCAAGAGATGGAATTGGGGCAACTCAAAGAACTGCTGCCGGCACTTGCAGAAGCTGCACGCACGGTCGGTTCACCACAGATCCGTGCCGCAGGCACACTTGGTGGCAATTTGGGCACCTGCTCGCCAGCAGGAGACGGACTGCCCGTACTTTTCGCACTCGATGCAATCGTGCATCTACAAAGTCTCAAGTCAGCGCGAGATCTTTCTATTCACGAATTTATGCTCGGTGTAAAACGCAATGCCCGTCATGCAAACGAGATCATCACTGGGGTCACCGTGCCAATTCTCGATGGCTGGCAGGGATACGCAAAAGTTGGAGTACGAAACGCAATGGTTATCTCTGTTGCTTCAGCATGTCTTGCTATTGACAAGAAAAACAATTCTGTACGTATTGCACTCGGTGCTGTTGGCCCGACGATCATCCGCTGTCGCGATGCTGAATCTTGGCTTGAGCAACAGATCGATCTTGCAGTAGCAACGAGCATAGACATGACGATGGCGAAAGAATTTGGACGACGAGCGGCCCTTGAATCAAAGCCGATCGATGATCACCGCTCTACTGCCGAATATCGGCGCCATGCCGTAGGGGTGCTTGCTCAACGGCTGATCACACGGGCTTACTCATCATGAACGAAACAATTGGCAACGAGATGTACACACTGCGCATCAATGGCCAAGACCGCCATGTAAAAGATGCCTGGGTTGGTGAGAGTTTGCTCTATGTGCTTCGTGAACGACTTGAGTTACCAGGCGCAAAAGGCGCTTGCGAGCAAGGTGAATGTGGAAGTTGCACTGTGCTCATGGACGGCGATGCAGTGTGTTCGTGTCTGGTGATGGCCGCAACTGCAGTGGGTGCCGACATCGTTACCGTTGAAGGTCTGATCGAGAACGACCCATCGATTGCTTCAACAGCTGAAGTGATTGCTCGTCAAGTTACCGACGTGCAACAGGCATTTATCGAGGAAGGTGGCGTGCAATGCGGATTCTGCACACCCGGACTCATCGTTGCAGTGCATCATTTGCTCGACAAAAATCCCGATCCGACAGAATTGCAAGTTAAAGAATCAATCTCGGGCAATATCTGCCGTTGCACTGGGTATGGTCGCATTTTCGCTGCTGTTGAAGCAGTTATTCAAGTACGTAAGGCGTCCAGATGAGCACCGTCAAACAAGACACGCGGCTTCGCGACATACTTGGCACGAGCGCCCTTCGCCCAGACGGTGTAGCCAAAGTGATGGGTTCCTTTTCGTTTTCTTCTGACATGTGGGCAGAAAATATGTTGTGGGGTGCAACCCTCAGGTCCCCTCACCCATATGCCCGAATCATTTCTATCGACACGACTGCTGCGCTTCTCATCAGTGGCGTCTCGGCAGTCATCACCGCACAAGATGTTCCGGGCAAGCCAACATATGGGTTAATTTCTGCAGACCAACCAGTCTTTGCGTCTGAGTTCGTTCGCTACATGGGCGAACCCGTCGCCGCGGTTGCCGCCGATCATCCAGAGACTTGTCGACGTGCTCTCGCAGCGATCATCGTTAACTACGAAGTACTCACACCAGTTGTAGATCCAGAATTAGCAATGCTTGCAACCACAGAACAGATTCATCCAGATGGCAATCTCATCCGCTATCAGCACATTCTCCACGGTGATCCACTCATCACAAGCGATATCACGGTTGAGGGCAACTACACAATCGGTATGCAAGATCAAGCCTTTTTAGGTCTCGAAGCAGCGATGGCTTTCCCCGATTCGGGTGGCAATGGTGTCGAGTTGCACATTGCAACACAGTGGTTACACGAAGACAGAGGCCAAATTGCTGCATGCCTCAAACTGCCAGAGGACAATGTTCGTTTAGTACTTGGCGGTGTCGGTGGAGCCTTCGGGGCCCGCGAAGACATCAGTTTGCAAGTGCACTGCTGTTTGCTGGCGTTACGCACCGGTCGACCAATCAAGATGCAGTACAGCCGCGAAGAGAGTTTTTTTGGACACGTGCATCGCCACCCAGCCAAGATCTGGATGAAACATCACGCGACTAAAGAAGGCAAGATCGTCAAAGTTGAGTCGAGAATGGTGTTTGACGGCGGTGCATACACCAGCACGTCACCAGCCGTACTCATAAATGGCATCACGCATACTCAGGGGCCATACCAATGCGAGAACGCAGTAGTCGACGGATATGCGGTGCGTACCAACAACCCACCGTGTGGTGCAATGCGTGGCTTTGGCGTCGTGCAAGCATGTTTTGCTCACGAAAGCCAAATGGACAAGTTGGCGCAGGCATGTGGTCTTTCGCCTGTTGAAGTGCGACTCATCAATGCGATGCATACCGGCGACAAATTGATTACTGGCCAAGTCATGGAGAGCGTTGCACCCGTCGAGCGTTGCATCCGAGAAACAGACGCCATACCAATGCCTGAACCATTGGCAGCAAATGCCAATGTGCTTGAGTTTCCTGGTGGCAGCGGTCGCACAGCAGACAGACAGAACATCGTTCGCGGCATCGGCTGGGGCGTGTCAATGAAAAACTTGATGTACTCCGAAGGGTTCGACGACTATGCAACTGCCAGGTGCACGCTGACCAACGGCATTGCATCACTCAAGTTTGCAACAGCAGAAGTAGGACAAGGTTTCGTGACTCTCGCTCCCCAAATCGCTCGCAGCGTACTGGGTGTGGACTACGTCGTACTCGAAACATCTGATACACAAATTGGTTCTGCTGGCTCAACATCGGCATCACGTCAAACATGGATGAGTGGTGGCGCTGTTGACGGAGCGTGCAGACTGGTTCGCGAACGCCTTTTTGAACATGTTGGAAAGTTGCACAACATTGACCCAATCCGACTCATGATCGAACATACCGATGTGATTGACACCATCGGCACATTTCGCATCAGTGTTGCCGAAGCATCGCAAGACATCACCTTGTCCGAAACCTTTGAGCATCACCATCGCAAAACAGAAGATTTAGACGCCAATGGTCAGGGCAACTGCCACGTTGCATTTGCTTTTGTTGCCCACCGTGCTGTTGTCGACGTGGATATCGACCTCGGCCTCGTCAAGGTGGTGCAAATCGCTACTGCACAAGACGTTGGTCGAGTGCTCAATCCCCTCTCA
>CAXNNK010000032.1:0-8960 GCA_964203725.1 Ilumatobacteraceae bacterium | reverse complement strand
ATCAATACCGGTGCAAGTGACAGCGTGAGATAGCCGTGTGCGATCGTTTGTCCGAATGGGCCGGTCTTGGCCTTTTCGACATCGAGGTGGATCCACTGATGATCACCAGTTGCATCGGCAAAGAGTTGCACCTGCTCTTGTGAAACTGTCATGTACTCGCTGTATCCCAAATGCTGTCCAACATGAGCCTTGAGATCTTCGTGGTCTTTGATGATTGTGGTCATGGACAAAGTTTAGCGATACCAGATGCGCTGGTGCTCACGGGACTGCGTGTGCAAAAGCAGCGCGAGAACTGCAATGTCAAAGGCACTGCTGATGACTGAGCCACCGAAAATACGGCCAGTCAAATAGTCGGTAATTCCGACTGGGCTTTGCGTCTCAAAATTTTGAGAAAACGAACGCACGGCCAGAAAGCGAAGTACAAACGGCATTGCTGCAGCCGTCACACTGAGTTTGTAGCCAATCTTGAGGTCGTTGGCCATTAACCAGCCGCCAAGAACATACAGAGTCACCGAAATGATCCCGAGCACAAATCCAAAGGGGTATTGGTATCGCAAGTAGCCGATATAACCGGATTTGTCGATCAGGCTGACTAACGCAAAAAATCCATCGAAATAGAGCAACCAAGTGGCGATCTGCAGAGTCTGTGGCTGCATCCGATCAAACCACTTTTTAGGATCGATATTTTGCATCTCTGCATTATGGCAGCGTCAAGAGCCGAGTGGACAGTTCATCTACTCGTAGCCTGTAATCAATGCGATCTGGCTTTGTCTCCTTTGTTGGTCGTCCAAATGTGGGCAAGTCCACGTTGCTCAACGCAATATGCGGCAAAAAGGTGAGCATTGTTTCTGACAAGCCACAAACAACTCGCAACAGAATACGCGGAGTACTTACAACCGCCGAAACACAACTGATCTTTGTCGATACTCCGGGAATCCACAAGGCTGTGAGTGCTCTCGGCGAGCGTGTCAACGCAACCGCAATCGAATCGACAAAGGACGTCGATGTGGTATGTCTGGTGATTGATGCAACACAAACATTTGGAACAGGTGATAAATACGTAAGTAATCACATCGACATGTCAAAGGCTGTGGTGATTTTGAACAAGATCGACCGAGCCGAACCTGCCAAGATTTTGAAACAGTTGCAGGCGTTGTCATCACTTGGTGCAGCCGAATATTTTCCTATTAGTGCCAAGACGGGTGACGGCGTTGCAGAACTTACTTTGTATTTGGCTACCCGGATGCCAGAAGGTGAATTGTTGTATCCAGCCGAGATGATTACTGAGACACCGGACAGTGTGTGGATTGCCGAGTTAGTTCGTGAGCAGTTGCTTGAAAACACTCACGAAGAACTTCCATATTCAATTGCAACACGCGTCACTGAATATGAGCCACCAAGAATTCGTTGTGAGATTGTTGTGGAGCGCGAAAGTCAAAAGGGAATGGTCATCGGCAAAAATGGCGCGATGCTTAAAATCGTCGGCACTAATGTAAGGCGACAATTACCGTCAGGAACATTTCTTGAGTTGGCGGTGGTGGTTGATAAAAATTGGCAACAACGGCCAGAGCGAGTGGAGCGTCTGGGCTACTAAAAAGTCAACTATTGCTCGCTAATCAGTTGGGAATAATCGTCGTAAGTTACTGGCACTCCACTTGCGACCGAATCCCCGCGGCCACGCGGTACAGAAATGAGTTTGCCTTCAACGCTAAACAAAACCTGACCAACGCCAGGTCGGCTTGTCAGGGTGAGTACAATTTGCGCAATCGCCAATTTTTGATCGAGTCCTGAGAGTGAATCCAAAAAAGCTTGCGTTGCGTCAACACGTGCAACACCCCGAATCACATCAACTGTTGCGGCAAAATTGACAGGTAATGCAGATCGTAGACCTACATATTCTGGACTGCTGTTCGGCCCTTCAACTAGTGAAGACAATGCCTGGGCAGGTGAAGCAGGGCTGGCAACGTTGCGTTGGACTCTGGTGATCCTGAGATTAGAGATGAAGAACAGATCGACGGGTTCGGAAACCGCAACAGGTGCAGTGTCGTCAATTGGCGAGAGTGAAAGTGTTGTCGTGGTTTCAGGAATAGTTGTCTGAGGTTCGTCGAGACCAAACGGAATGTCGGATGGCGCTACCTTTTGATACGAACCTTCGCTCGGAACCGCGCATGAGGCGGTCAGAACTAGTGCGCAAGAAGTAGCAATTAACCTCAGTTGCATCATTGCGAGACCAACTTGGTGATAGTCACCACGAACCTTGCACCACCCGTTGGTGAGTCTTCAACATGTGCTTTACCCCCGAGAGCGCGAGCGTGTTCCTGGACGATCGCCAGACCAAGACCGCTTCCGGTTGACATGCGCGCTGCAGTTCCGCGCGCAAAGCGTTCAAAGATTCGTTGGCGTTCACTGAGAGCAATACCGTGTCCTGAATCTTCCACGCTCAGCACAAAGAAGGAGGCGTTTTTGCTCAGAGTCACTCGCTTCGCGCCACCCCCGTGGTCGCGTGCATTTTCGAGCAGATTGACCAAGATGCGCTCTATGCGTCTGCGGTCAACCAATGTTTCGTCATCAATTTTGTCATCTCCATCAAGTACAGGTATCGCTTGAACAAATGGAATATCGTCGAAGGCGTATCGCGCCATAATGCGCATAATCAAGTCGCCGAGGTGCTCATTTTCCAGATTGTTCTCACTCGCCCCTGCATCAAGTCGAGAAAGCTCGAGCAAGTCCAAAACAGTTCGATCAAAACGTTTTACCTGCGAAGAAAGAATATCAATAGCCTCTTTGTTTCTGTCGGAAAATTCGTCACGTTTGGAAACGAGCACGTCGACTGCAGCGCCAAGTGCGGTGACGGGAGATCGCAATTCGTGGCTCACGTCGCTGGCAAATCGCTGTTCACGTTCAATTCTTGATTGCACCGCATCAGCCATTTCATTAAACGATGTAACGAGCCGTTCAAGATCGGGATCCTTCTCAATCTCGAGCCGAGTGTCAAGCCCACCTGTAGCAATCTCGTTGGCAGCGCCAGTCACCCGCAGCAGTGGTCGTAACACATTCCTGCTTGTGGTCAAACCGAGGAATGCGGCTGCGATCGTGATCAGTATTACTCCGATCAGCAGTGTGGTCTGAATAGTGCCGAGGGTTGTGGCTACATCGCCGAGAGGAAATGCTTCAAAGTATTGCGCATGTATTGAAGGAATGGATACGCCGATTGCCTCGTATGGTTGGGAGTTAAATGTAAAACGCTGTCTACCTGTAAAACCATCCAGCGTTTTACTGACGAGTTCACTAGGCAAGTTTGATTGCGTAAATCTCAGTGGCTCTTGTGCATAGAAATACTCGCCATCAAACTCTGTTGCATCAAGATGCAACACTGCATAACCACCTCGTTCGCTACGGATGTTGGCAATGAGTTGGTCTACATCTGCTGGGTTTTCGACGAACAATGTGCGAACAAGTTGAGCATTGTTGAATGCCTGTCGCTTCGCTACTTCACTGCGCTGACTGAGTAGATATGATCGCGTGCTCGCGAAGGTGACGACGCTCAGGGCAATCGCCGCTGCTAACGCTCCAAGACTAAAAAACAAAACCATTCGACCACGAAGGCCGAAGAGACTTGGAAAGAGTGTTTTGGCTTTCACTCCCTAAGCATGGCACCAAGAGGGGGAGATCCGAACCGGCAGGGACCAAGGGGGAGCATGATCACCTACCGGTTCGATACAAGCAGTGTCGTGGATTGATTTGACGCATTGGCGCGAATCTTGTGCGATTTTGGTAACAATTTGCAAATTTGAGGCAGACTGCACAGATGCTTTCGTTGCTCTTTATCGAAGATGATGCGGCGATTAGGACGGCTTTGCGCTTGGCTCTAGAGGACGAGGGTTACTTGGTGGTGGAGGCCAAGGACGGAACAGAAGGTATTAAAAAGTTTCTGGAGTCGACCCCAGATCTGGTTTTGCTCGATTTACGACTACCTGATATTTCGGGTTTTGAAGTGTGTCGGCAGCTGAGGCAACTCTCAATAGTTCCGATCATTATGGTGACTGCACAAACCGACACTCACGACTTGGTTGCAGGACTTGAAGCAGGTGCTGACGACTATGTCACTAAGCCTGTTGTAGCAAAAGAACTTGCAGCACGCATTCGTGCTGCCCTGCGTCGTACGCATTTGGTTGAGACAAGCGCGGCTATTGATTCGACAGTCGTTTGGCGTTTTGGTGACGTGGAACTAAATCGTGAACTAAGTGTTGTGTTAAAGGCCGGAAACGAATTGCGCCTCACCAAAACCGAATTTAGTTTGCTCTGCGAATTTGCAGATCATCCAGGAATGGTGATGTCACGCGATCAATTATTGGAGCGAGTTTGGGGCTATGAATATCTTGGCGACTCACGATTGGTAGATGCTCATATTCGACGTTTGCGCGTGAAAATCGAAGATCAACCCGAGAATCCTTCAATAATTCAAACTGTGCACGGCATGGGATACAGACTGATCGCTAAGTAAGGCTGCGCAAAAAAGATTCTGCTTCTTCTAAGTCAACCGTTCGTGGCATTGGGGGCAGTGTGGCCACGATTGTTTTGCCGTAACCCTTAGTGGCGAGTCGGGGGTCAAGAATTGCCACGACTCCACGATCGGTTTGAGAACGAACAAGTCGACCAGATGCTTGTGAGAGTTGTGTCGCTGCGAGAGGAATATCGATCTCACTGAAATAGTTACGACCGATCACGTCGCGCCGAGCGCTCAGCAGTGGATCGTCCGGCCTCGGAAATGGAATCTTGTCAATGATCACCAGACTTAATGTACGACCAGGTACATCGACACCTTGGAAGAATCCTGCAGTTGCAAAAAGGCATGATGATTCTTCTTGGCTGAATGCGTTGATCAACGCCATCTTCGGTAGATCATCTTGACGCAGAATTGTGAAGGGAAGTCGCTTGGACATTTCATCTGCTGCAAGATGTAGAGCGCGATAGGTAGTAAATAATGCGAGCGTTCGGCCACCAGCAGCGGTGATGAGCCGCTCGATTTCTGCGTGCAGTGCATTGTCGCGCAGTGGGCTATTGGGTTCAGGCAAATGCTTAGCGCAGTACAGCAGACTTTGTTCGTAGTCAAATGGGCTACCGACGTCAATGACATCGACTGAACTCTCTTCGAGACCGATGCGGTTTGGTAACGAAAGTGGAATGGTTGCACTGGTGAGTATCGCTGTCCGTTGACTCCAGACGTTTTCAATTAATGTTGGACCCACGTCAAGAGGAGCAATTTCTAAAATAGGACGGTCTCGGGTTCCACTCACAAAAGCAACGCGCCCCTTGAGTGCCATCAAGCAAATGTCTATTGACTCGATGAGTCTTGTAGACAAGGTTTGCGCTCGTAGCGCGCGTTGTTTCACCGACTCGTCCTTGCTACTGACGGTGCGCAGAGCCTCTAATGCGGAGTCAACTTTGAGTCTGAGCCTGATCAATTCGTTTTGGATGTCATCTGGAAGTGGTGTTGGTAGACGCTTGTCTACATGTGGAGAGAGGAGCGCATGCAGATCCAGTGCGATTTGATTGAGCGATCCGCTCATTGCATCGTCACGGATGATTGATCGCATTGATGAGGCAACAGCATTTACTCGGCCTGGTCCAATTTCGGTGCTCACTGATGCACTGATGACATCTTCAAGTTGATGCGCTTCGTCGAAAACAACTACCTCGTGTTCTGGTAGCAATGCGCCACCGGTTGCGATGTGCAAACCGTATATGTGTGTGTTGACCACGATGACATCGGCAACGGCAGCTTTCTCACGAGCACGTTCGGTGAAGCATCTCGCGCCTGCTGGGCACCGAGTTGCTCCTGGGCATTCGTCGCTTCCAACACTGACCATGCGCCAAGCTTGATCGCTCGGGCTCCACGTGAGATCTCCTTGGTCGCCCGAATCTGTCTCACTTGCCCAGTCGGTAAGTCGCTGAACTTCTTTTGTGATCTTGACTGGAACAGATTCGATATCAAGTTTTGCTTGTTTCGGTGAGCAAACTTCATCAACACGTTGGGCGCAGATGTAGTTGCTTCGCCCTTTGAGAACTGCCCACGAAATCTGACGGTTGAGCGCTTTGCCCAATACATCGGCGAGTAGAGGTAAATCATGTGCCGCAAGTTGATCTTGAAGCGCTTTGGTATACGTAGAGACGACAACGCGCTTACCTGAAGCGATCAGTGGCACAAGATACCCGAGAGTTTTGCCTGTACCTGTTCCGGCTTGAACGATAAGGTGCCGCTTCTTTTCGACTGCAACAGCAATTGCAACAGCCATTTCATTTTGTCCTTGCCGCTCTTCAACGTGCGGAAGAGCGTATGTCACTTGGTGAAGAAGGGCGAGCGTGTCGCGCTGAATATGTTTGTCGCTCATTTGTTCAACAGTGCCAATGCTGAATCAAATTCTCGTGCATCGAGGTCGGGCCATGAGCGTTCGGTGAAAAATACTTGAGCATTGGCAATCTGCCAGAGCATAAAGTTGGAGATGCGGCTTTCGCCAGACGTGCGAATGAGTAGGTCTACATCTGGCAAATCTGGGCTGTACAGGTGCGATTGCACAGCGTCTCGGGTTACGGGTTCATTGGAGTTGATGCTCAACTGTGCGGCGCGAAGTAGTTCGGCTCTGCTTCCGTAGTCAAAAGCGACAGTAAGAGTCATTCCGGTGTTTGATGCTGTGTCCTGAATGGCTTGTTGAATTGCGCGTTGCACGAATGCGGGCGTTCGTGCGCCAGGCTCGTTGAATGGTCGACCAATCCAATTGATCCGAACATTATTCGCATTGAGTTCTTCAATACGGCCAAAGAGTCGTTTATGTAAAGACAAGATGTGTCGAACTTCGGCTTTTGGTCGTACCCAATTTTCGGTTGAAAATCCAAACACCGTGAGATGGGAAACACCTCGTGATGAAGCAATTCGCACTATCTCAGCCAAATTCTCTTCGCCCGCAGTATGGCCAGCGGTGCGGGGTAATCCGCGCCGTTTGGCCCAGCGACCATTGCCATCCATGATGCAGGCCACATGTGGTCCGCTCGGAGAAAGTATCGCATTCATTGGATGCCCCATCGTAAGGCTTCATGCGACAATAGAGGGATGGTCAAGAGATCTGCGAGCACGCCATCCATCCAGTCAGAAGGTCAAGGTGGACTCGCTCACGTGCTTGTTTGTGGCGGCACAACTCGTGAGTGGTCTGATTCAAGCGCAGATGAATGGAAGTCTCAACTCGACACCCTTGTCGATTCGGTACATGAATCTGGTGCTAGGTGGATGACGTTGTGTCCGTACTCAGGCGATGCCGGATCGGAAGAGAAGATCGGGGCTGCGGTTTTGCAAGCCTGTGGTGGACAACGAGTCGGCAACAGAATTTCGTTTATTGCTCAAGATGGTTTGGTGGTTGTTGTTGACATGTGTGCAGATGGTCGCGAACGATTTGCGAAATCTGTTGCTTCTCTCAAGACGAAAAATGTGGATGAGGAGAAATTGCGAGTTGCGATGCTCCCGCCCGGTTTTTCCGACCCCGACTTGATTCTAATTTTTGGATCTCCAACGCGGATTCCACCGAGTTTGATGTGGGAGTTGAGTTATAGCGAATTGGTTTTCTTGGATGTTTCGTGGCGCAAATGCAATGTTGAGCATGTGCAGATGGCTATCGACGATTTTCAACGCAGGGACAGACGCTTTGGTGGTGTTGATTCGTGAGTCTGTATCGCGCTAAGGGGGTTGTGCTTCGGACATACAAACTGGGCGAGGCTGATCGAATCGTGGTGATCATGACTCAAGACCATGGCAAAGTGCGTGCTGTTGCAAAGGGTGTGCGAAAAACCAAATCGAAGATTGGTGCGCGTCTCGAAGTCCTCAGTCATGTTGACGTTTTGCTGTACAAAGGTAAAGAACTAGACATCGTCAATCAGGTTGAACTCATTGAGTCGTCGGCGCCGTTGCATGCCGACCTAGACCGGCTCACTCAAGGACTCTCAATGTTGGAGGCTGTCGACATGATCGCCGATGATCGTCAAGCGGCGCCTCATCTTTATCGAATGTTGGTAGGTGCACTGAAGGCTCTTGCACAACAGGCTTCGCCATTGGTACTCGCCGCCTTTTATTGGAAGCTTCTTGCCGCAGAGGGTGTTTGCCCTCAAATGGAGCGATGCGTCACCTGTAATTCGGCAGGTCCGCTCGTTGCGTTCGACATGATTCAAGGCGGAGTTCAGTGCAAAGAGTGTCGAACGGGAGTATCAATTAGTGCAAGCGCAGTCCTATTATTGCAACAGGTTTTGGGCGGACAACTGAACTTCGCTCTTGCTCAAGCAGCGACACCCGCAACTGCCGAGATCACACATTTAGCGACTCAATCAATGGAGCACCATATTGAGCGACGACTACGTTCGGTTGCGATGTTTGAGCGCGGTTAAAAAACTCACAGATATACGCGACAACCACGTGTGCCTCAAAGGAGAAGTATCGCGTTGTAGTCTGTATCAATGTCTGCAGCCGATCTTGAGCAAATAGTCAACCTTTGTAAGCGTCGGGGATTCGTCTATCCAAGTGCAGAGATTTATGGCGGTTTTCGTTCGTCATACGACTACGGCCCGCTTGGGTCACTCATGTTGCGAAATGTTAAAGATGCATGGGTTCGCGCAATGGTTCAAGAGCGTGATGACGTGATGCTCATTGACGCGGCAATTCTGGGTCCTCATGCGGTGTTTGAAGCCAGTGGTCACTTGGCCAACTTCAGTGACCCGTTGGTTGATTGCACAGTGTGCAAAAAGCGCTTTCGAGAAGATCAACTTGACGATCGCGATTGTCCTCAGAAGATGAAGGGTTGCACCTTCACCGAGGCGCGTGCGTTCAACCTGATGTTTAAGACACATGCTGGCCCGGTTGAAGGCGAAGGCACCGATGTGTATATGCGTCCGGAAACCGCTCAAGGAATGTTTGTCAACTT
>CAXNNK010000031.1:0-9419 GCA_964203725.1 Ilumatobacteraceae bacterium | reverse complement strand
ATTCCAAATGATCCACGAATCGATGGTGCCAACAGCCAAGTTGGAGGTGAACGGAATCTGACCGTTGTTCATCATCCATTGAATCTTGGATCCGGAAAAATATGGATCAAGCACAAGACCGCTGATGGCACGAACACGAGCAAGCAAGGGCTGTAACTCTTGGCAACGGTCGGCAGTGCGGCGGTCCTGCCACACGATTGCGCGACCAAACGGTATACCAGTCGACTTGTCCCAGGCAACGACGGTCTCGCGCTGATTGGTGATACCAATTGCAGTGATTGGCACATCTAGCTGAGCGATGACTTCGCCTAATGTCTGAAGCACAGCAGACCAAATCTCTAGTGCATCGTGTTCAACCCATCCTGGTTGCGGAAAGTACTGGGGAAACTCGCGGTAACTTGCGATTGATGGACGACCATCTGCGAAAATTGCACGGGACCGCACACCTGACGTGCCTGCATCGATAGCAACTACAGCGCTCATGAGCGCTATTTTCCGTTCAGTTCGGTCTGTCGCGATGGGTCGATGTCGCGTGGAGATAGATCGGTGCGGATGCCACAAGCAGAAAGTGCGCACGCAGCAAGAGCGATGCCAAGGAGACTTGCAATGCTGCTTCGTTTACTCTGAACAATTGATCTCATGCGCTTGCCTCGGCGTTGGGCAGCGACTTTTCTGGCGATGTGCTGGCTTCAAAAATATCAAGTTCTACAATAAATCGCGCTCCACGAATACCGTCATTTCGGTTTTCGGCCCAAAGGCTTCCGGAATGCAGAGCGACATGTTCGGCCGCCAGTGCAAGGCCGAGGCCTGCACCTTCGGAACCCGCACGCTGACCTGCAGACCCACCACGAGAAAATCTTTCAAAAATCTTTTCCTCCTCGCCGTCAATGAGCCCACTTCCATCATCTTCAACAATGATCCATACATGCGACATGGTTGGATCGTCGTCGGCTAGTTGAATGACGATTTTTGGTTTACCGCCGCTGTGGATGCGGGCATTGTCAATCAGGTTGGCAAATACGCGTGCAAGTCGGCGCTTGTCGCCTTGAACCAGTATGTGTTCTGAAGTAGATGCATAGACAATTTCGGTGCGTGGCAGCGAACTTACTGCGATGGCTTGCCGCAAAAATTCGATCAGTACAAGCGGTTCTTCAATTAATCGGATAGCGCCTGCATCAAATCGGGAGATTTCGAGCAAGTCTTCGACTAAGCCTTGAAAGCGAGTGACGTCACCAATTAACCAGTCGAGAGCAGCCTGTGATCGCTCTGGTAATTCATCACGACGCGAGTGCATGACTTGGGCCGACGCGGCGAGAGTCATCAGTGGCGAGCGCAACTCGTGACTGACGTCAGAGGTAAATCTTGCATCCCGCTCGACTCGCATTTGCAATGTCTCGACCATGTCGTTGAATGCGGTGGTGAGTGCCTGCAGATCTCGATCCTGTGTAGTTTCGAGACGCGTATCAAAACGACCTTGCGCAATCGCTTTGGCTGCTTGTGCTGCTTGGACAAGTGGCTGCACAGTGCGCCCAGAGACGAGTAGCCCTAACCCAATACCGACGGCGGTAGTGATTGCACCAGAAAGCAAAAGGGCTATGAACACGCTGCGGAGTGCGTCTTGGGTCTGGCGAAGTGATTCGAGCTCAAAGTAGATGGCATTGACTTTTTCGAGTGGAATGCCGACTATGAGCGCGGTGTGTTGTATGTGATCAACAATCATGTTGGCGGCCCTGAGGTCGGTAATAACGCGAGTCTTGAGCGCCGTAGGAATATCAACTTGAGAAAATTTTGTCGAGTTGCTTGTCCAGACACCACCGAAGTACACCAATCGTTGGGCCGACCCAAACTGTTCGAGTGCGCCAATGACATCAGTCGGATTGGCTAGTAGATCATTTTGGACTCGCTTAGCGTTTGCAAAGGCTTGATTAATCTCTGCAGTCTCGCGTTGCTGAACAAAACTGCTGCGCGTGAAGCCATACGTGGTGATTGCGAGCACGGCCGACAGGATCATGGCGCCAGCGCCGAAGGAGATGAGAATTCGATGCCGTAAGCCGATGCGACGAGGCAAGAGATTTAATGCTGAATTGCGGATGATGCGTCGGGCTCGTGTGCGTCGATAACGCGGCGCTCGAGTTTCTTTATTCGCTCTAATCACGACTGCAAGCGATAGCCGAGTCCGCGAACTGTGACCACATGTGTTGGCTCTGCTGGATCTACTTCTACTTTCATGCGCAACCGACGAATATGAACATCCACTAGTCGTCCATCACCAAAATATCCGTGACCCCATACTTTGTCGAGTAAGACTTCGCGACTGAATACACCATTTGGATCGTGGGCGAGCTCGCACAACAAACGAAATTCGGTTTTGGTGAGCGGTACCTCTTTGCCATCAAGAGTTACTTTGCCTTCATCCGGAATGATTTCAAGATTTCCAAACACGAGTTTGGAATGTCCTGGTGCAGATGGACGAACTCTTCGGAGCAGGGCACGAATACGCGCAGAAAGTTCTTTTGGTGCAAATGGCTTGGTGAGGTAGTCGTCGGCGCCGGCTTCGAGTCCAGCAACAACGTCGTGCGTGTCTATGCGCGCAGTAACCATAACGATTGGAACGTCGCTCATTTTTCGGATAGTGCGGCACAGCTCGAATCCGTCGATGCCGGGGAGCATGATGTCGATCAGGACAACGTCAGCAGGGGACGACTGAAAAATTGTGATCGCATCTTCGCCTGTTGGTGCTTCGTCAACGATCCAACCTTCGTCTTCTAACGCAAGTTTGACTGATGCTCTGATGCGCTCATCGTCCTCGACGGTTAAGACACGAATCGTCATGGCCTCAATCCTTACCGATCAGAGGCAGTTGAAGTCAAAATAAGGGAGGAGAGTTGGCTGAAGATTTGTGGAGGCGAAACCAATACTTGGGCTGGTCGGATGTCGTTACCCTCGAAGTCGCCGGTTTTGCACCCTGCTTCTCGGGCGATGAGTTCGCCAGCAGCAATGTCCCATGAGTGCAGGTTCTCCTCAAAATAGGCATCGAACCTGCCACATGCGACGAAACACATGTCGATGGATGCTGCGCCAAATCGGCGAATGTCGCGAACTTGGTGGATGAATCGTGCAACTCGATTGGCCTGGAGAGTGCGTTGATCGGCTGAATAACTGAATCCGGTGCAGACAAGCGCCTTGGACACGTCTTCGAGGGAATTGCAGGAGATCGGTGAGCCGTTACAAAAGGCACCGCCACCACGTGTAGCAAAAAACATTTCATCAAGGGCCGGAATATATACGGCCCCCGCAATTGGCCCATACTCGTCAACTGCGCCAATGGAAACCGCCCATGTTGGCAATGCATACAAAAAATTTGTGGTTCCATCTATTGGGTCGATGTGCCAAGTAATACCAGTAGTGCCCGATTGGCTTGCGCCTTCTTCGCCGATGATTGCATCATCGGGACGCATTGATGCAAGTCCTTGCACGATCATCACTTCGGATGCTTTGTCAAATTCGGTCACCATGTCAGTGGCGGTTGACTTGGTTTGCACATTCTGCAAACCGTTACGACGTCCTTCAAAAGCCATTACACCAGCCTGTTTTGCCAATTTCGTTGCAACTTGCAGCAATTGAGCAGATTGATTGTCAGTTGTCGACAAGTTCACGCCACTCTCCGGCTGCGCGCAACACCAAGACACTCACGACTGCCATTCCAAGTGCTCCAATGATCGCCCCAGAAAAAAGGCCGATGCCAGTACCAACTGAGCATTCATCGGCACATTGCAAGTCAACGATCGCAAAGCCGATTGCTCCACTTGCTGCGCCGGCTATCAGCACACCAATAAAGGCAACCACTCGCGCAAATGGTGAAGGAAGTGCGGAAAGGGCGCGCGAGTCAGTTTGGGTTTGCGGCACCCGATTAGCGTAGTTGTTGTTGTGAAACCAGCCCGAACAATTCTGCATGTAGATATGGACATGTTTTATGTAGCGGTTGAGTTGCGTCGTCGTCCCGAATTGATTGGCAAGCCAGTAGTTGTGGGCAGTGACGGCAAGAGGGGTGTCGTTGCTGCGGCATCGTATGAAGCACGCAGATTTGGAGTATTTTCGGCGATGCCATCGATCAGGGCTCGGAGGCTTTGCCCAGACGCAATTTTCTTGCCAGGCGATATGGATTTGTACATGCGAGTGAGTTCGCAGGTATTTGATATTTTTCGCGACTTCACTCCTCTCGTTGAAGGACTTTCTCTCGACGAAGCTTTTTTGGATGTGACTGGTGCACAAAGGTTGTTGGGCGACGGGGTGGCAATAGCCGGATCAATTCGAAAGCGTGTGCTCGATGAAGTTGGGCTGGTGTGCAGCGTTGGGGTTGCGACAAGCAAGTTTGTGGCCAAATTGGCATCGAAGAACGCAAAACCAATCGCGGATCATCTAGGCGTCCGTGCCGGCCGCGGCGTGGTCCGGATTGATGAAGGTGCCGAGCTTCAATTTATTCATGGACTCAAGGTTGAGTCGCTCTGGGGCGTTGGACCTGCCACGCTCGCTAAGTTGCAAAAGCTCAGTATCAAGACGGTTGAAGATTTGTCGGTAATAGATCTGTCAAATTTGAGGCACATACTTGGCGATGCTCATGCACTCCATCTTCATCAACTAGCAAATGGCATCGATAATCGCCAAGTAGAGCCAAATTCGGATTCAAAATCAATTGGTCATGAAGAGACGTTCAGTCAAGATATTTCCGACATTGAAGAGGTGCGGCACCATCTTGTTCGAATGTCTGACTTGGTTGCGCGTCGGTGCAGAGATGAAGAGTTGGCACCACGTACCTGCACAATTAAAATTAAGTATGCCGACTTTGTGTCGATCACTCGATCGAACACAAGTATCACTCCGATTTCGAGTGCGCAAGCAATGATGCACATGGTGGAAGGGTTGTTGGTCGACATTGATATGGCTCGGGGTGTGAGATTGGTTGGGATATCGACGCGCAATTTTGCTGCACCCGAAGCGCAGTTGAGTTTGTTCGACGAAGGCACACACACCGACGATGTGACATCGTTGGACGAAGTGTGGGCTCCAGCCACTGCCGCGATCGACGGCATCCGCCAACGATTTGGCGATGATGCAATTGGACTTGCTAGTACTCTTCATTCAAAGCGAAAACCTGATGCCTCAAGGTGGGGGCCAGAGTAATAAGATGAAGGAACCATGCCACTATCAGCAGAAGAACAACGGATATTGCAGCAGATTGAGCAGTCGCTTGAAACAGACGAGCGTTTTGCCAGCGCGGTCAAGCCGTCAGGAATCTATGCGCACTCAGCACGAAAAGCGTGGTGGGCAGGAATAGGCGCAATTGCCTCGCTTGTTTTTACCGTTGTTGCCTTGCAGGTGCACTTTCTTCTTGCCTTCGCCGGATTTATAGCAATGCTTGGTTGTGTACTGGCGATTGAGAAGCAGTTGCGCGCAATGAGCAAAGTTGGATTGAAAGATGTTGCTGCGTCTTTGCGCAACTCGCGGTTGAACGCATCGGCGAGTCGAATCAAATTTGGCAAAGACATTTAAAACTTCTGGTTTTCTCGCCATCGATATCGGTGGCACAAAACTTGCAGTAGGGGTGGTGTCGACGAGCGGTGTGCTGCTGTCTCGCATGCAAGCACCTACACCAATATCAGGAGTCTGGGGTGTTCTCGAAGGTCTGATTCGTTTGCAGATGCAAGAATCCATCGTTGATCTTGAGGCATGTGGTGTTGGTTGTGGTGGACCAATGACGCTTGGCGGCGAACAAATTTCACCACTAAATATTCCTGATTGGCGTGGCTTTCGATTGCGTGCTGCCATCGAGAGTGCAACCGGACTTGCTACATACGTTGCCAATGATGCTCAAGCACTTGTGCTTGGAGAAGTGTGGTGTGGAAACGCAGTTGGAGTCGACGATGTGATTGGCATGGTCGTGTCAACCGGTGTGGGTGGTGGCATCGTGTCTCATGGAAAACTCGTGACAGGTCGGCTTGGCAATGCTGGCCATATCGGGCATGTGATTGTGGAGCCCGATGGAAGGTTATGTGAATGCGGGGCGTTTGGATGTTTGGAAGCGCATGTCTCGGGTCGATCAATTGAAGCACTGACGGGGCAACCAAGCAACCAGGCAACTGACGATGTAAAAATCACTGCAGGAAAACTTGTTGGGCGGGCGCTTGCATCGGTGGGCGCCATCATGGACTTGAAACTGTGTGTCGTCGGGGGTTCTGTCGCACTTGGCTTTGGAGAACCATTTTTTGCAGCGGCACAGAACGAGTTGGATCGTTGTGCGCGACTCGAATTTATTCAGGGTATGCGGGTAATGCCTGCCGGGTTGGGAGATGCTGCACCGTTGATTGGCGCTGCGAGTCTGGCTAGGTCTTCGTACTAGCGTAAGAACCTATGAACCCGTCATATAGTGCAGCCGCCGAAGAATATCGCGAAAAGGTGCAAGCCTTCCTGGCAGAGA
Organism: Ilumatobacteraceae bacterium; assembly: GCA_964203725.1. Taxonomy (GTDB): domain Bacteria; phylum Actinomycetota; class Acidimicrobiia; order Acidimicrobiales; family Ilumatobacteraceae; genus UBA3006. The sequence continues at coordinate 2,944 of CAXNNK010000031.1, read as the reverse complement.
AATTACCTCCAAATTGGAAGGGAACAGGAGCGCTCACGGGTGAGGCACTTGAACACTTCATTACTGAGTGGCGTGCGACTTTGTATTCGTCGGGCTATCTCGCGCCGGGTTGGCCTGTCGAGTTTGGTGGTGGTGGGTTATCTGATCTTGAACAAGTGATCATTGCCGAGGAGTTTGCACACGCTGGTGTGCCAACGGGTGGACACAATGATGTTTTTAGCATTCAGATGCTTGGCAACACGTTGTTGATGTTTGGCACCGAGGAGCAAAAGCGTTACTACTTGCCGCGATTGCTCGCAGGCGATGACACATGGTGTCAGGGCTATAGCGAACCAAATGCTGGAAGCGATTTGTCAAACGTTGGTTTGCGTGCCGAGTTAGATGGCGATCAATGGCTGTTGAACGGTCAAAAGATATGGACATCGGCAGGCCATCTTGCCGATCATATTTTTACGCTTGCCCGCACTGATCCGGATGCTCCAAAACATAAGGGTATTTCGTTTTTGCTCGTTGATATGCGTCAACCAGGAATAGAAGTTCGCCCGATCAAAATGATTTCTGGTGAGAGCGAATTCAACGAAGTCTTTTACACAGATGCTGTCGTACCAAAAGAGAATGTTGTAGGTGGAGTCAATAACGGTTGGGCAGTAGCGATGGGTTTGCTTGGTTATGAGCGTGGTGCTGCTGCGTCAATTGCGCCAATCGCATTTGCGGCTGAGTTTGATCGATTGCTACAACTTGCAAAAGATCGTGGTGTCAATAGCGATCCTCGTATTCGTCAGAAGTTGGCTTGGTGCTACTCCAAGGTGCAAGTGATGCGCTATTTGGGCATGCGGACGCTGACCAAGTTTTTAGCAGGACACCATCCAGGCCCAGACGGGGCGATCTTCAAGTTGTATTGGAGCGAATACCACAAGGTGATAACCGAATTAGGCGTTGACATTTTGGGAATGGATGCAATGGCTCCGACGGGGCGCAAGCCGTCTAGTTCGTTTTCAACAGACGATGCTGGTGCACCGAATGATTCGATGAGCTGGGCAATGACTTTTTTAAATGCTCGCGCAGGCACTATTTACGCAGGTTCTTCACAGGTACAGCGCAACATCATCGGCGAAATGGTGTTGGGTCTACCCAAGGAACCGAAGCCGGGTTGATCTGATGTTGGATGGTCGGACGTACGTGCAACTCATCGGTGCTGTAATCGTGCGGCCTCGATTGTGGGTGACTGCATCTCGCCAAGCCAAGCGATTGATTCCTCGTGAATGGTGGCGCAACGGATCTCGTTTGCCGATTCCGACTCGGGCATATATTGATTTTCGGATGACGACTCAATATGGACATGGAACGCATCAGCCAGAGATCGCTGATGTTATTGATTATTTGGAGTGGTCAAAAGATTGGCACAGTACCGGAACGTCGACGAGTCGACGACTTCGAAAGATTTAACAGATGCGAAGCGCGCTGGTATTGAATGCAACATACGAGCCGCTGAGTGTGGTGTCTGCGCGACGCGCTGTGTGTTTGGTGTTATCTGACAAAGCCGAAATTATTGAAGATGATGGAACACAAGTTCATTCGGAAACAATGAGCATTCCAAGTCCACTCGTAATTCGGCTTCGGTATATGGTCAAAGTTCCGTACCACCGTCGTACCGCGCTCTCTCGTCGCGCGGTGTTTGCTCGCGATGATCATCGTTGTCAATATTGTGGTGGTGTTGCAGACTCGATCGATCATGTGATGCCACGATCGCGCGGTGGGATGCACATTTGGGAAAACGTGACTGCTGCATGTCGTCCATGCAATTTACGCAAGCGCGATAGAACTCCAGAAGAAGCAGGAATGCTGCTTGAGTCGCAACCACTTGCACCTCGAGAACTGGCGTGGATCACTGTGTCAGTAGGTCGCGTACCCGAGGAGTGGAAGCAATATCTTGCCGCCGCATCCTGAGCAGAATTGGCGTGTGCATCACGTGCGCACAACTGCGAGTGAACAACATGGGCGGGATCTTCCAGCCGAAAGAAGTGTGTGGAACGTAGATATTATTGGACCTGCAATAGTGTTGGGGTCGCGCCAGACTGAAGCCGAACTCGACCTGGATGCGTGTGCTGAAGCCGGAATAGAAATAGTGCGAAGGCGCAGTGGTGGTGGGATGGTCTACCTGGTGCCCGGAAATCACATTTGGCTTGACGTGGTCATACCAAAAGCCGACACGTTGTGGAATGACGATGTTGGGCGCGCATCATGGTGGCTGGGCGATGCATGGCTGGCTGCAATTGAATCGCTTGGAGTGACTGGGGCACATGTCCATCGTGAACAGATGACGACGGGTGAGCACGGTGATTTGGTGTGCTTTGCAGGAGTTGGTCCTGGTGAAGTGATGTTTCATGGTGCGACTGGTGTTGAGGCAAAGGTCGTAGGCATCAGTCAGCGCCGCACTCAAGAATTGGCACGTTTTCAATGCACCATGTATCTGCAGTGGAGCTCGGTAGTAGCCGATGATCTTGGTCGGATGCTGGGCAAAACCCACCTGGCACGACCTGGACTTGGGTCGGTCATCGAGCAGTGCGTGATGCCAATGAGTCAAATGAGTCAAATGAGTCAGATGGCAGAAACGGTCACAACAAGCGACTTGGTGACTGCGATGCTGGCCCAGCTGGCACTGTTGCCCTAAGCCCAGTTTTTACTGGCACTTCAACTCATCATCAGACTTGGCCTCTGCTTGCCCAAAATCAGTCGGTGACTACAGCTGACTGAGAGCGATCAAAGTGGAGAAAAGTGGGGGAGAGTGCTTGTAAGTGGGGGAAAGTGGGGATAATCTAAAGCCACTGGGTAGGGGCGATGGCTCAAACCCAGTGGCAGCAAGGAAAGAAGTACATAAACGGCAGCGGAGGCCACAGTGTTTGTAGGGGTGCATGAGCGTCAGTTGGACCCAAAGGGTCGACTT
>CAXNNK010000030.1:0-9446 GCA_964203725.1 Ilumatobacteraceae bacterium | reverse complement strand
CTTCAAACTTAAATCGGTTTGGGTCAGACATTGTGCAACCTGTTTGCACACAAAGCAGTGCATCGTGCGCCGAATGATCTTCTCGATTCGTGTAGTGAGTGTCATTTGTTGCGAGCAGTGGAGCACCAATCTTGCGTGCTAACTCAATCAGCAATGGGTTAGTGCGCTTTTGGTCTACCAAACCATGATCTTGCACTTCGATAAAGAAATTATCTTTCCCAAAAATATCTTGCAGTCTTCCCGCGCAATCGTGCGCCCCGGTGATGTCGCCCTTCATCAACCGCTGCAACACATGACCGCCAAGACAGCCGCTCGTTGCAATGAGTCCTTCGTGGTGCTCGTGCAGCAACTCCCAGTCAATGCGCGGCTGATAGTAATAGCCCTCTAGAAATGCGCGGCTCGACAATTGAATCAAATTTTTGTAACCGACATTGTTCTCGGCCAACAACGTCAAGTGGTAATACACCTTGCCACCCGATTCAGTTTCACCACCCGAGTCATCTACTCGACCGCGCCTCGCTGGTCGTTCAGAACGGTGCTCGTGAGCCATGTAGGCCTCTGTCCCAATGATCGGCTTGATGCCTTGCTCTTTACATTGGCGATAGAAATCAAGAGTTCCGTACATGTTGCCGTGGTCGGTCATACCCAATGCGGGTTGACCATCGGCTACTGCCGCCGCCACGAGCTCGTCAAGCCGCGAAGCTCCGTCCAACATCGAAAACTCGGTATGGACATGCAAGTGGGTAAACGCATCGCCCACTGTTGTCCCCTTTCGATCGTTGTCTCAGCCCTAAAAGGCGTGTCGGAGAGCAGACATTATCAGCGGGGTGTTTGCTGCTGGTGCATAGGTCGGCGCTGACCCATAACGCTTGTTTAACTCGTTACAGGTAGGTTCCAGGACGATCTGCGACCGCTGGAGCCGAAGTGTCGCCTTGCCCACTTGGCAACTGTCGCATCTGATTGAGTTGCTGGTTGGCAGCAAGTTGCTGCGCAAAAAGAGTCGCTTGAATGCCATGAAAGAGACCTTCAAGCCACCCAACAAGTTGTGCCTTTGCCACCCGCAACTCGCTGTCAGACGGCGTCACGCCATCGCGAAACGGCAATGACAACATCATTAACTCTTCGGCCAAGTCCGGCGAAAGCGCTTCGGTCAATTCAACAATCGAACGCTCATAAATCTCAGCAAGACGCTCCCTCGCCGGGCCGTCCATTGTCATCGAATGCACTTCTTCAAGCAATTGCTTGATCATCGACCCGATGCGCATAACTTTGGCTGGCGCAGTCACCGTCTCGTTTGGAATCTCATTGAGATGCTCTTGAGCATTTTCGGATGTGGCATTTTCATTATTTGAAACAACTTCAGTCATGTTTGTATTCTCTCACGCCTGATGCGCAATTGCCAACAACGGAACATGCATTTCTGCTTCGGTGAGTGAACCGTGACGACAAACCAGTTGGTAGGGGCCAGTGTCGTTTGGCTCATGAAAACTGACGTCACTAAACGGAACAAGCGCCACATCACCAAGTCGTTTGCGCGCGGCATCTGTTACTCGCGGCCCAAACCAACCGTTGTCGATCGTTTCTTCTCGAGTGACAACCCACGCGACATCTCCGTAGTATTCTTGGGCACTTGCAACCAATGATTGAATTGCTCCGCTGCGAGCATGCAACCATCTAAATCTTCCCTCGCCAGACTGATAGGCAACTTGATCGAGCACGTCGCGGTGTGGCGTAATCGATGCATCGCCAATGTGCACCTGTCCATGATCAGCCGTCACGATCAGCACACTTCCCGGTGAAAGTTGATCGACAACATCGGCAACCAAGCGGTCTGCTTGTCGCAACTCTGCGTTGTAGTACTCACCAAACCCGCGCTCGTGAGCAATCTTGTCGACACCGTCGTAATACGCATAAACAAATTTCTGCCCAGCACGCAACAACACTCCGACTTGCACTGCAATACTCGATGACGATCTCCACCCCATCGGTCGCGACCCGCGCAAATGGGCTTCTGTAAATGCAGAACCCTCAAGTTCGGCTTTACTCAACACAGGTACTGAAGCGCCCATAAACGGCGGGCATGGTTGCACCATCTCTGGCGGATAAGTGGCGCGCAAGTCACCTTTTTCGTCGCCCCAACGAAGCATCTGCATCACATGACGACCCATGTCCATGCGGTAGCCCATGAGACCATGCTCACCTGGTGTCAAACCTGTGGCGATTGATGTCAGCGCAGTAACCGTCGTCGATGGAGCAACTGTTGTAATGAAACCGCCTTGCATTGACGCCAACGTTGGTGCATATTCGAGATTGCTTTGCAACTGGTGCCAGCCAAGACCGTCTAATACGAGCAACACAACCTGATTGGCCCCCTGAACCACTGTCGGCATCCACGACGGCACGGCTGCGGTGCCTCGTGGCCCGAGCAGGCTTGGAATGATGCTCGAGACACAACCACCTAGATAGTTGGGAAGGATTGGAACTGACACGCGATCTACACTACAACCGTGCGTGTATCTACTCGGGGCGACTACGCATGTCGCGCTCTTTTGTCTCTTGCTCTCCATGAAGGTGAACCAGGACCAACCTCTGTTCGCGACATTGCGACGCGCACCGCACTTCCGCAGCCTTATCTCGAGCAGATTCTTCTCGTTCTCAAGGGTGCCGGACTCGTCAAGTCAAAACGCGGAGTTGGCGGTGGGTACACACTTGCGCGACCCCCTGAAGAAATTTTGCTCTCACAGATTATTGCAGCAGCCGATGGTCCAATCAGTCTTGGTGATTTTGGCAAGCCTCACCAAGACGGTTCGTGCGACCATGAAGGTCACTGCGTACTTCTTGCTATCTGGAACGTTGCTGGCGAACACATGCGCGAACATCTCGAGGATTACACACTTGCCAAGATTGCATCGGCCGCAAAGGGCACGTCACCTTGGCCACAATTGCATCACTAGTTCGTTCACCAACTCGTTTTTAGCTGCAGCGAGCAAGCAACACTTTCATATCGTCTGGCATCTGTGTCTCAAACGACATTGCTTCTCCTGAGATCGGGTGAACAAATGCCAATTGCGCGGCATGCAACATGGGGCGCGGTGCCGACAGCGAACTCCTTGCTCCCCCATAGGTTGAATCACCAACGACTGGATGACCGATTGACTCGAGGTGGACTCGAATTTGATGCGTCCGACCAGTTTCAAGATTGCATTCCACAAGTGAAGCCGGCAACGGCAAATCAAATTTTGACTTGACTTCAAATCGAGTGCGCGCAGTTTTGCCATCAACGACAACGCCCATTCGAGTCGGATCCTTTTGATCCCGTCCAATGGGAGCGTCAATCGTTCCCGACAACACGGTTGGGTGACCCCATACCAGTGCCAAATAGGTGCGCTTCACTTCACGCTTCGATAAAGCATCAACTAGCGCTTCATAGGCTGACTGCGTTCGCGCCATCACCATGAGCCCTGTTGTGCCAGCATCCAATCTATGCACAACACCAGGTCGTAGTGGGTCGCCAGCCATTGCCATTTCTGGATACATGGCAAGAGCGCCGTTGACCATGGTGCCAGTCGGATTGCCTGCACCTGGGTGCACTACCAAACCTGCGCGCTTATTGATCACCACAACATGGCTGTCCACAAAGACCACATCGAGCACAACCGCAGCGTCAGCAGTAGGCAATTCTTTTTTCGGCAACAGTGCAGTGTCAATCTGAATTGTCTGACCTTCGGTAATCTTTGTTTTACCTGCCTCGGCACATACGCCATCTACAACGACACCACCAGCTTTGATCAGCGAGGCTGCAGAAGCACGACTGACATCCGCAATCAATGCAACTATTCGATCAAGTCGCTGATCGTTGAGGGCTGCCGGAATTATTTCATTCAGCACTGTCGGCCGTCCCTGAGTTTTGTTGAGTTGGAGAATGTGTTTGGTGCTTGAGCATTGCCCCGATCATTGTCGCGGCACCAATCATGATTGCCATGTCGGCGACGTTAAACACTGGCCACCATTGGAAATCAATGAAGTCAACAACTGCGCCACGCATCCAACCAGCACCACGAAACAAGCGATCCAAAATATTGCCCAAAGCCCCGCCAATGATCAATCCGGTGGCAAATCGCGACAACGCATTGTCCGCTCGACGCAATGACAGTAACAACATCGCAACAACTACGAGCCCAACTACCCCAATGACCGGTCCAATCCCAGTTCCTTGAGAAAACGCCATCCCCTGATTGTGCGTCAAATTAAATTGCAGTGTCCAGATCACGGGGATGACGTGACCGCTAGCCAAATCTTTCACAGCCCAAGTCTTCGATAATTGATCGAGCAGCACAATGCACGCCGCAATCACAAGACTCGTGCGCATTGCTTTCATGTAGACAACGCGGCTACTGGTTGGTTGAGATTGGAGTGCCGTTGAATCGGCGTCGATCATCGACGACCAATGCCGCCGACACGCTCAAGAACCGATTCAGTCGTCTCTGGAATTGCTTTCAGACGCTCACGTGGAATTGCCAAACCGCTATGAATTGAATATCCGTACTCTCCGGTCTTGATTCGCTCGAGAGCAGCGTCCAACTCCTCAACAATTTGTCGGGCTTGCGCCGACAACATCAGGTCACGAGAGCGCTCGACAACCATGGTGTCTCCCTCTCCACCTTCTTCATCGAATTGCACATCACCCATCTCAACATCTTGAATGAGCGAGTTTGCCTCGTCATCAAGTCGCAGTGCCTGACGAAGCAGCACGGACTTCTTTTCTAACATTGCCTCGCGTTGACCTGCCAAGAACTTGAGATCAAATTCTTTAGTCGCCTGTATTCCATCTGCGAACTCTGTTTTAATGATTGCCGGACGTGGTGGTGGCTCTGGTTTTCGCTTGGCTCGCAATGCGGCTTCACGCGCTTCTTCCTTTTCAGCGGCCAATGCAAGTCGAGCGGCTTCCTTTTCCTCCCGTTGACGAATCTTCACAGCATCTTGCGCAATCTTGAGCGACAATTTTTCGGCAGCGATACGAGCCTTTTCCTTGGCTGCTTCCTTTGCGGCAAGCGCCTTCAACTTTTGTTGCGCAATGAGATCTTTTTTGCGCTGAGCCGCAATCCTTTTGCGCTCCATCTCTTTATCGCGCAACGCTTTTTTGCGCGCTGCATCAGTGGCCTTTTTGGCTACAGCCTTTTTTGCCAATTCAGCTTTCTTGTCTTGCGCGGCCCTCTTGGCTAATGCAGCTTTCTTCTGGTCGGCTGCTTTCTTTTCTGCTGCTTTCTTTTCTGCTGCTTTCTGCGCAGCAACTTTTTTAGCCAACTCAGCCTTTTTCGCCAATTCAGCTTTCTTGGCTAGCGCAGACTTCTTTTCTGCTGCCTTCTTGACTGCTGCCTTCTTGACTGCTGCTTTCTGCGCAGCAACTTTCTTGGCCATCGCAGCCTTCTTCTGGGCTATGGCCTTTTTCTTCGCAAATGCTGTTGGCATGTTTCCCTCTCGAACTTGGCGCTTTACCGTACTTGATCAACACCTATGTGGACGGGATTCCCGTCTAATTCCCCAGTGGGATCTAACCCAGAAACCCATGAAATCTGCTGAGACAGCGTCTCTGATGCAATATACGCCTCAAATTGGGATACCTGAGACTGTTGATCTGCTGTCAGCCCAAGTGTCAAAACAATTCGGTCTGAAACAGCCAATCCCTTCTCGCGACGAGCCTGCTGCACCATGCGCACGATATCGCGTGCCGCTCCTTCGGCCAACAATGCGTCAGTCAATGCAATATCCAACAGCACAATTCCCTGTCCGTCGGCTAGAGCCGAACTGGCCATCGAATCTGTGTCACCTGCAGCAGCGACCAATTTGACCTGAAATTCGTGAGGCTCGAGCGCAACGCCACCAGCAATGACCTCATCGCCATTGATCGACCAGTCACCTTTTTTCACTGCCATTATCACCTTTTGTGTGTTGGCCCCAAGTCGTGGTCCGAGTGCAGCAGGAATGAGTTGCAATTCATGTTTGGCAACTTTCCCAAGTTCAGTTGTCAGCGTCACCCTTTGCACATTGACTTCGTCGGTGATAATCGAGACGAATGATTCAAGCGCACTAGCCAATGGCGAAGCGACAGTTAATTCTGCAAGTGGAAGTCGTACACGGCGTGAGTGCACTTTGCGCAATGACAACGTGGTCGAGCACACATCTCGCACCTGATCCATGACCGCTTCCAGTTCCGCATCTGCTGGAATAACGCTCGCGTCTGGCCAATCTTCAAGATGCACACTTCGAGCACCGGTCAATTCTCTGTAGATCTTTTCGGTGGTCAGAGGCAAGAGCGGAGCGGCAACACGCGTGAGCACTTGCAGCACTGTGTGCAAGGTGTCAATGGCGTCTTTCTCACCTTTCCAAAAACGATCGCGGCTGCGACGGATATACCAGTTGGTGAGCACATCCAAGAACGATCGAACTTGTTGACAAGCATTAAAAATGTCGTAGTGATCCATCGATGCAGTTGTGTCTTCAATCAAGCGCTTCAGTTTGGATAAGACATATCTGTCGAGCACATTCGTCGAGTCGTACCGCACTTCACCAACCATCGACTCGGCATTGGCATACAGCGTCAAGAAGTACCAGCTATTCCACAACGGCAACATCACCTGTCGCACTGTGTCGCGAATACCTTCTTCGGTAACCGCAAAGTCTGAGCCACGCAAAATTGACGAAGACAAGAGATACCAACGCATTGCATCGGCACCATAGGTATCAAACACATTCATTGGGTCTGGGTAGTTGCGCAAACTCTTCGACATTTTTGCGCCATCATCGCCCAACACAATGCCGTGACTCACACATGTTGAAAATGCAGGGCGATCGAATAGTGCAGTAGCCAGCACGTGCAAGGTGTAAAACCAACCACGTGTCTGACCGATGTATTCAACAATGAAATCGCCAGGATTATGTTGATCAAACCACTCTTGATTTTCAAACGGGTAGTGCACCTGAGCAAACGGCATTGAACCGCTCTCAAACCAACAGTCGAGCACCTCGGGCACTCTGCGCATCATCGACTTACCGGTTGGGTCATCTGGGTTTGGGCGCACCAAATCATCAACAATAGGGCGATGCAACTCGGTGACCTTCTGACCGAAGTCTCGTTCTAATTCGGCCAAACTTCCGTACACATCAAGACGCGGATAGCTCGGGTCATCACTGCGCCAAACCGGAATGGGTGAACCCCAAAAACGATTGCGACTGATTGTCCAGTCGCGTGCGTTTTCTAGCCACTTGCCAAAACTTCCGTGTTGCAGATGCTCAGGCACCCAGGTGATCTGTTCATTCAATGCAAGCATTCGCTCTTTTACGGCAGTCACATTGACAAACCATGAACTCACTGCTTTGTAGATGAGTGGTTTTCCTGTTCGCCAACAGTGTGGGTAGGCATGGTCATATGTTTCGTGTCGTAACACCACACCGCGAGATTTCAATTCTTTAATAATTAAAGGATTTGCATCGAAAACCAATTGGCCTTCATATTCGGGAACTTCGCTAGTGAACTGCCCCCGACTATCAACCGGTACAACTAGCCCAATACCATTTTCGCTACACACGCGTTGGTCGTCTTCACCGAAGCCTGGCGCAAGGTGAACCACACCGGTACCGTCCTGCGTTGTCACAAAGTCGCCAGCAAGCACCTTGAATGCTCCTGGTTGATCAGCAAAATGCGAGAACATCGGTGTGTATGAACGCCCCACCAAAGTCGAACCAAGCACAGTGTCAAGAACCTCTCGACCTTCTAATTCTTTTTCGTACGCATCCAGCCGACCTTCGGCCAAAATATATGTCGTACCGTTGTGCAGCACTCGCACATACGCAACATCTGGGGCAACCGCGAGCGCCAAGTTGCTTGGCAGTGTCCATGGCGTTGTCGTCCATGCCAACAATGACTCACCTGAATCAAGTATGAACGACACGGTCAATGCTGGGTCTTGTACCTGCTTATACGCGTCATCCATGCGTGTCTCTGTATTGGATAACGGCGTCTCTAGAGCCCACGAATATGGCAGCACTCGAAAACCCTCGTAGATGAGGCCTTTGTCCCACAATGTCTTAAAGGCCCACATCACGCTTTCCATATACGAGACGTCGAGCGTTTTATAGTCATTGGCAAAGTCAACCCAACGAGCCTGTCGGGTTACATATCGCTCCCAATCGCTGGTGTAGCGCAGCACTGACTCTTTGCAGTACTCATTAAATTTGTCGATACCGAAATCAGTAATCGCTTGGCGCCCCGAAATTTCTAGTTGTCGCTCGGCTTCTGCCTCGGCGGGAAGCCCATGGCAGTCCCATCCAAAACGGCGCTCGACTCGCTTGCCTTGCATCGTCTGATAACGAGGCACTGCATCTTTTACAAAGCCGGTGAGCAGGTGACCGTAGTGTGGCAATCCATTTGCAAACGGTGGTCCATCGTAAAATACATATTCGTTGTCGCCACTTACGCCCGCGTCGCGCTGATCGATAGAGGCCTGAAAGGTACCATCTTGAGCCCAAAACTCGAGCGTCTCGATTTCAAGTGCCGGAAAGTTTGGTTGAGGGTCAACCTTTGGATAAGTCACGGTGCGTCATTGTAAAGGCAATTGTGTCGTGCTGGCTTGATGCTTAGCAACGAAGCAACAGGCCTTGCACCACGATTTGCAAAAACAACAACACCACGAGTGGTGACAGGTCAAGGGGACCCGCGAGCGGCAAGGCACGTCGCACAGGTACGAGCACTGGATCGGTCAACTTCATCACGACATTCACTACTTGGCCAAGCGGTCCATTGGGGTTGGCAGGAAACCACGACAGAATCACTCTTCCGATGATCAGGAACGTGTATAGACCTACTAGCGAGCAGAGAAGATCAGTCACGAATTACACGCGTTCCACGAGGTGTCAGCAAAAATACACCAGGTGCAATCTTTTCCATCTGTCCTTCAATTCCATAAATGACACCACTCGCAAAATCAATCAACCTTCGAGCAATCTCCTGATCTGCTGCACCAATATTCATTGCAACAGGCGAACCATTCTTCAACAAATCCGCAATATCCTTAGCTTGATCGTAACGAGTGGGGCGAATCGAAATTGGCTCAGCCGTTGACTGAGTAAGTTTTCTTACCGTTCCCCCAGTGCCTGGCCCGGAAGGACGCAACTGCACGCTCGAGTCATCACGTTGTCCTTGAGCCCGAACCATTGCGGGCCGCGCACCAGCGCCAGGCATGTTCCGCACACGTGGTGCAACAGGAACATCATCTTCGTACTCCTCGTCGTACTCCTCAATATCTTGTCGAGGTTGAGGGCGCCGCGATGCAATTGCCCCGCGTGTGTTTCGTGCAGCAGGACGGTCAACGGCCACAGAGGCGTCGTAATCGTCGTACGCATCATCGGGGCCAAGACCTAAATAGTCCATCGCTCGTCTAAACATTGAC
>CAXNNK010000029.1:0-9558 GCA_964203725.1 Ilumatobacteraceae bacterium | reverse complement strand
AGACAAGAGATGGGATCAGTACTGCAGGAATCCATGCTCCATCAGCAAACTTGACAGCAACAACAACGCCCGCAACAAGCGCGGTTGTCGATGCACCAAATGCAGACATCACGGCTCGCGGCACCCAGCCGGGCTCTTTAAGTTTGCGGTGACGTACAAACATTCCCGCTTGGCTCAACGTGAAACCGGTGAACACTCCAACTGCGTAAAGAGGAATGAGTGCGTTGACAAGTCCACCGAAAACGATGACGAGTGCACCAGACGAGACTCCAAGAAAAATCACTCCGTTAGAAAAGACGAGTCGGTCGCCACGATTCATGAATTGGCGGGGCATGTAATTGTCTTTTGCAATAATCGACGACAACCTCGGGAAGTCTGCATAGCCCGTGTTGGCAGCAAGAATCAAGATTCCAAACGTGGCAAATTGTGTGACGAAGAAAAAGATGTTGCGGCCACCATAGACCTGCTCTGCCAACTGTGCGAGCACGGTATCTCTAATCAGACCCTCATGGTCTTTGAGTGGTTGAAGGTGCTGTGCGAGAACACTGAGCCCAAAAAAACTTGTACCAAGAATGACTGCCATGATCATGAGAGTGATGGAAGCATTTTTAGGTTCTGGTTTTTTGAACGCAGGAACACCATCAGCAACTGCTTCAATGCCTGTCAGCGCTACTGCACCTGAAGAAAATGCTTTGAGAAAGAAAAACAATGTCACGCTGTTTGTTTGGGAAAGGAGTTCTTTGGCAACTTCGGAATCATGACTGATCGGGGGGAGGTCCATAAAGAAAACTTTAAAAAGCCCGACACCGATGAGTGAAAAGAGACAGATGATGTACAGGTACGTTGGTGGCGCAAAGAGTGATCCAGATTCTTTGAGGCCACGAAGGTTTGCAATAGTGATGAGAGCAATAAAGCCCACACATAATTGAACTCGGTACGGCGCCATTCCATTGAAAGCCGAGATGATTGCGGCGGTACCACCAGCAACAGAGACCGCAACGGTGAGGATGTAATCGACGAGCATTGATCCACCCGCGACCAATGAAGGATATTTACCTAAATTTTCTCGTGAAACTACGTAGGAGCCTCCACCATTTGGGTAAGCAAAAATAGTTTGGCGATAGCTACTCACAACGATGGCAAGCAAGATCACCACCATGATGGACAATGGGACGAGATTGTTGTACGCGGCGACACCAGCTCCCGCAAGTGACAAAAAGACGATCAGGATTTCTTCTGTTGCGTATGCAGTAGATGAAATCGCATCACTCGCGAATACTGGTAGGGCAATTTTCTTTGGTAGGCGATGGTGGGCGTCGTCGGCAGACGAGATTGGTTTACCGATGAAGAACCGCTTAACCGCACTGGATTTAGTTGATGTAGCCATAAGCACTGAGTAGCCTGCCACATGGGAGACCCTTTTGGCGAGTGAATCCTCTACGATGTATGTCTCTCAAGTAAAATAGGAGACTGAAGTGCACGTAGTCATAGTTGGATGTGGGCGAGTTGGATCGACCTTGGGTCGTGAACTCACCGCTGCTGGTCACACCGTGGCTGTTATCGATCGAAAGCCGGAGGCATTTTCTCGGCTGGGTGAGGCGTTTACTGGGCAGAAAATTACTGGAATTGGTTTTGATCGTGACGTATTGATTGAAGCCGGTATCGAACGAGCTGGCGCGCTCGCGTCAGTGACTAACGGTGACAACTCGAATATTTTGATCGCCCGCGTTGCGCGAGAAGAGTTTGGAATTGAACGAGTTGTTGCGCGTATTTATGATCCGAAGCGCGCAGAAATTTACGAACGACTTGGTATTGCCACTGTCGCGACAGTGAAGTGGACATCGGAACGTATTTTGCGTCGTATTTTGTCAGAGTTGCCAGCTGTCGAGTGGACAGACCCAAGTGCCTCTGTTGTGCTCGTTGAACGTGAGATGCCAAAGCATTTGGTCGGACAGCGAGTTACATCTATTGAGACAGCTTCAGCCCGTGTTGTGTCTGTGCGCAGACTTGGTGCCGCGATGATCCCAAATGCTGACACGATTGTGCAAGAAGGCGATGTTGTCTATGTCGCGGCAGAGATCGCTGCACTGAGCCAATTTGATGCAGGACTTGCATCGACCCAAAACGGAAAGGGTCACTGAACATGAAAGTAGTAATTGCTGGTGGTGGAAGTGTTGGCAGATTTACTGCTCAACAACTTGTTGAATCTGGTCATGAAGTGACGATTATCGAAAGCGATCGAGCAGTAGTGCGCGAGTACGGTCAGTCGAGCACAACAACTGGAGTCAAGTGGCACCAGGGTGATGCATGCGACGTAACCGTGCTAGCCGCAGCCGGAGTCACACTTGCTGATGTCGTCGCTTCGGTAACTGGCGACGACGAAGACAACCTTGTTGTGTCGCTTTTGGCAAAGCAAGAGTTTGGTGTGCCACGTGTGGTTGCCCGCGTGAATAACCCAAACAACTACTGGATGTTCAATGACATGTGGGGTGTAGACGTTTCGGTGTCGACCCCGCATCTCATCACAAGTCTTGTGCAGGAAGCAGTAACTGTTGGAGCGTTCGTACGTTTGATGCAACTGAAGGGCGGCAAAGCCGAACTCGTCGAGGTCACCCTGGCAGAAACATCGCCAGCAAAAGACAAAGCATTATCAGAGCTTCAGTTTCCACGCAGCGCAACTGTTGTGGCCATTGTGCGCGACGAGCGTGTACTGGTGCCGGATAAGGCAACTGTATTACGCGTTGGCGACGAAGTGATGGCGCTAATTTCTGAGGACGCGGAAGCTGCAGTGCAAAAAATATTGGTTGGCTAATCAGCCGTCAGAACCAGAGTTTTATTCTGCTGCGTGTGGTAGCAGCGTGTAGGCAGGATTTAAAAAAACTGTGTTATTGCGTTCGCGATAGGCGACACCCTCAACTGCAAGACATCCACCATGTTCAATTCCCGCTATATGACGACGTCCACTGAAGATGACAGTTACCTGACCTGTTCCATCGTTGATCACAATTTCCATTGATGGGATTCCGGATCTTGGTTTCATCGTCATGCGCTTTACTTCGCCGCAAACTTTGATTTTTGTGCGAACAACAACTTCTCCAAGTGGAGTCAAATTGAGTTCGGCAAATCTGTCGACTAAACGCTCTGCATCCAATTCTCGGATGCCTTTACTGGCGAACTTGACCATGTTTTTAAGACCCATCAGGATCCCCCTAACTTATTGAGCATCTCCAACAAAGTTACTTCGTCCATTGCGCCCAAATTTGTCTCGGATGTTCCGTCTTGGCGTATAAACACCCAAGCAGGTTGGTAAGTAACACCGAATTGAGCAAAAATTAAACCGTCATTGTCTTTGATGTTTGCAAATGTGAGTTGGTGTTTGGTGGCAAATTCTTGCATTGATAGTTCTGATCCATTCCATGCCACACCGATGATGCGTACTTTGCCTACGAGTTGTGTACTTGCCACCTCGACCGAGGGTGCTTCATAATTACACGTAGCTCAACCTGGCGCCCAGAACCACAATGCAACGGGAGACTTCTGCAATTCGGATTGCAAATTGATTTCACCACCACCAACAAGGGTCGCGTTGAAATCAGTGGCTACTGCTGATTGTGATTGATTCACTGAATCAGTTGTCTGGGTGGATGTATCGGCTCCGCATGAAACAGCAGAAATGATCAGAACGCCACTACATATTGCTTTACTCAAAGCTCGCATGTGACTCATAGTACTCAAGCAGGTATCGGCGCACTGATCTATGCTGGTCTACGAATGAGCACCCGTAAATTAATTCTCTGGGCGTTGATATGCGGCGTGGTGATCCTGATTGCGGGCACTGCCAAGTTGTTTCAAACCTCGCAGAAACCAGTTGAAGTGCAGTTGCTTGCATTGGGCGAGTCGGTAACGCTTGGAGACATGACAGTAAGCGTCACTGCACTTCGCGACATTGATGATCGAACTTTGGTGGACGTGACGATGGTTGGAGTTGAACAGTCTCAAGCAATGGACGGATGGAAGCTTTTGGCTGCCGGAGAGGTGAGCGATCCTGTGCTTCTGCCAGTTGGTGCGGGCACCGAGTGCACGCTCACAGAACTCGAAAAAACACTTGAATGCACCGTTGCCTTCCCTGTGTCTGAAGGCACGCGTACCGTTGCCTATGTTCGAGCAGGAGAGCAACGGCAATGGGTGACTGCGCCTTAGTGCTCAAGGGTTATCGTTGGGAGTGACGATTTGTTGGGGGTGGTGAGTACGGCTGAGCAATTTGATCTCGTGGTCATCGGTGGTGGCCCAGGCGGTTACGCCGCTGCGTTCTATGGTGCGTCGGCAGGCCTGAACGTTGCGTTGATTGAGCGCGACACGATTGGCGGAACTTGTTTGAACCGCGGTTGCATTCCCGCCAAAGCATTTTTGGAAACAGCAGCAGTAAACAGGCATGTGATGCACGCTGCGGATTTTGGGATTAATGCAACTGCTACCGGTGTCGACTTCGGTGTTGCACAAAATCGCAAGCAATCAATAGTGAACACGCTTGTCAAAGGATTGACCGGGCTCACCAAATCAAAAAAAGTGACGTACATCCTCGGTACTGGTTCGCTTGGCGCAAACCGCACAGTGACGGTGCATCTATCGACCGGTGGTACGCAGGAATTGCAGGGACGCAATGTTGTGTTGGCAGCTGGTTCGGTGCCACGAACGATTCCTGGCTTTAGTGCAGGCGGGCCAATCATGACGTCGGACGAAGTGTTAATGCTCGACAAAATTCCTGCACGCATTGCAGTGATTGGCGGCGGTGCAATTGGTTGCGAGTTTGCTTCTACATTTGCCGACCTTGGTTCAACAGTCACGATTCTTGAGGGTCTGCCAAAGATTCTTCCTGGCCTCGACCCCGATGTGGCTGCATTTGTTGTCAAGAGTTTTAAGAAAAAGAACATCGATATTCGTACGGGTGTCAAAGTCAATGGACATGAACCAACGGCTAGTGGTGGCACCACGGTGTTGTTCGGCGAGGGTGAGCGACTCGATGTCGATGCGGTGATCGTGTCGGTTGGGCGCAAACCATTCACCGATCATCTTGGGCTGACTGGCACTGAAGTAAAAATCACCGATCGTGGATTTGTCGATGTGGACGGATTTTGCTTGACAAGCGAGCCTGGCGTATATGCGGTTGGCGACTTAATTAACACTCCGCAACTGGCACACGTTGCGTATGCCGAAGCAATTGTTGCTATCAAGCACATGTGTGCAGAAAAGGTATATCCAGTGATGTACGACCGTGTGCCTTGGGCGATTTATTGTCATCCAGAAGTCGCATGGTCTGGTCCGTCCGAGGAAGAGGCCCGCGCAAAGGGTCATGATGTTGTGATTGCAAAGCATCAATTTCGTTCCAACAGTCGCGCCATGATCATCGGCGCAGCTGAAGGTCTTGTAAAAATTATTGCCAAAAAAAATCCAGACGGCACTGCTGGTCAGGTGCTTGGTGTGCACATGGTTGGACCTTGGGTTACCGAGCAATTGTCAGGTGGTTACCTAGCAGTAAATTGGGAGGCAACAGTGGAAGAAATTTCCGAATTCATCATGCCGCACCCTTCGTTGTCCGAGCTGTTCGGCGAAACTGTGATGTCCTTGACGGGCCGCAGTATTAATGCCTAATAAAACTCATACGCTATTACAGGAGCAACATGGCTGATATCACACTTCCGCAACTTGGAGAAACGGTCACCGAGGGAACTATTACCAAGTGGTTTAAAAAAGTTGGTGACACAGTTGCTGCTGACGAACCACTCTTTGAAGTCTCGACCGACAAAGTTGATACCGAAGTACCATCGCCAATTTCTGGAACTCTGACCGAGATTCGGGTTGCCGAAGGTGACACCGTGCCTGTTGGAACAGTGATTGCAGTTGTTGGAGTCACTGGTGCTACGCCAACTCCAGCGCCTGTTGTTGCTGCGCCTGCGCCTGTAGTCGTTGCTCCAGTTGTACAAGAGCCTGCACTGGCGCCAGTTCTTGCCGCACCTGCACCTGTAATCGCTGCACCTGCGCAAGTTGCATCAGCCAATAAGTTGCTTTCACCGGTAGTGCGCAGGTTGGTTGCCGAGCATGGAATTGACGTCAACGCATTGGTTGGAACCGGACCTGGCTCGCGAATCACGCGCGAAGATGTTCTTGATCACATTGATCGGAATGGTCTCAAAGCAACTCCTGCTGCAACTCCTGCACCAGTTGTCGCTGCGCCTACACCGGTTGTTGCTGCGCCGGCACCAGTTGCGCCAGCACAAGTGGCTCAGGCACCTGCGCCTGCACCAGTGGCGCGACCTGTTGCGGCGTCAAGTGATCGCGAGCAAGTAGTTGCGCTTTCAAAGATCCGCAAGCTCACTGGCTCACACATGATCATGTCAAAGAGCACGAGTCCACATGCGTTTAGCGTTGTTGAGGTTGATTACGCCAATGTTGATCGGGCACGCAATGCGATGAAAGAATCGTGGAAAGCAGGAGAAGGGTTCGGTCTCACGTATCTTCCGTTTGTTTCTCGTGCCATTGTTGATGCGCTTCGTGAGTTTCCACATCTCAATGCGTCAATAGATGGCGACAACTTAGTTGTGCATAATTATGTTGACTTGGGCATTGCAGTAGACCTCGATTATGCAGGATTGCTCGTGCCAGTAGTGCGCAATGCGGATGGCAAAAGAATTCGAGCAATTGCTCGTGAGATCAACGACCTTGCTTCGCGTGCGCGCAATCGCAAGCTTTCGCCAGATGAAATTCAGGGTGGAACATTTACACTTTCCAACAATGGTTCTGCTGGGTCAGTACTGACAATGCCGATCATCAACCAACCGCAAGTTGCGATCTTGTCAACAGATGCGATCGTGCGCAAGCCTGTTGTGATTACAGCATCTGATGGAAGTGAGAGTATCGCAATTCATCCTGTGGGTAATTTGTCGATGGCTTGGGATCATCGTGCATTTGACGGCGCGTATTCGGCTCGTTTCTTGGCACGTGTCAAACAGATTCTCGAAACACAGGATTGGTCAGCCGAACTCTAAGGGCGGATCCACTGCCATGAGTACAACCACTAAGCCTCTTCATGTGAGATGGCTTGGACGTGTGCCATATCGCGAAGCCCTGGCATTGCAATCTGGATTGTTTGAACACGGGGTGGATCAGCACTTGTTGTTGCTTGAGCATGCGCATGTATTCACCTACGGTCATACTGCTGATCTGCGAACAAACTTGCGATGTGATCCAGCAGATGTAGGTGCAGATTTGGTACCAGTACAACGCGGTGGAGACATCACCTATCACGGTCCAGGACAACTCGTTGGGTATCCAATATTGAGTTTGCAAGCAAAGCATGGAACAGATGGCCCAGCAGACACTCGCTCTTATATATATGACGTTGAGCAACTGGTCATTGACACTTTGGTTCGACTGGGTTTACACACTGCTGGGCGGATGGGTGAGTTTCCAGGAGTTTGGCTCGATCCAAATACTGACAGTGCTCGAAAGATTTGTGCGATCGGTGTAAGGGTTGGAAGTGGCTCTTCCGAGCGACGCACGATGCATGGTTTTGCACTCAATATTTCGACTGACATGACCTACATGCGCGAGCACATCGTGCCGTGCGGCATTACTGACTATGCGGTCACGTCATTGTTGGAAGAGGGCATTGATGTTTTGATGCACGACGTTGTTGACATTGTTGCGCAATTTGCAGCCAATCGATGGGGTTCGCAGCACAATACGAGTAGCGCTGTGGCATGGAAGCACAGCCCACAAGACCTCTCTGCTTTTTCGCGTGGCGAAGGTGCAGGGGAACCAGTGCGCATGATCAAGCGACTCGAACAAGCAGGTGTAACGGATGGCTTGAGTATTTCGGTGCGCAAACCCGAATGGATTCGTCCGCGCGTGCAGCACACCGATGAAGTGTTGAAAACAAAGCGCACGTTACGTGATCTCAAACTGGTCACTGTGTGTGAGCAGGCTGGGTGTCCGAACTTGAGCGAATGTTGGAATGATGGCACCGCAACATTTATGGTGCTGGGCGAAAGGTGCACGAGAGCGTGCGGGTTTTGTCTCATTGATACACAAAAGCCGATACCTCCCGATGCTGATGAACCGCGTCGAGTGGCCGAAGCGGTGCAACGAATGGGACTTGAGTTTGCAGTACTCACGATGGTTGCTCGCGACGATTTGGTCGATGGTGGAATGCAACATGTCGTTGACACTGTTCGCGCCATTCGGGCGATGAATATGTCTACAAAAGTAGAGACATTGATTTCTGATGTCAAAGGCACCGATGCGCTTGACATCTTGATCTCCGAGCGACCGGACGTGTTTAATCACAACATCGAGACAGTTGCCCGATTGCAGCGTGCAGTTCGGCCGTCGGCTGGGTATGCGCGAAGCCTCTCGGTGTTGGCACGGGGCAAGTCTGCTGGTCTCACCACCAAGTCGGGAATGATTGTGGGAATGGGCGAGACGCGCGAAGAGGTCGAGTCAACCCTGATTGATCTTGTCAGTGTCGGAGTGCAAATTGTCACCATTGGGCAATATCTACGACCAACGACTAATCATCTTCCAGTTGCTCGTTGGGTAGATCCCGAAGAGTTCGATCGTTACAAGGCTTTTGGCGAGAGTCTTGGTTTGCAATATGTGCAATCGAGTCCGCTCACTCGCTCGAGTTATCACGCCAAACGCGCACATGGGCAGTCGCAGCTCGTACTTCATGCCTAGTTGTGTCTAGTTTGGCAATAAAGTAGTAATGAACATGACGAAGACCATCGCATCCACATCTGATTACACCGCACGCATTGCAAAAGTGCGCGCCGCAATGGTGTCCAAGCAAGTTGATGCTGCATTGCTGTCTGTTGGTCATGATCTTCCGTACTTGTCGGGCTATTTTGCAATGCCACTCGAACGTCTGACCATGTTGGTGATTCCACAAAGCGGTGAAGTGACGATGGTGGTGCCACGACTTGAGGTCGCACGCGTAACACCGCAACCCGGAGTTTTTTCGATCACTGCGTGGGGAGAAACCGAAAACCCTGTGGCAATTGTTGCCAAGTTGCTGGGTGGTGCAAAGTCGATTGCGGTTGGCGATCAAATGTGGGCCAGATTTTTGGTTGAGTTGTTACCACTCGTACCCGGTGCAACCTTTGTTCGTGCAGTTGATGTTGTTGGTGCGCTTCGGATGAGCAAAGACGCAAGCGAGATCGCAGCACTTATCGCCGCTGGTGCTGCAGCCGACAGAGTGGCAACGCAACTACATTCGGGACAGATTCCACTTATTGGTCGCACCGAAGCTCAGGTGTCAGCCGACATCTCGTCACGATTGATTGCAGAGGGTCATGACGTCGTTAACTTTGCAATTGTGGCAGCCGGCGAAAATGCCGCGAGCCCACACCATCATGCAGGCTCGCGTGTCATCACAAAAAACGAGATTGTCTTGTGCGACTTTGGTGGCACGATGAATGGTTATTGCAGTGACATCACGCGTTGCGTATATACGGGCAAGCCAGCAGCCGATGTGGCAGCGGCGTATGAAGTGTTGTTTGCATC
>CAXNNK010000028.1:0-9652 GCA_964203725.1 Ilumatobacteraceae bacterium | reverse complement strand
CCAACGAGGTCGATCTTCATGATCACGGTTGTCGACCACGTGAGACCTTGATTGACACCAAGTAGAACATTGGCAAATACAACCCATCCCCATGTCGGTGCCCAGATGATCAGCAGTGGGACAGGAAGTGCAACAAGCCAGCCGGCTATCAGTACGGGTTTGCGACCAAAGCGGTCGCCAAGTGTTCCCGCAAAGAAGTTGGTTGCTGCTTTGACCAGACCGAAAGCAACGATGAATGTAAGAGTTGCCGTCAATGCCGTGAGACCAAACTCCTCTTCGGCCAGCAACGGAATGACGGTACGTTCTTGACCGATCATCCCACCAACAAGTGCATTGACGCCGACTAACAATGAAAACTGCGCCAAATTCTGTCGCAGTCCAAGTTGCAACTTTGGGTTGATTTTTTCTTCCTTGCTCAATTGGTTTCCAATGGAATTTGTGTTGCAAGCGACCATGTCTCAGGGCCGCCATCAAAAACGACGAGATCAGTGCGACCCATCCGAGCCAAGATGCTCGCGCTGGTCATGGCGCGCTCGCCGTGGCCGCACATCATGGTCAGTGCTCCTTGCGGTAGTGAGGCTTGAGCGATCGAGCCAAGCTCGACATTGAGTGCATTGGGTACATGCCCAATTTTGTATTCATTGACTTGGCGGACGTCGATGATGTTGCCGACTTCTTGGTCATTTTGACGGCCGGCCAGATCAGATCCGTTGATGAATTCGATTGTGTGTGTTGGTCGTGACGACACGGTCCAACTCTGCATATCCATATCCAGTTCGCCTACAAACTGCTCGTACCCAATATCGAGGCATTGGCGCACTAATTGATCTCGATCTTGGTGCTCGTCGAGGATGAAGACGATTGGCTGATCGGGTTTCACAAGCCAGCCGAGCCAACTACCGAAAACCGGACGCATCGTTATCGATATCGCACCTGGCACATGGCCTTGCGCAAACGCAACAGCAGATCGTGTGTCGACCACTACACCGCCCGCTTGCAGATGACGCTCCACCTGTTCGGCATCGAGTCGCGCAAGTTGAGGAAGATTGTTGTACTGATGTGGACCGAGCCGATTGAGTTCGGGGAGGTTAGCGAAGTAGGTGGGGAAGGTGCCAAACCCGTCAAGCAACTGCTCGACAAATTGATCCTCGTTGGTGCATGCAAACAGCGGGTTTGTAACGCGCTCAAGACCAAGAGTCGTGGTGCGCTCGCTCGACCCAGGTGACGAGCAAAACGATCCTGCACCATGAGTGGGATAAACGCGCAGGTTGTCAGGTAAGTCGTCAAAACGTCTGAGAGAATGAAACATACTGCGGGCCAATGGCTCGGTAAGAACTTCACCACATAGGTCTGTGCGACCAATTGTTCCAACCATCAGCGATCCTCCAGAAAATAATGCAACTGGTTCACCAGATTGTTTCAGCAAGTAGGCACAATGATCTGCCGTGTGACCAGGAGTAGACAGAGCCGTCATTGTCAAGCCGCTCCCAAGATTGATGGAATCACCGTTGCCCATTGCGTGATGAGGTGTTTCTAGGTGCGAAGCCGCAGGGGCAACAAATGTGCTGCCCACCCGCGCATGAAGCCCAGGGCTTCCTGTTACGTAATCGGCGTGCGAGTGAGAATCAAACGTCCAAGCAATACGTAGCGATCGTCGGGCCGCAAGCGACTCTTGGGCTATCGGAAAACGAGGAGGATCGACCAATGCCGCCGTGCCGTCGGTGATCTCGATGAGATATGAAGAGTGACCAAGACCCTCATTCACAAAATCGTAGATTTGCATCGTGAAGTAGATAGTACCGTTATGGCAGATTTCAACAGAATGTTGTGCAATCACTCTTGCGAGGCAGCGTTGACGGTCAATTTTGTTGTAGTTCGGACTATTATTTGGTGTCTAGCAGTCATTGCTCCTGTAGCTCAGTTGGATAGAGCGGCGGACTTCTAATCCGTAGGTCGTAGGTTCGATTCCTACCGGGGGCGCGAAATCAATGCTTGGGCAACGGCATTAAAACCACGGATTGTCTCCGCCGAAAGATCAGATGGTGAAGCGCTTGGGTAGGTAGAGAATTGGGCGATGACGGTGCGACTCGGGCGATGGATCCAGCAATATTGACCGAAGATGCCGAGTCCTGAAAATTGTTGATTGCGTTCCACTACCCAAAACGCGTTGTGGTACATGCTCCAGTTATCTCCTTCGAAACTTGTGTCGGGAGAAGTTTGCACATAACTCGCATAGCAGTTGCGCGCATCTTCGTCGCCTTCACGCGTGTCTTGAACCCAACTCTCTGGCAGCACAGCCTGACCATTGATCACCCCGTCGTTGAGATACGCCAGACCAAATCGGGCAAGATCACGAATCGAGCAGGACATGCCACCCTCTGCGGAAGGGAAACCAAGCGGATCAACCAAGATGTTGGCGCGATGTTCCATTCCGAAAGGGCTCCAAATATCTCGCGACAAAACATCGTTGAACGGGATGCCATTGACGATTTCGAGAATGCGCGCAACAATTTCGGTGAGCGGCGAGCGATAGTCGAAGAGAGTTCCGTGTGGTCGCGCATTGGCATACGTAGCGAAGAGTTTCAGCACACCAATGGCCGGGCTATTTCTGAGCGGTCGATAACCGGCTTGTCGTTCGTATTCGATCAGTACCGAATTTGAGTCGGGTTCAAGATATAAATCGTAATCTTCGACAAAATCTGTACCGGCAGTCATGTCAATGAGGTGTCGAACGGTGCATCCTTCGAGACTGGTGCCAACAAATTCGGGTGCAATGGTGGTGACCAGATCATTGATGGATAACAGACCCCTACCAATGGCAACTCCTAATGCAGCCCCCGTCATCGATTTGGTAACGCTCATCAACAGATGCAAACTTCCTTCGTCAAGTCCATTGAAGTAACGCTCGTCAACGATGTGACCATCGTGGATCACGCAGATCGCGTCGCAATAAGTTTCGCGCAGGTGGCGATTCCAGTTTGTAGTTGTGCCATCGAGAGCGGCAAACGAGATGTCGTCTAGATCAATAGGACGACGGGGAAGTGCGCTTACGAAGTCGCTCTGGTTAGTAATTGGGGCAGTTTTCATCAAGTCCGCCACGTGATGGAACGCCCAACGATTGTGCGGAGGATCCATCCAGTTGTCGAAACTTGGGGTAGTCACACCACTTCTCTACTGAGTTTGTTGTTGAAAATGCAAATAATTTTTCAAGAAATATAAGTTTATGAGTGTGATTCAGCACTAATTAGGCAAGAATTATCAGATGAAGCCTGTAATTAGGGATCTACTTGCATCGGATATTGGTTCTGCTGTTCGCTTGTTGGAAGAATGTCGGGGCTTGCCCGACACTAAACCAGCAGACATCGCGCAATTTGTGAGCGACGTGTCGTCGGGGGCACCGGGTGTGGTTGCCGTAGTGGATGAGCGGATCATTGGGGTAGTTCAGGCCCGCACCGTTTCTGATGATGCTTGGATCAACGTCGTAATGATTGACGCGAGTTGGCGTCATCAAGGTCTTGGATCGGCGATGTTGCACCGACTTGAAGACAAGTTGATGCATTTTGGTGTGAGGAAAATCTCTGCTCTGTTGTCAAGTTCACAGGCTGGTGAGACGGCTCTCGTGAATCGTGGTTTTACTCCAACGCACGATCTTGTTTTGTATGAAAAACTTGAACCTCTCGCGCCCACTTCAATGCGCATTGTTGATCAATACGGTGGAGAAATCCTGTCTGCTGAGTTGTGGGATCGTGTCGCAGGAATGTTTGAGGAAAAGAAAATCATCAATGGTCGTGTGGTTGCCCCGTTGGCAGATCCCTCAACTGCGAGCAAGGTTGGCGTGAAGGCTCCTGCGACTGTGTTGCTTTTTGGTCCTCCAGGAACAGGCAAAACTACATTTGCAAAAGCGATTGCAGGGCGGCTTGGTTGGCCGTTTATCGAGTTGCTGCCATCCAAATTAGAGAGCGGTGCAGAATCAATGTCGTCCGAGTTACGGTCGGCGATGACTGAACTTTTGCAGCTCGATCACGCCGTTGTCTTTATAGACGAATTTGACGAGATTGCTTCGGCGCGCGAACATCAGCCGGCAACAAAAGGTGTAGTCAACGAACTTCTCAAGATGATCCCTGCTTATCGTTCGGCACCCGGGCATTTGTTGGTCTGTGCAACAAACTTTGTTGGTGATATTGACTCAGCAGTTTTGCGACCTGGCAGATTTGATTTAGTGATTCCAATCGGTCCACCTGATCTTTCTGCACGACGTTCGTTATGGGAGGCTGCGCTTGCGCACCTGGATCAGCGTGGAGCAGATATTGAAAAACTCGCCACGAAGACGGAGGGCTACACGCCTGGTGACATTGAACTTGCAGCCCAACGAGCTGCTGCAGTGGCATTTGATCGAATTCGCGAAGGTGCAGAGCCGGCCTTTATCTCACCAGACGATCTCGATGCAGCGGTTGCTCGAACCAAAGCATCTGTGAGCACCGATATTCGCGAGCGGTTCGCTGAAGAAGTCGAGCGATTTGCACGCATTTAGAGCGGGTGAAACTGGTTGAATCTTATGAAGTAGAACGGTGATTGTGGAACAAAACACTCGGCGTTTGTAGGTTTTGGGGTCTCATCGTCTATCCTTTCGGGGTCAGACTTGAGAGAGGTCTTTACTTGAAATTCAAAAAGGGCGACACCGTCATCTATCCACAACATGGTGCTTGCATCGTTCACGGCATCAAGCGGATGAAGGCTTTTGGGGCAGTCCAGGAATACTTGATTCTGAAAACCGTGATCAATGAAATGACACTGTCGGTGCCAACCGCAATGGCCAACCAGGTGGGTGTGCGTCCACCTGTGTCCAAGTCGGAGCTTGAAGACTTGCGTTCGGTGTTGTCGAAAGCCGACCCACGCGTGCCAGCAAACTGGTCGCGACGATTTAAGAACCACCAAGAAAAACTCAAGAGTGGCGATGTGTATCAGGTGGCAGAAGTGGTACGCAACTTGGCTGCACGTGATCGCGACTCGGCATTGTCGGCTGCAGAAAAAACAATGTATGACCGCGCACGCATCAATTTGATCTCCGAAATCTCGCCTGCACTCAAAGTGTCGACCGATGCGGCCCAAGTGTGGCTTGACGCGGCACTCGAGCAAGGCGTGCTGAAGCCTTCAAAGGGTGCCAAGTTGGTCAAGCAAGTCTCAAAGACAACGCTGACCGCTGTTGAAAAACCTGCTGCAAAGGCTGTTGCAAAAGTTGCCAAGGCTCCGGCCAAAGCAGTTGCCAAAAAGAGTTAGCCAATTATGGCGCGCCTCGGCTACGTCGGTTTAGGAATTATGGGTGGGCCAATGGCTCGCCATCTTGCAACTGCAGGACACGAAGTGACGGTGTACAACCGCACGACAGCAAAGGCCCATGCGTGGGTTGGACAACATGGTGGGTCAAGCGCACTCACACCCCGTGAAGTTGCTTTGATTTCCGACATCGTGTTGATGTGTGTTGGCAATGACGACGACGTGCGCTCTGTGGTGTTTGGCGCAGATGGAATATTGGCAGGACTCAAGACCGGTGGAATTTTGGTCGATCACACAACAGCCTCTGCCACGATTGCGCGTGAGATTGCCGATGCGTGTGTAAAGCAGGGCTGTGGCTTTGTGGATGCACCAGTGTCTGGTGGTCAGGCTGGCGCCGAAAACGGACAACTGACAATCATGTGTGGCAGCAACAACTCTGCAACTTTCGATGCAATTGAGCCGATCATTGCTGCATATGCCAAGCGAAGCAAATTATTGGGCACGGCAGGCTCTGGGCAATTGGCCAAGATGGTCAATCAAATTTGTATCGCAGGTATTGCGCAAGGTTTGTCGGAGGCGCTCAACTTTGCAGTGCGCGCTGGCCTCAATCCTGACGATGTGGTCGACGTGATCTCAAAAGGTGCAGCGCAGTCTTGGCAAATGGAAAATCGTGCAAAGACAATGGTGCGCAACGAATTTGAGTTTGGTTTTGCTGTTGAGTGGATGCGCAAAGACTTGGGCATCTGCTTTGACGAGGCTTCACGAAATGGTGCACAGTTACCAATGACCGAAATGGTCGACAAGTTTTATGCCGAAGTAGTGGCCATGGGTGGCACACGCTGGGACACCAGCAGTTTGATTGCCCGCTTAACTGACTGAAAGTCGCAACTGGTTGACGCCGCGAATGGTGAGTCTGTCTCGCCACGATGGCTCGCCAACAATCTCGATTTTCTCAAACCGTTTGATGAGCGAGCCAATCGCGATCTCGGTCTCGAGCTTTGCCAATGATGCGCCGAGGCAATAGTGGATGCCTGATGAAAAGGCCATGTGCCGATTTGCGTTAGAACGGTTCAGCTGCAAGTCATTTGGGTTTTCGAACATTGATGGATCATGGTTTGCCCCACCAAGCGAGGTGAGCACCATGGTGCCTGGCTGCACAGTGATCTGCTCGTTGTCGACCACGTAGTGCACTGGCACAAGTGGCACGCGCACGGTGTGTTGCACTGGGCCATCAAAGCGCAACAGTTCGTCGATATGCGACTGGGAGAGACCGTTGTTGTGGACAATGGCTTGCTGCTCGGGGTTGTTGAGTAGGGCAAGTGTGCCATTGCCGATGAGGTTGACCGTTGTTTCGTGACCAGCGATGTACAACAAAACTACAAAAGCCATCAATTCCTCGGTAGTCATTTGTTCGCCAGATTCTTCGGCGGTAATCAAGGACGAGAGCATGTCGTTACTGAGGTGCTTGCGGCGGTGTTCGATAATGGTGGTCAGGTAGGGCACGAGTTGAGCGATCGCGTCTTCGGATTGCACAAGTTCTTCATCGGTAGCCGTTGGCTCTAGCGAGTTAGTGATGATCTGTGACCACTCGCGCAACTCGATGGCGCGGTCGGTTGGCATGTCAAGAAGATCAGAAATGACTTGAAATGGCACGGGAAATGCCAGATCGTCAATGAGTTCGATATGTCCGACATCTTGTGCGTGATCGAGAACATTGTCAACGAGTTGTTGGATGCGGGGTCGCAAACGCTCCATCGCAGAAGGTGTAAATGACTTGGAGACGATGCGCCTCAGTCGCGTGTGATCAGGTGGATCGAGATTGAGGATTGACTTAGTGCGTGACTCTTGACGCTCGCGACGCGCTTGTCGTGCTTCAGATGAAGCTTGTGTCGAATACTTTTCTATGTCGCGAGAAAAGTCTGCACTCTTCAGTGTTGTAGAAACGTCTTCATAACGAGTGAGCACCACCATGCCAAATGCGGTGGTGTGCACTGGTTCGTTGGAGCGAAGTGCGTCATAGTACGGATACGGGTTGGCGCGAAACGCCGGATCAAACGGATTAAAAACTGGTGCAGTCATTTAGGCAAACGGTGCAGTAGGAATGTATTGCGTTATTGCCTGACCATCCATGACGATCCACTGTGCACCAGAGATGCGCTCGGTGAGTGCACGCATCGCGAGGTCTCCTGCGATAGACACGTCCATGATGCCAAGACCAAGTGAATTGAGATTCTGCCGAGTTTCCTCAGAGAGCAGAGGAGTGTCAAGAAACGCTGGGCAGAGTGCGCTCACGCAGACGCCAAGTGGTTCGAGGGCTGCGCCGAGTGACTTGGTGAGCCCGACCATTGCATGCTTGGTAAGACCATAAATTGGGTCAGCCGCGATTGCCACGATTCCTGCAAGTGAGGCAGTGACGAGAATGTGACCAGACTTTCGCTCGACCATGCCAGGGATCACTGCACGTGCACCGAACACGACACCGTCAACGTTGATGCTCATGATGTGCTGATACGAGTCGTTGTCGAGGTGCTCAAATGGATAGTTGGTGAGTGCCCCGAACACATTGGAGTTTGTAGAAACACCAGCATTGAGACAAACGATGTCAAATGTTTCAAAGGTTGGCATAATCTTGTCCCATGCTGTTGAGTCAGTGACATCGAGGTGCACATACTCGCCGCCTACTTCAACTGCAATTGCCTTACCCAGAGTGTCATTGACGTCAGCGACTACAACGCTTGCGCCTTCGCGGGTGAAACGGCGAGCCATCTCGGCACCGATGCCACTTGCTCCACCTGTGATGAATGCTCGTTGACCAGCTAACCGACTAGTTAACTGGACATCTAGATTTCCTGGCATAATTCCCCAAATTCTGTTTGATTAAAAAACTATTTGCCTTGTGCCGCAGTAGCGAACGCATCAATGAGTCTGCCAAGTTCGGCGTCGGTGATCACTAGCGGAGGACAGAACGCAATCGTGTCAGTATTAATTGCGCGCGCAATTGAGCCCAACTGAATCATGCGATCACGAATGGCAACAGCATTTTGGTCTGCCTTGAGGCCTGCGGCCCACACTGCACCATCACCACGTACATGGTCGATCGTGCCATCTTGGGCGAGAGCCTTGAGCCCATTACTCAACACTGCACCAACATGTTTGGCGCGCTCAATCAAACCTTCGCGCTCGATGATCTCAAGGTTTTTTAATGCAGCGGCGCACACAGCAGAATGGCCTGAGTATGTGTAGCCATGGCGCAAGAAAAAGTTTGGATCAGACTCGAGAGCATCGCAAACATTGCGTGCAACAAAGACACCGCCAAGTGGTTGGTAGCCAGACGTGACGCCTTTTGCAAAGCACAACAAGTCTGGAGCGACGTTATAAAAGTTTGCTGCAAACCATGTGCCCATGCGACCAAAGCCCGAAATGACTTCATCAAAAATAAGAAACGCGCCATGTTGGTCGCACAACTTGCGTGCGCTTTCCAAATAACCGGGTGCAGGAGGCCACACACCGCCAGCACCTTGCAGCGGTTCGACAATCACGGCAGCGATGCGTGAGCTGTTTTCGCTCATGAACTTGGCAAGTTCTTCGATGTTGTCACTGTCGACCTGCACGACTTCTGGAAGTAACTGACCAAAACCAACTTTGTTCAGAGGCAAACCTTGCGCACTAGTGCCACCATAGTTGGTGCCGTGATATCCGCGCATGCGTGAGATGATGATGGTGCGCTCGGGGTGACCAGCCTGCACTTGCGCAACACGCGCAAGTTTCATTGCGGTGTCCACAGACTCTGAGCCACTGCCGCACAAAAACACTCGCGCGTCTTTCATCGGCGAAATTGTTTGCAACTTTGCTGCAAGTTTTTCGGCGATGTCATTACTAAAAGGATCGAATGTTGAATACGTTTCAAGCGTGCTAATTTGCTCCGCCACGGCTTGAGCGATCTCGTCGCGCCCATGGCCCACTTGGCTATACCAAAGGCTCCCAATGCCGTCTATATATTCGTTGCCCTTGTCGTCCCACAGAAGTGAGCCTTTGCCCCTCACAATGCGAACAAAATTGGTTTTGGTGGGCTTGGCAAAAGCGTGCAGTAAGGCGTCGGTCATGATTGCAACGCTAGTTGGCAGGGTGAGTTGGCATGGTGAGTTGGCAGGGTGAGTTTTCAGGGTTTACGGGTTGTCATCTCGCTATCCTGAACACGTTATGAAGGGCCTGATTCTCTCTGGTGGTGCTGGCACACGTTTGCGACCTATCACACACACGAGCGCCAAGCAATTAGTTCCGATTGCCAATAAGCCTATTTTGTTTTACGGCATTGAGGCAATGGCTAAGGCTGGCATCAAAGAGATTGGCATCATCATTGGTGAGACCGGCAAAGAGA
>CAXNNK010000027.1:0-9709 GCA_964203725.1 Ilumatobacteraceae bacterium | reverse complement strand
GCTATTTGAATTTCTACGGGTATCCTGACATTGGTTTTTAAAAATTGAAAATGTCATCTGGAGGGGTGCGAGAGCGGCCGAATCGGCACGCTTGGAAAGCGTGTGAGGCGCAAGTCTCCGTGGGTTCGAATCCCACCTCCTCCGCCATGAGTATCAGTTACGAACAAGCCATGCAGGTTGCTCTGCAACAAGCGCAATTAGCCAGCGAATCTGGAGATGTGCCGGTTGGTGCGGTCGTTGTGCACGAAGGTCTGATCATTGCGGCTCGTCATAACGAACGGGAAGCAACAGGTGACCCCACTGCACACGCGGAGATACTCGCATTACGCGATGCAGCAACGGCACTCGGTCGCTGGCGACTGAATGATTGCACGCTTGTTGTGACACTGGAGCCATGCGTGATGTGTGCAGGTGCACTGATCAATTCGCGTATCGAGACATTGGTGTATGCAACCGCCGACCTGAAAGGCGGGGCAACATCAAGTTTGTACAACGTGTGTAGCGACCCTCGCCTTAATCACAACCCCATTGTCAAGCATGGTGTGTGTGAACGTGAGGCAACGCAGTTGTTGAAAGAGTTCTTCGCTCAAAAGCGCACCTCCGACTAACGCCGATAGCCTTCAAAAACGGAAGGGTGCCAGAGCGGACGAATGGAACGGTCTCGAACACCGTCGTGGGTTTAGGCCCACCGTGGGTTCAAATCCCACCCCTTCCGCCATATTTCTTTGTTACAGGTTGTTGGATGGTCATACCTCTGACACTCTTAGTGGGTGCTACAAGTCCAAGGTCTCTCTGTCGAAATTGGCGGACGCATGGTTGTGGAAGATGCTTCTTTCACCGTGATGCCGCGCGACAAGGCGGGCTTGGTGGGGCGTAATGGCGCTGGCAAGACCACGTTGTTCAAGGTGCTCGGTGGAGCAGTAGAGCCACACGCTGGCAAAGTATTGCGCAAGGGCGGGTTTGGGTATTTGCCCCAAGACCCAAAGATTCCTGGCGCACGCGAATCACATACTGCGATTTCGCATGTTTTGTCTGGACGCAATATTGACGAAGACTTAGTGCGTATCGAAAAATTGCGCCTCACCATGGAAGAATCGCCAACGCCACAGAACATCGCAAAGTTTTCAAAAGCAGAAGACGATTTTTCATCAAAGGGTGGTTATGCCGCCGAGAGCGAGGCGCGTTCGATCGCTGCTGGGTTGGGGCTAAAGCCCGACCGACTCAATGCGTCTATTGGTGTGCTGTCGGGTGGCGAGCGCCGGCGAGTGGAGCTTGCCCGTATTTTGTTTGCTGGTAGTGACACGTTGTTGCTGGATGAGCCAACTAACCACTTGGACATTGATGCAAAGACTTGGTTGTTGGGATTCTTGCGCGAGTATCGCGGAGCGTTGTTGGTGATTAGCCACGACTTGGAATTGCTCGACGAAGCAATCACGCGCGTATTGCATCTTGATCGACCACAAGAAGAATCAGTCGGGTCAATCGTTGAATACCGCGGCACGTACACCCAGTACTTGTCATCTCGTGCAGCCGATGAAGCGCGTCGAGCCAAAAAAGCATCGATGCAAGAAAAAGAAATGGCACGGTTGCAGGGCGTGGTTGATCGCTTTGGTGCAAAGGCCTCGAAGGCTGCAATGGCGCACAGCATTGAGAAGCGCATAGCACGCATTGAAGACACCAAAGTTGAAGGCCCAACAAAAGATAAAAAACTCAAAGTTCGTTTTCCTGAACCACCAACTGCTGGACAGACCGTGATTACAGCAACAGGATTGCGCAAAACATTTGGCGGGCCAGATATTTTTCATGACGTGAGTTTTGACTTGGGTCGAGGCGAGCGGTTATTGGTACTTGGTCTCAATGGTGCAGGCAAGACAACACTGCTGCGAATGCTTGCGGGCGAAAGCAAATCTGACGGCGGTGACGTTGAGTTTGGGTATCAAGTAACAACCGGATACTTTGCCCAAGAGCACGACAACCTCGACCCCGAAGCATCACTGATTGACCACATGCGCCGACATGCACCGGTGCGCCTCGGCCTTACCGAAACAGACTTGCGCGGCATGCTTGGCATGTTTGGATTGTCGGGAACAAAAGTTTTTCAAGAGTCGGCCACCTTGTCGGGTGGAGAGAAAACCAAACTCGCACTCGCCATGTTGATGGTTGGTCGCAACAACTTGTTGTTTTTGGATGAGCCAACAAATAACTTGGATCCACCGAGCCGCCAAGCAGTTGCTGACGCACTGTCGGCTTGGAAGGGCGCGATCATTTTGGTGAGCCACGACACCGAATTTGTGGAGCAACTCGCACCAACAAAAGTGTTGCTCATGCCCGATGGCCAAGTGGATTATTTCAGCAACGAGTGGCTCGACTTGGTCAGCCTGGCGTAGCAACTACATTTACTACGTGGGCAAAACAGTTGTCGTAACAGGAGTTGCTGGGTTTATTGGCTCGCAAGTTGCCGCACGCATGGCTGCCGAGGGATTTACGGTTGTCGGTGTTGACGATTTGTCGTCTGGCAGACAGTCCAATGTTCCATCCAGTATTGATTTTATTGAAGGCAACTTGGCAGATACCCAAACCATCTCCAAGCTTCCCAAAGATGCAGAGTTTGTGTTGCATCTCGCAGGACAATCATCGGGAGAAATGAGCTTTGATGATCCTGTTGCGGATCTTGAGAAGAACACCATTTCGACTTTGAATCTCATCAGGTACGGCATTGGCGCAAACATCTTAAAGTTGGTCTATGCCAGTTCGATGTCGGTGTATGGCAATGTGCCTGATGCACCGATCGGTGAAGATGAACATGTTGCACCTTTGTCGTGTTATGGGGTTGGCAAGTTGGCTGCAGAAAACTATCTGAATGTTTTTGGTAAACAACTATCAAGTGTGAGTTTGCGCATGTTTAATGTGTATGGCCCTGGACAAGATATGACTAATTTGCGACAAGGAATGGTCAGTATCTATCTGGCTCAAGCGCTAACAACTAAACACATTGTTGTGAAGGGGTCGCTTGAGCGTTTTCGCGACTTTATACATATTGATGATGTGGTCGAGGCGTGGTTTCGTGCGACGACATTTGTTGGTGTTGAGGGCGGCAATGGCAGCAACACCATTAATATCGGCACGGGTGTGCGCACGACTGTTGCCCAAGTTTTGGATGCAGTGAAGGCCAATGTTGTGGGCACAACGGTGGAAGTGACCGACTCGACGCCAGGTGATCAGAACGGGATATTCGCAGATACCACTCGGATGCGAGCCTTGCTCGGGATATCTGACTTTGTGCAACTCGCTGATGGAATAAAGAAATTTAGCGACTTTGTAAAAACTGTTTAGCCCGCTCTAAATCTTCTGGCGTGTCGATGGCAATGCCGACTGAGTCAACCTGTATCATCCGCACTGTCATTCCCATCTCCACAAAGCGTAAAATTTCGATGTCTTCAAGTTCTTCGTATGGAGTCTTTGCGCCTTGCAGCGCAAACATGGAGAGTGCATGACCAGTAAAGGCGTACATGCCGATCTGACGGTTGGCTCGCACAAATTGCAATGCCTTTGTGGTTGGTATGGCTGCGCGGCTTGCGTACATGAGCCGACCATCGACAGAGCAGATCACTTTGGGCACGGTGACGCTACGGAAATCGTCTTCTGAAGTGATTGGGCTGTATGCATTGATGATGTGTGTGTCGCTGTTTGCGGTTTGTGCTGCAGCAATCATTTGCGTGAGACTAGTTGGATCAAGAAACGGTTCATCACCCTGCACGTTGATGTACCAAGATGCGTCTAGTTGAGTTGCTACTTCAGCAACTCGGTCGGTGCCTGTCAGACATTGATCGCTCGTCATTACCACGTTGATGTCGTGCGCTATACAAAAGTCGACAATGCGTTTGTCTTCGGTTGCAACAACTATTTGCGCTGCGGGCACAGCCTTGAGGCACTGCTCAAAACAACGCTGCACGACGGCTTTGCCACCGAGGTCGGCGAGTGCCTTGCCTGGAAATCGTGACGATGCAAAACGTGCAGGAATTACGACGAGGAAGTCGTTCAATTGGTTTGACACGTCAGAGCGGGGCAGACATCGAAGAGCGCTCAACGTTGTAACGGGTGCGCGTTATAGATACAACCTGTGGCGAACCCTTGAGCTGAGTAAATAATTGAAATACATCATCCATTTCTTTGAAGCGATGATCATCTGTGGCGAACCCATCGAAACCAGCGATCATGATGCGTTTTGCGCCACCCTGAGCTGCGATTGCAAGAGCGTATGCAGCAGACAAGAGGCGGGGCAACCCAACTTGATTACCTGCAAGTGTGAATGCGCCATCAGTGGTGATGATTCCTACGTCGCGAAGTTGTGCAACCTTGATGTCGAGTTCGGCAAGTAATTTTGCCGGTGCAAAGATGGGATGTGTGAGTTGGCTAAGTGCCGTTGCCTCTAGTGCCGCACGCTCGGGATGGCAGACGGAGATTGCATCAATTAACGACGAGTCAACTGCCGATGATGCGCCCAAGCCAATGACGGTTGGCTTGTGTTTTCGGATGAAAGCCTCGAGTTTTTCTTTGTTTGTTCGAGCTTCGTCGCCCGGACCGATAATCAGTACATCTTTGCCGACGCACCAATCGGTTGCATCGAATGAACCTGTGTAGTTGGCGGTACGACCAGCAGTAATGCCGACCAAACGCTTGAGATCAAACTGCGCGCCACCGTGCTCGTTGAGGTGCTCGAGGGCACCAACAATTTGCGATGGTGAGTAGCGACCATCTTTGGTGAGTTCCATTACATAGGTGGGGTGCACGCCGTAGTTGGCCGACAAGAAGTAGTAGAGATTGGAGCCCCACTCGTGTTTGCGTTGCAAGTCGGTGAAGTCGCGAGAAACCAAATTGACAAGCGGAGCTACGTCGATATTGCTGCGACCTAAGCGCTTGAGTTCGGGCGCGAGATATTCGGTGCGCACATTGCCCGGCCCACGACCCATGCCGAGCACAGTTGAATCAACCCATGTTGCACCGGCATCGACAGCAGCAAGCGTGCTGGAAAGCGCATATGTCATGTTGTCGTGTAGGTGACAACCGACAGGACCCTGAAAGCCTTCGGCGAGCGCATTCATGATTGGTGCAATTTCATGTGGACGCAGACCACCGAACGAATCGGCAATGTATGCAACATCAACTTTCATCGCTTTGCATTGCGCACCAAATGCAGTGATTTCGTACATCGATCTATCAGACACTTGCATCAGGTTGAGTGCAACTTTGTAGCCGAGTTGTTGCAACTCGGCAACTGCTGGTGCAAGTGGTTCCACTTCGCTATGTATTGCAGCAAAGCGGATCATGTCGACGCGAGACTTGCTCTTGGCAGTAAACATCTTTTGAATAGTGAGGCGTGCATCGGGTGATGACACCACATCTTTTGCATTCATCATGACCGCAACGGTGATGGAGGCGGGAATATTGAGTTGATCGAGAAACTCATCGGTAGTCCACGCTGTTGGGCCGAGATATCTGTCGGCTTTGATCTGGCGAAAGCCCATCTCGATGACATCGACACCTGCGCGCACCATCGAGTCGACATAATGAGCAATAACGTCGTTTGTATAGTCCCAGTCGTTGTAATAGCCGCCATCGCGCAGCGTGCAATCAACAAGAGTTACGTGGCCGAGCGTTGTCACTTGGCTAATTCTACCTGCGTCGGGTTGCCCCACAGAGACGTTGGTGTATTAGCTCTTGCAGGTAGTTTCGCTGTTTGGAACAGTCAAATTGATGAGATATGAATCAACCGCGGTGTTGATGCAGTCATTTGCACCGTACCCAGTGTGTTGATTGGCTTCGACAATCAACAGGATGCCTTGTTCAAGTGCCTCAGCCATCTTGCGCGACGAAGCCAGTGGAGTTGCAGCGTCTCCACTAGTACCAACGACAACAATCGGTCCGGCGCCCTTACCAGTTGCATAAACTTTCACTGCAGGCTTCACTGGCCACAGTGCGCACGAGTAGCCATAGCCGAAGTTTGCGCCAAGTCGGGGAGCGGCAGCAATAAACGCTGGCACTGAAGCATCAACTTCTTCGATGCTTGTTGCGCCAGGATCATCCAAACAGGAGATTGCAAGAAAGGCTTCGAGTTCGTTGCCATAACTGCCGTCGTCCTTGCGCTGATAGTAATCGTCGTACAACTTGAGCAACTCTGCACCGTCACCCTGCTGTGCATCGGCCAATGCCTTTTCGAGTTGTGACCAGTAGTAATCGGAATACATTGCTTGCGCAACTGCAGTGAATGCAACACCTTGAGTAATCGGCGTGCGGTCGGCACTCACCACGAGTGGTTTGGCATCAAGATCGAGAAGCAGTGCATCAAATGCGGCTTCAGACTTGCCACCGTTATAAAACTCACATGCTTTGTTTTTGCTGCACGCAGCAAGAAACGTAGAGAGTTGACCCTCAAAGCCCTTGGCTTGCGCCATACCTTTTTCAACCGACGTCGCGTTTGGATCGACTGCTCCATCCAACACCGCCGCACGCACAGTTTGCGGAAACATGGTGGCCCAAGTTGCACCAAGTTCGGAGCCATACGAAAAGCCGAAATATGAAATCTTGTCTTCACCCAATGCTTGGCGAATACTGTTCATGTCGGTAGCGCTCGCTTGTGTAGTTATATAAGGAAGGATCTCGCCCGAGTTGGCCATGCACTCGTCGTTAAATGCCTGCGAAGCATCGATGAGCGCCTGTTTTTCGTCTGGGGAATCTGGCGGAGAGTCGATGCCAAAGTATTGGTCGTAGTCGTCGACACAGTCAACAGATGGAGTACTCCTGCCTGTGCCGCGTGGATCCCACGCAATGATGTCAAAATGATCAGTGAGATCGGTGCTGAAGTAAAACGACGAATCATCTGCGAGTGCACTACCGCCGAAACCAGGGCCGCCCGGGTTGACCATCATTGAGCCGATGCGAAGTGATGGATTTGTTGCGGGGCGTAACTTGACGTACAGCGTGAATGAGCCAGTGCTTGGATTGTTGTAGTCGTAGGGAACTTCGAGCGTGCTGCACTGAACCGAAGTAGTTGATGCGGAATCGTCGCATGCTTTCCAGACAAAACTTGCTGGTACAAATGGAGCAGCACTAGTAGTTGGCGCTGAATCAGTTGAGTCGGAATCTGTCGTACTACTGGAGCCACAACTGGCAAGTACAAGCAATACTGCGATCACTGCACCGCGAGTGAACTGGTGTAACACTTGTGAGTGAGATTTCATGACATCAGCCTAGAAGAAGACTTGTCACGCGCACGAGTGAAGTCGTGACATTGCCTTAGCCTGGCATCATGCGAATGGGCCCACACCACCTCATACCTGGCGATAAATCGGCGATTGTGGGCACGAAAGTGAACCGTTCGTCGATGAGCCGAGTTGTGGTCTTTGCTCGACCTTATTCAAGCTCAATCATTGGATTTCTGATTTCAATTCTTGTTTCGGCTGCCATTGCACTCGTTCCCCCGTTGTTGTTTCGCACCATTGTTGACACCGCAATTCCTGCTGGCGACAAACGACGCATCGTTGTGCTCACGATCATCTTGGTGGTGGTGGCAATGGGTGATGCAATTTTGTCGATCGTGCAGCGTTGGTATTCATCGCGCATTGGTGAAGGACTGATCTATGACTTGCGCGTTGCATTGTTTGACAAAGTGCAACACATGCCGATCGCCTTTTTTACGCGCACACAAACTGGTGCACTGATCAGTCGACTCAACAACGACGTGGTTGGCGCACAAACTGCTGTGACTGGCACACTCGGCAGCGTTGTATCAAACGTCGTGGTGTTGGTAACAACACTTGGCGCAATGCTTGCGCTCGAGTGGCGGCTTACTGTGCTGTCGCTTGTGGTGTTGCCAGTGTTTATTATCCCTGCCCGTCGGGTGGGTGTGCGCCTGCAAGACATCTCGCGCGAACAAATGGGACTCAACGCATCGATGAACACGCAGATGACTGAGCGATTCAATGTTTCTGGCGCAATGCTTGTCAAATTGTTTGGTCGACACCGCGAAGAAGTAGATGCGTTTAGCGGCCGTGCATCGCGAGTACGCGACATCGGTATTACCGGCGCAATGTATGGCCGAGTATTTTTTGTTGCACTCGGTTTGGTTGGTGCACTCGGTGCTGTCGCCATTTACGGGGTAGGGGCATTTATGGTTATTTCTGGTGGCATCACCATCGGCACGCTCGTTGCCATGGCCGCATTTGTGCAGCGCATCTATCAGCCGCTTACGGGTCTCACCAATGCACGACTTGAAGTGATGACTGCACTCGTAAGTTTTGAGCGTGTATTCGAAGTGCTTGATGCACCAGTTGTGATAACTGATCGCCCTCGCGCGATTGACATTGTCAAACCGATTGGCAACATCGAGTTTGACCACGTGGCGTTTCGGTACCCACCAGGAGCAAGCGTGTCGATTGCATCGCTCGAATTGGCAGGTGTGATGCAGGGTTCAGACCCCGACGCAGACGTATTGGTAGACGTGTCGTTGCGTATTGACGCCGGCTCGACAGTGGCCATCGTGGGCACAAGTGGAGCGGGTAAGACCACACTTGCCATGTTGATTGCACGCATGTACGACGTGACAAGTGGAGTTGTGCGCCTGGACGGCAATGATGTGCGAGA
Source organism: Ilumatobacteraceae bacterium (assembly GCA_964203725.1). GTDB lineage: Bacteria > Actinomycetota > Acidimicrobiia > Acidimicrobiales > Ilumatobacteraceae > UBA3006. The sequence continues at coordinate 1,069 of CAXNNK010000027.1, read as the reverse complement.
CCTCACGGGTGTTTCACTGCGTGCGGCCATTGGCGTTGTGTCTCAAGACCCACACATGTTTCACGAAACGATCAAATCAAACTTGTTGTATGCGCGACCAAATGCAACGAGCGTCGAGATGATCAACGCCTGCAAGCAGGCGCAGATTCATGATGTGATCGCATCGCTCCCCGACGCATACGACACCGTGGTTGGTGAGCGTGGTTATCGCCTGTCGGGCGGCGAAAAGCAGCGGCTTGCCATTGCCCGCCTGCTACTTAAAGACCCAGCCGTGATGATTCTTGACGAAGCGACAAGCCATCTCGACAACGAGAGCGAAGTATTGGTACAACAAGCACTCGAGGCGGCGATGCATAACCGCACATCGATTGTGATTGCTCACAGACTTTCAACTATTCGTGATGCCGATCGCATCGTGGTGCTCGACCAAGGTCGTGTGACCGAGCAAGGTACGCACGACGAATTAATGGCGCTCAACGGGTTTTATGCATCCCAGGTACGGGCTGGGGGTAACTTTGCCGACTGAAAATCCAACACTTTCCGTCAGTCAATTTATTGATGTTGTTAATGGCGTGTTGAAGAACGCCTTTGGTGCAGGCGTGTGGGTGCAGGGAGAGATTGAAGGTTTCAATGGGCGTGGCAAGCACACTTATTTCAATATCGTCGAGCGCAGTGGCGACAAGAAGGCCTCGCTCAATGTGGCGGTGTGGGAGTTCAGTTTAAAGAAAATGAGACCGTTGCTCGATCAGCATCGCCTCACACTTGCCGACGGAATCAAAGTGCGGTTGTTTGGTGTTGGCGACATATACCCCGAGCGTGGCTCTTTTAGTTTCAAGGCGTCCAACATCGACCCACGCTTTACGCTCGGCGATTTGGCCGGCCAGCGTGACGAGATCGTGCAACGCCTGAAGAAGAATGACCTCTATGACGCCAACCGTCGAGTTGCATTGCCTGTCGTGCCACTGCGCATTGCGCTGATCACCAGTGTCGGTAGCGCGGCTCATGCAGACACATTGCACGAGCTTGAAAATTCGGGAATTGGATTTGGAATTTTTGTGCATGATGTGCG
>CAXNNK010000026.1:0-9866 GCA_964203725.1 Ilumatobacteraceae bacterium | reverse complement strand
GCCGCAGCAGAATTTGTGCGTAACCAGATTGCCGACGCACTTAGCGCAGGTGCCCGTGCACTTGTGACCGAGCGCGATTTCGCTGCGTCTCAACCAGCGACTCCGTACCTTGGGCCAACGGTGTTGGTGGATGTAGACCACACCATGAGTGTGATGCGCGACGAATCATTTGGCCCAGTGATTGGCATCGTCAAAGTGCGTTCTGATGACGAGGCAGTTGCGCTCATGAACGATTCGCAGTACGGCCTCACCGCAAGCATCTGGACCAATGACATTGAGGTCGCCACTGCCTTGGGCAATCGCATCGAAACGGGCACTGTATATATGAATCGCTGTGACTATGTAGACCCGCACTTGGTCTGGACCGGAGTCAAAAATACGGGTCGTGGCATTGCCTTGTCGTCACGAGGCTTTGACCCATATGTTCGGCTCAAGTCGTTTCACCTCAGAGAGATTGGTGCGGGTAGCGCCTAAGAAAAGTTTGTTTCCTTCACACAGCATCCCACTGATTTTTGCATCGGTAAACTTTGTGTGAATGACGAATTAACTTTGTAATTAAGTTAACGAATAGTCAGTTTTTTAAATAAGTGCGAATTATGACTGCGATATGTTTCACTTATGCCACTCAACATCGATGCTCCACTTACGCGGTCGCAAGTAGACCACTACATCGAGACTGGATGGCTAATAACTGAGACGTTGGGAAACCAGACCAAACAGCTTCAAACCGGGTCCGATGAAGTTCAGAGCTGGTCAGATGACGGCGACTGGATGCATTACCGCGAAATGACCGATCATGGTCCAAAACTTTGTCGAACGGAATACTTCACACCATTTCACTCGGGCTTTCGAGAACTATTAACCGAAGGAATCATGGTTGACACTGCTTCTGCACTTCTTGGAGACCGAGCAGTGCTCTACAAGGAAAAAATCAACTACAAATTGGCTGGCGGTGCAGGTTACGCACCACATCAAGATGCGCCGGCGTATCGATTTATTGATATTCACCTTTCGTGCATGGTGGCCATTGACGACTCAACAATTGAAAACGGCTGTTTAGAAGTGGTGTCTGGTGCGCACCAAGCGATACTCCCGATGGATGACCAAGGGTGCATTGATGCTGCAGTGGTTGCGGGAATGGATTGGTTTCACGTAGAGCTGCGGGCCGGACAAACATTATGGTTTCATTCACGAACACCACATCGCAGCGGAAGCAACCAGTCTTCAAATGATCGTCGCGCGATCTACCCTACGTATAACGCGCTGAGTGAGGGCGATCTGCGAGAAAAGTATTACCAACAAAAAATACAAGAGTTTGCAGAATCAAAAGCGAACGGTTCAACAGTACGAGTTTCACTTATCAACGATTTTCAAGGAAAGCCGGTACCACAATGATTAATGACATGATTAACGACATCATCAATATTTACGCAAAATGGGGTGTGCAGAAATACGACGAAAAGATTTCTCAGATGGACCACGCAGTGCAGTGTGCTGCACTTGCACAGCAATCTGGGGCATCAGACGATCTCATCGTTGCTTCCCTTTTGCACGACATTGGCCACTTACTTCAACTTGAATCAAAGTCCGGCAATGTCAACATTGACATCGACGACAAGCACGAAGCCACTGGCACAAGGTATCTTGCGAAGTCATTTGGATCGGGTGTCACTGCTCCGATTGCGTTACACGTAGATGCAAAGCGTTACCTCTGCGCAGTGGAACCTACATATTTCGACACGTTGTCAGAGGGCTCTGTGAGGAGTCTTGAATTGCAGGGCGGACCAATGACTGACGAAGAAGCACGACGATTTGAGGGCCTTGCAGGCTTTGAGGACGCAGTGAGTCTTCGTCGCTGGGACGAGCAGGGCAAGATTCTTGATCTTGAAGTTGCACCATTCAGCGCGTATGTGCCAATGATGCAGTCTGTTTTAAACGACTTGTCCTCGTAGCAAGAACGACTCGACAACTCTTCCAACTGCCACCACAAATGCTGCGTCTCGCAGCGAGCAATCGTGTTGGTCTGCCGTATCTGCAACTGTCTTAAAGGCCCCGGCCATACGAGCATCAAGTTCGTCTCGAAAGCGAGAAATTGGCCATCGGAATTCTTGAATATTTTGAGTCCACTCGAAATAGCTTCCCAGAACTCCACCTGCATTAGCCAAAATATCTGGCACGACTTCTATACCTCTCGCACGAAGGATGGCATCACCACCGGCAGTCACGGGTTGGTTGGCTGCTTCAATGAGTAATGGAGCGCTCACTTTTGCTGCTATCTCATCGGTGACAACTCCGCCGAGCGCTGCAGGAATCAATACATCTGCTTCTAGTGTCAGAATTTTTGCGGGATCAATTTCGTTCTTTGATTTAAACGAAGCAACAGTGAACTTGTCACCAATGTCGCTGAAGTCAATACCTTGTTGCTGATGTATTGCGCCAGTGATGTCTGAAATCGCAACAACTTTCATGCCAGCTTCAATGGCCGCCAATGCGGCGAACCTTCCAACATTTCCAAACCCTTGAATGACGACACGCGCACCTTTTGCCGATTGCTTGCGACGCTCCAGTGCAGCAACAGTCACACCTATGACTCCACGACCCGTCGCTTCCTCCCGGCCCGGCGCTCCAAATAGTGCAACTGGCTTGCCAGTTACGCATGCAGGTTGGAACCCTTCGAGACGGTGATATTCGTCCATCAGCCATGCCATTGTCTGAGCAGTAGTGCCCATGTCGGGAGCCGGGATGTCTCGATGCGGGCCAAGTACGTGAACAATCGTCCGGGTCCATCGGCGAATCAATTCTTCATGCTCGCGCACGCTTAATGTTCGGGGATCAACGGTTACGCCGCCTTTTGCCCCACCAAACGGAACGTCGAGTAGCGCTGTTTTCCACGTCATGAGGCTTGCAAGAGCACGAACCTCATCGAGGTTGACATGCTCATGGAACCTGATGCCACCCTTTCTTGGGCCGCGGGCACTTGAGTGCTGGATTCGATAGCCGGTGAGCACATCAATCGAACCGTTGTCCCTACGAAGTGGCAACGAAACCACAACCTCTCGCTCGCATGGAACGATTGCTGAAACAATCTCTGAAGATATCCCCAATACCTCAGCCGCGATTCGTACGCGTTGATTTACTTCTTCGAATGCTGACGCTTCAACTTTTTCGTCAAGTGTGCTCATCGGTGTTGACCTCTCTAGAGAATGTTGAGAAAATTTGCTAGCTAACAAGCTTTTTGAGTTGGTCTATAACATTAGACATGTCGTGAGACATGTCATTAGACATGTCGCTCGAAATGTCGCTCGAGTTACGTCCAATTCCCACATATTGCACCGAAGTTGAAGTGAAATCATGGTCGTGCCAGAGGTTGCGCCCATCAACAATGACGGGATTATTCATACTTGCAATCAGGATTGATACATCCAGTTCACGAAACTGTTTCCACTCGGTAACGAGAAACAAGATGTCTGCCCCAACAAGCGCATCATTCTGGTTTTCAACAATGGCAAAGAGTTCTGCGGGAAGACTGCTAAACATTGGTAACCAATCAACCATCGGGTCGTGAGCAACAACGGTTGCTCCCTCGGCGAGCAGAGTGCGAATAAGTGCGAGTGATGGCGCATCGCGAATGTCGTCTGTTTCAGGCTTAAATGACAAACCCCACACGGCACAACGCTTACCCTTCAGCGAACCGAGCACCTGAGTTGCCTTTTCGATCATGACATGTTGCTGCTTGTCATTGACATCGATCACTGACCGCACAAGATCCATGTTCAATCCGTTGTCGGCACCCATTGCAACAATGGCCCGCAAATCTTTGGGAAAACAACTGCCGCCAAACCCTGCCCCAGCGCTGAGATACTTCGACCCAATCCGGGGGTCCGCCGCCATGACGCGTTGAACGTCAATCACATCTGCGCCGAGCGTGTCTGAAAGTTTGGCAATTTCATTCATAAAGGAAATACGAGTGGCAAGCATTGCGTTGCTTGCGTACTTGCACAACTCTGACGACCTCTCACTCATCAACATCAACACCTGAGGTGTTGGGCACAATGGCGCATACATTCTCGTGAGAACTGAGACTGCGCGATCATCGGAAGCACCAACGACAATTCGGTCAGGTTCCATGAAATCTCTCACGGCATCGCCCTCTTTGAGAAATTCAGGGTTTGAGGCAACGGCAAAGTTGACCGTATTGTGATTGAGACGTCCGCCTTCGAGAACGGCCTGCTTGACCACATCTGAAGTTCCCACTGGAACCGTGCTCTTGACAACGACTACTGCAAAATGGTCAAGGTATTGACCAATTGTGCGTGCCACATCAACAACGTGCGTGAGGTCTGCTGAACCATCGAGTTGCGGAGGTGTACCGACACCAATAATCAAAACTTCACCATGAGCAATAGCGCTCTCTGATGAAGTTGTGAAACGAAGATGCCCGCTTCGCACACACTCGGTTACCAGATCAATCAGTCCTGGCTCATAAAACGGTATGTCTCCAAGCATGAGCCGCTCAATGCGGCTTTGATCTACGTCGATGCAGATCACGGAGTGACCGATAGCTGCTAACCCTGCAGCAGAAACGAGCCCTACATAGCCTGCGCCAAACACCGAAACGTTCATTGGATCTTTCGCACGATTGACCATTTATGCAGCCTGCTTTTCTGGTTGAGTAACTGGTGGTTCGAGAAATCGGATCAGAGTGAGACGATGAATGTCTTGTCCGGTGAGCCAACTGAATGTGTGATTTGTGGAATCAGAAACCACTGCACCGCCAACGCGCTGCAAACCAATGATGCGCTTTCCGCCAACGGCATTCATCTCGCCGAAATATGCATTGGCACCGTGTGCTTTGCACACCGCATCGGCATGATCTCGAAGTCGACGCGAAATTGAGCCATCGTGACGGGAGTAATGAACGTTGAGGTGCGCGTGCATGTGAACATCGGTCGGAAGGTGCTTGCGAGTGCGCATGATGGTTACCGAGTCACGCAATCGATACCAGTAAAAACGCCTGGACTCCGAATTGATTCGACCAGTCAGAAGGACGAATAATCCACAGAAGAAGAGCCGAGCAAGAAGCTTCTTCTGTGACCGCTCAAACGACTCGGTGTCGGTGCAGACCAAGCAATAGCCAACGGGCTCATTGTCGACAAGAGCAACAACGCAATCTTTGCTCCCTTCGGTCAGATACCAGGAAAGTCCAAGATTTTCGTACTGCCGAGCACAGTTCAGATCAAACTTGAGAGGGTGACCGATTGTGATCGTCTCCCAGAACATGCGGCGTACAGCATGCTCGTACCCCTTCAGCGGAACAATCTGTATTTCGCTCATGCAGCCATCCGATGGTGCTGACTTAATAACGATTCGTACAGCCAGACCATGGAGGCAGCAGAAGCCGACCAACTGTAATGAGATGCTCGAGAGACGCAATGCCGACGAAGAGTTGGCGAATGTTGCGACAACACTTTTTCAATCGCGTCGGCCATTGCCGATCCTGTTGGCTCAGCGACTTCCCCACAACCGTTGTCCACAATTTCCATACCAGCGCCAGAGTTTGCGACGACTACGGGCGTTCCACATGCCAAAATTTCGAGAATGCTGAGACCAAAAGTCTCGAGTGGACTCGGAGAGATTGCCACTGTTGATGAAGACATCAGCATCGCGAGTTCTTGGCGTTCGCTAATGCGACCAAGAAAGGTGACATCAAGACCATGGGCCATTGATTCAAGCTTTTTGCGCATGGGCCCGTCACCGGCAATAACAAACTTTGCCTTCACACCCCGCAAGTTCAACTCGCGCGCCGCGAGCAACACAACGTGTGGGCGCTTCTCGTATGACAGTCGTCCAGCAAACAACACGGTCGGAGTTGCCCCCAAAATATTGCTGGTGTCGTAATGATGAAAAACACTGTGATCGACTCCCAGTGGAATAATTCGGACTCTCTCCCTCACACGCAGATACTCATCGGCCGAGTATTGACTTGCACAAACAATGACATCGATGTGCTTGTCGATTTTGGTGGCCCATCGCCTAAATACCGGACCGACAGGTAGCCATTTGGGAAAACGCTCTGAGACAACGTCGCTTGCACGCTCGTGTGAGAAGAGTACGCACGGGATGCCCGCTTCATGGCACCACTGCGGCACCCATGAAAGCGTCGTCTTATCTGAAAGCTCAACAATGTCGGGCTGCAATTCTTTGAGTGCACTCTGCAATGCTTTTTTGCGAATAATTGCGCGATATCCACCGCTAAACGGCACCCGAATACCCCGCAAACTCACATAATTACGTCGGCCATCGCCGCGCGATGTTGCCACAGCGCCAGGTGTAATCAGTGTGCATTTTTTACCTTGATCGACATATTGTGCTGCAAGTGACTCGAGAGCGAAGCGCTGACCGCCAGACGTCGTCGTAACGAAATTGGCTATTTGAACAATGTGCATTACGCGAAATTCTCTAGTTGGTGGGCCGGTTCTGCATCATGCAAATACCTACTATTGGAAATGAATTGCTCATAAGTGAAAGATTTATATCCATCGGCGATTGCTTGATCAATAACTTGAAGAATCGTGTTTCGAAGCCGAGAGTCGTGAAGGTCGTCTGGATGTACTGCCACTCGAAGCGGAAGATTGACTGATCGAAGAAATCCTGCAAGGTATTTGGTGAAATGTGCGATTACACCCGACGACCACGATCCCGGTCGCTGACAAACAACTGGAGCAAAGTGTTGTGCGCCGAGCACCAGATCTCGAATATGAAAATGAGATGTTAAATAGTCAAAACCGATTTCGGTCACCGCTCGCACTGCTGCTGGAGATGTCATCCAGCCGGGTGCAATGAACCCTGCAGGAGAGTATCCAAGCTGAGCGAGAGTGCTCAGACCCTTTTGTAATCGTGCATGTGCTTCGGTCTCTGTGAGCCCCCAAAATTCCTGACATCCCCTGGCAACGAATTGTCCAGCAAGAGCGCGAACTACACCTGGTCGGTCGCTGTGATCAATTGTGTGGCTCCACCCGTGCAACACGACTTCGTGAGATTTGCTCATGGTAGTGCTCAGCCACTCGATAAACGGAATATCGGTGAGCAGGTTTCCATCTCTCCATGGACCTGGTACAACCAACATCGACACCGACAAACCTCGTTCGTCAAACTGTTCCATCCACCGTCGAGATGCCTCAGCCGATGCGGGTGCAACATCGTGCAGCGAGATAATCAACGACTTCACGAAGCGACTCCCTGATATGCAAACGAAAGTCCGCTTGCAACGGCGCGATAGTGACCAACTAATTCAGACATGACCGAATCCCATGTGCGATTCAACACCGAGACTCGAGCATTGTGTGAGCACAGTTCTCGAACCGAATAGTTGGTGACTAACTCGTGCACGCTTTCTACAAACGTGTCGCGGCGAGTTGGCGACCACAGAAAGCCGTTGAGACCGTGCTGAACGAGATCTAATGGTCCGCCTGCTGCTGGTGCAACAACGGGAACGCCAGATGCGAGTGCTTCTTGCACTGCCTGACAAAAGGTCTCGTCGACACCGGTGTGTGCAAACACATCAAATGAGGCATACAACTGTGAAAGCTCAAGACCAGATGCAAATCCCGTGAAGTGCGCGCTGGGCATCAGCCGTTCAAGCTTGTCACGACATGGTCCATCGCCGACGATAACGACCGAAACACCAGGGAGTGCTGCAACTTCTGCCAAGCGTTCAACCTGTTTTTCGCGCGCGAGCCGCCCCACAAAACCAACAATGATCTTGTCTGGTGCACCAAATCGATTGCGCAAGAAATCGTTGCGATGTTCTGGATTGAACTTTACGTTGTCTACTCCGCGCATCCAACGAACCACATTTTCGACACCGTTTCTTCGCATGTCCCAAACTGCTGCTGTGGACGGCGCAAGTGTCAGATCTGCTTTGTTGTGAATTGCAGCGATGTATTTCCAGACGGCAGGAGACGTTGCGCCCAGACGATATTGCCGAGCAAACCCTGCTATGTCTGTTTGATAAATAGCCACAGTCGGAACTTTGATCTTACGCGCAACCTTCAGTGCCCAAGCGCCCAAAACAGCGGGTGCTGCAACGTGAATGACATCAGGCTGAATATTTTTGAGCTCACTTTCAAGAGCCTTCTTAGGCAATGCAATTCGCAATTCGTCATAGCCCGGGAAACCAAACGAGCCCATTCGTACAACTGGTACATCTCCATGTGAACCATCGCCAGGACCGGGTGCGATTACCGTAACCTCGTGCCCGTGTTTCTTGAGGTGTTCAATGGTACGCAGGACCGAGTTGGTGACACCGTTTACATGGGGCAAAAAACTTTCGGCAACGATTGCAACGCGCAGTTTTTGCTCAGTATTCGTGACCGGGGTGCATCCGACGGCGCTATTCAATACAGAAGAATTGAAAACATTGCTCTCTGTCACCAGATCAAAGTATTGGGCTGAGATTACATCAATGCTTACTCCAAGCATCCGTAATCTTGAAAGTAGTTGAACCTCACGTGAACTTATTTGACTACGGGGCTTGAATGAGCTTGCGCACCCAGGTGCCAAGCAGTTCAATGGCATAGACCACCACGAAAATACTTAAGACCACCGCACCAGTCGTTTGAAACTCGAAGACTCGAATTGAGCTCAAGAGCAAGAAGCCGATGCCGCCACCGCCCACAATTCCCAACACCGTTGAGGATCGGAGGTTGACGTCGAGCATGTAGAGCACCTGACTAACAACCGCAGGAAGCGACTGGGGCAAGACCGAACCCACGAGTTCCTGAAAGCGAGATGCGCCGGTAGCAAAAATTGCCTCACGAGGGTTTGGGTCGACTTCTTCAAATGTGTCAGCAAAGAGTTTTGCCATGAAGCAGGCCGTCACCAGTGTCAGAGCAAGGGTTCCAGGAACCGGACCAAGCCCCATGGCACTTACAAACAGCACCGCAATGATCAATTCTGGAATACCACGAAAGACCACAAGAGCCACTCTCGTGACTGCATACACGGCCCGCCGAGCAACAATGTTGCGTGCAGAGAGCAGACCCAACGGAATCGCGATGATCAACCCCAAAGTTGTAGCGATGAAGGCAATCGAGATTGACTCGAGCATTCCCTTGATGAGTTCAGTACGGGCAAGCGTGAAATCTGGCGGAAACAGACCACTTAATGCTCTCCATGCTTCGTCAAAGTATTGGAACGAGCTAAAAATTGGTGCTTCAATCGTTGTCAGCGCGATGATCAGTAACAGTCCGACGCCCCACATGCCCAAGAGTCGCGAACGACGCTCGGAGGTAAATGGTGGGGTGATCGATCGCATCGTGACTGCATCAATGAGCTTTTTACTATCTCGCTCAATTCTCTTGCGGGCTGCGCCAGAGATTTGCTGCGTGGAAACAACCGACGCACTTCTTTCACCCAAAATAGACGCGCGAAATCGAGTGGACAAGATCTCGATGAGCACGATCAGCACAAAGATGACAGAAACAGAGGCCAATGCGCTTGGATAATCAAGAGACCGAAGTGACGTCTGAATGAGAAAACCGATGCCGCCAGCGCCAACGAGTCCGAGCACTGCCGAACCGCGAACGTTGATGTCTAGTCGGTACAACGCAGTACCGATCATGGTTGGAGTTACTTGAGGAATAATGGATCCAATAATTGACTGCCATTTTGAAGCACCCGTTGCCGATGTTGCGTCACGCGGATCTGCGTCTGCGTTTTCGATCGCGTCTGCATACATCTTGCCGATCATGCCAATTGAGTGCAGACCAAGTGCAAGAATTCCGGCGAGTGGTCCGATGCCAAACGCCTGCACAAAAATCGCTGCAAAAATCAGATCGGGAACCGCTCGTGACAATGTGATGATG
>CAXNNK010000025.1:0-9906 GCA_964203725.1 Ilumatobacteraceae bacterium | reverse complement strand
GGTCTCGCCAGTTCCGTTTCCTGGGGCAACCCACTCCTAAAACATCTGTGTAACACCCATTGGGAAAACTTCACTTTGTACGTAGTTGGCGTACACATGCAATTCAACTCACCGAGTTCCCCACAGAAGCCAAAGCCCACAGTCAGATTCAATAGTTGAAACGAGGAGAAGAAAATGAGTACATTCCCAGAGCAATTTACAGAGCCACTGGTCATCAGTTGTGACACCTGCGTCATGCAAAAGACCCCTACGTGCGACGACTGTTTGATGTCGTTTTTGTGCGGCGACCCGCATGAAACAGCAGTGGTCTTCGATCTTGCCGAACAACGGGCGGTTCGCTTGCTCGCAAATGCCGGAATGGTGCCTACGCTTCGGCATCGTGCGGTTATCTAAGAAACCTCCCAATTTCGACGTCACCGACCCAGCGTGGCGCCTCGCGTACACCAATGCAATTCTTGAAGTCGGGCAACATGGCGGTCTCGACAGGGTAGGTGTTGCTCCTGCACAAGTCATGCACAGGGCACATCAAGCTCTTGTTACACGCAAAGCAGCCGGTCTGCACGACACAATGCAATTCACATATCGCAACCCTGCGCGATCAACCGATCCGCAATCTGCGGTGCGCGATGCCAAGTCAATGATCGTCGGCGCATATTCATATGCGTCTCCAACTCCTGAACCAATGTCGTCTGCGAGCGGCCGCGTCGCGCGATACGCCTGGACCGAATACTACGAATCACTCAAGGTCGGTTTGTTTGCGATGCGAGACGTGTTGCAAGCAGATGGTTTTAAGGCCGTGGTCTTTGCCGACGACAATTCGTTGGTCGATCGCGAGGCTGCATATTTGGCTGGGCTCGGTTGGTTTGGAAAGAATGCCAATGTATTGATCGAAGGCGCTGGAAGTTTTTTCGTTCTCGGAAGTGTGGTCACTACAGCACCACTCGTAAACAATGACGTGATTGTTGCCGACGGATGCGGGTCATGTCGACGATGCATTGACGCTTGTCCGACTCAGGCGATCATCGAACCCGGCACGGTTGATGCCGCAAAATGTCTCGCCTGGTTGATCCAGAAACCGGGAATCTTTGATCGCAGGTATCGAGAGGCTTTGGGTGACCGCATGTATGGATGCGATGACTGTCAAGAAGTATGTCCACCAACTACACGCCTAAGTCTGTCAAAGCCGTTGCGCAACAATGCACGGCCTTGGGTCAATGTGCTCGAGTTGCTGACTATGGAAGACGAAGCGTTGCTGTCACATGTCAAACAGTGGTACATCGCCGACCGCAATCCAGACTGGGTGCGTCGCAACGCGTTGATCGTGCTTGGCAACATTGGCGAGCGCACAGATGCAGATGTGGTGGAGGTTATTGCTCGATATCTTGAGCACCCAGACCCAATGTTGCGGGCACACGCTGTCTGGTCGGCTTCGCGTCTTGGATTGGTCGATTTTCTACCAATTCATGACACAGCGCCGCTTGTTATTGACGAATTGGGCAATTTGCCAATGGCTCGACAGCCCGAGATCTAGATTGTTCACTGCTGCCTCATGAAACATCTACTTGTCACCAACGATTTTCCGCCAAAGGTTGGTGGTATTCAAAACTTGTTGTGGGAGTGGTGGAAACGGTTGCCGCCTGACTCTTTTGCAGTTTTGACATCTCCGTTTTCAGGTGCAGAGGAATTTGATGCTGCTCAACCATTCGAAATTCGCCGTGTTCGCGAGCCGTGGTTGTTGCCTCATCCGTTAATGGTGAGACGCATTAATAACATGGCCAGCGAAATCGGTGCAGATTTTATTGTTCTTGATCCAGCGGTCCCACTCGGCATCGTCGGCCCGTCACTCGACTTGCCTTACATGGTGATTTTGCATGGTGCAGAGGTGACGGTGCCAGGCAGATTGCCTGTCTCGCGACGTGTGTTGGCGCGAGTGTTAAAGAATGCGCAGCACATTATTGCTTGCGGCGAATATCCGGCAGCAGAAGCGCGGCGGGCAGGTGGAATCGTTTTGCCAATCACCGTGATTCCACCTGGTGTCGACACTCAACGCTTTGCGCCATTGAGTGCAGTTGAGCGTGTAGCAGCACGGCGCGAGTTTGGTGTGAGTGCAGATGCCGAATTGGTTGTAGGCGTGAGTCGACTTGTGCCTCGAAAAGGTTTTGACACATTGATCAGAGCGGCAGCAGCACTTCGCTCGAGCCGACCAAATCTGCAGTTGCTCATAGGGGGCTCTGGTCGAGATACGGATCGACTGCAAAAACTGATCACGCAGTTGCGCGCACCAGTGCACATGCTCGGAAGAGTTTCAAATGAACAGTTGCCGCTGTTGTACGGATGTGCCGACTTATCGGCGATGTTATGTCGGTCACGGTGGGGCGGACTCGAACAAGAAGGTTTTGGAATTGTTTTTTCAGAAGCAGCATCTTGTGGAGTGCCTCAAGTCGCTGGCAACAGCGGCGGTGCTGCTGACGCCGTAGTCGATGGGGTCACTGGCACAGTTGTGCATGAGCCAAGCAATGTTGCTCGTGTTGCAACTGCCATCAACGACTTGCTGAAAGATAATGCGCTGCGTCGTTCAATGGGCGATGCGTCTCGAGAGCGTGCATTGCAGAAGTTTGACTACAACGTGATGACAAAAGCCCTGGCGACAGTGCTTAGAGTAGATATCCAATGAAAACTTTGTCACGAATCAATGTGGTCTTGACCGCAGGCTTCTTGTTGGCAACGCTTGTCGCCGCCATCACGTTCAACCCCACGACGCGGGCTGTTGGTGTCATTACCTGCTTGGTGCTGTTTAGCGTCGGAGTCGCTTCGTTTATTTGGGGTTACTTTTCAGCAGTACAACGCAGCCGAACAGACGAAATATCGGTGGCTGCACTGTATTTTTTGACAGGTTCAGTGGCTCCAAGAGAAGTTCGACAAATCATGAATGGTTGTCTGATTACTCAACTGCTTATTGGTCTAGGTGGGGCTATTGCACGCTCATCAACCAACGGTCAGGCGGGTAGCACCCTTGCCTTTGGTGTGCTGGTGCCACTATTAGGTCTCGGGTTCAATGGTTTGTGGGCAAGCCGTTTTGGAAGCTTTACCCCTCGTGAGCAGTCTGATCGGTAAGGATAGAGGTCATGGTTGAATCAGGATTCGAATCGGTTGTAGTTCTGGCAAGCCCAGAAAAATGTTATGCGGCGACTACAGACTTCGAGAAGTATCCGCAATGGGCTCATGACATCAAAGAGGTCCACGTATTGACGCGTGATGAGAGTGATCGTCCAACCTTGGTCGAATTTCGTGCCTCTGCACTTGGTCGCAGTACTCACTACACACTCGAGTATGACTATGCACATGCGCCTGGCAAATTGTCGTGGCACATGTCGGATGGCGACATCATGCGTGCCATCCTCGGCTCGTACACGTTTGAACCAGTCGACAACGGCACTCGCATCGCGTACGACTTGTCTGTCGAGCTTGTTGTTCCTGTGCCTGGGTTTGTGAAGCGTCGCGCCGAAATGCGCATCTTGAGCACACTGAAAGAGTTAAAGTCGCTCATCGAGTCGTGAAATGAATACGGCAAGATGAGAATTGGCATTGACGTAGGCGGCACAAAATGTTTGGGCGTTGCACTTAACGAGCATGGCTCTGTTATTCAACAAGTGCGTTTGCCAACACCACCTGCAAACCAACTGGCCGACACGCTTGTCGAAATTGTTACGCAGTTCGGCGAGTTCGTTTCCCTTGGTATAGGTGTTCCTGGTCTGATCAGCCCAGAGGGCGTTATTCGCGCATCTCCAAACTTGGTTGGTGCTAGAGAACTCCCGCTTCGCGCATTGATGGAAGAACGACTTGCTCGCGCGGTGTCAATTGAAAATGATGCAACGTGTGCTGCGCTTGGAGAATGGCAAGTTGGTGCAGCCAAAGGCGCAACTGATGCATGGGTGATCACGCTCGGCACTGGCATCGGTGGTGGCTTTGTTTCGGGCTCGGTGTTGCAACGCGGTGCGCACGGCTTTGCTGGCGAAGTGGGGCACATGGTGGTGGATCCGGATGGTCCTTTGTGTCCGTGTGGTCGCAAAGGCTGCTGGGAGCGGTATGCCTCGGGAAATGGTTTGTCATTTTTGGCAAATGGCGAAAAGGGAGAAGACGTCTTGTCGCGCGCAAAGGCTGGTGCGACCGATGCACTCAATGTCGTCGACACGTTTGCCAGGTGGGTTGCACTCGGAATCGTGAACCTCACCAACATGACAGATCCCGAAGTGATTGTGATCGGTGGAGGAGTAATTGTGTCTGCCGACGTTGTGATGCCCCGTGTTGAGCATTGGTTTGAGCAGTTGTTGTATTCGCCAAAGCATCGTGTACACCCTCGGCTCGTTGCTGCGCAGTTGGGTGAGCAAGCAGGCGCGATCGGTGCCGCGATGCTCAACATAAGCGTCTAAGTTAATGACATGAGTAGCGAATACACCCTCGGTCTACACGAAGTTGGCGACAACTCGTATGCGTACTTGCAACCAGACGGCGGTTGGGGTTATAGCAATGCGGGCCTCATTGTTGGCGACGGAGTCTCGCTGCTTGTCGACACGCTGTTTGATCTCAAACTCACGGCGTCGATGCTTGATTCGATGTCGGTGGCGACACGCAGTGCACCTATTTCTACGGTCGTCAACACGCATGCCAACGGCGACCACTGTTATGGCAATCAACTTGTCGTAGGTGCAGAGATTGTTGCATCAAGTGCCACTGCACATGAGATGATGGAAGTTCCTCCGTCGATGCTTGCCGCACTCAATAATGCACCTGGCGAGATCGGCGAGTTGTTCCGGCATTTCTTTGGTGATTTCGAATTCAGTGGCATTGATCTTGCTCCTCCGACACGCACTTTTGATGGTCGCCTCGATGTTGAGGTTGGGGGCAGACTCGTAGAGCTGATCGAGGTGGGTCCAGCGCATACGCGTGGCGACACAATTGCGTATGTTGCAGATTCAAAGACGTTGTACACCGGCGATATCTTGTTTATTGGAGGCACACCGATCGTGTGGGCAGGTCCACTCGACAATTGGATCGCCGCGTGCGATTTGATGTCCGAACTTGACATTGATGTAGTTGTGCCAGGTCATGGGCCACTTACTGACAAAGCAGGCATAGCCCGAGTGCGCGACTATCTGTCATTTGTATTAGACGAAGCAACATTGCGTCACGATGCAGGTATGGACGCGTTTGATGCAGCGCGCGAAATTGCGCGCGACATCTTGGGCGACAACAGTCGGTCGTTTGCACAATGGAAGGAATTCGGGCGTATCAGTGTCAATGTGGACACGGTGTACCGCAGCATTGATGCCACGCACAAGAGCCCAGATGTGATTGAGCAGTTTCGACGAATGGCAAAGATCGAACTACACCCTGAGGGTTGATTGCTTTTTGCCAGTTACTTCACGCCGCACGATTGCAAACCAACCACCAAGTGCGCACAACGAAAAGAGAATCCACTGACCGATGTATCCGAGATGCGGGCCGTTACTAAAAGTAGGTTCAGCAATTCGTGACAATGTCTCATCATCTGGAGGCAATGAAGACTGCATCTCTACATAGACATTGACCAGTGGGGCAGGCATCTGCTGTTGCAACCGTGTGATATCGATGCGTTGCACTTCGGTCAGTACGCCGCTCGATGCGTCGGAGACCGCTCCAAGTCGTTTGACTGACGATGCGCGAAGTCTGCCCTGCAGAGTCACTAGTCCGGTTGGTGGTGGTTGCACGGTTCTGCCAAGCGGAATAAATCCTCTATTAACAAGAATCAATCGACCGTCGTTCAGTTGCAATGGAGTAACTGGGTCAAAACCCGGTCCTCCACCTTGTGACACATTGACGATCTGGATGTCATGGTCTTGCAGATACAGACCCGTCACCACAACGCTTCTCCATTCGGCATCGCTGGCCTCAGGAAAATTGAGGAGTACTTGCTCGAGTTGTTGTGTCGGCGTATCAACGCGTTCAATGAGGGTGTTGTTGAATGCAATTCGTTGTTGGTGGCGATCCCATTGCCAGTTGGCAAGCATCAGCATGATTGTGACAAGTGCAACGATCAAAACATGCAAGGCCATCCAACCTGGTCGCAATAAAAACTTGTACACGCACCACAACTTAGTGCGAGAGACGACTAGCGTGAACTTTCATGAACACACTGATTTACGACGGAGATTGTGCCTTTTGTCTCCGTTGTGTGCAGTGGATGCAACAACACTTTAAACGAGTTCCTCACATTGTCGCTTGGCAACAAGCGGATCTTTCAAAGTTAGGTCTCACCGCTGAACAGTGTCAAACAGCCCTGCAGTGGGTGAGCGCTGACTCATCACAGATTTTGAGCGCTCACAAAGCGGTTGCACGTATTTGCAAAGACGCTGGTGGCTTGATCACTGTGGCTGGCTATGCGATGTCATTGCCGGTTGTGTCGCCAATTGCGGGCGTTGTGTATCGCTGGGTGGCACGCAATCGTCAAAAAATGCCGGGCGGTACTGCCGCGTGTGCAATCGATTTTGAAAAGAAAATCTAAAGAGTCCGAGATTCGTTGAGCCGTTGGGCAAGTTGATCTAGCGCTTGTTGATCAAGTCCGCTCAGTAATGCGCGTTGATGATCGTCGGTCTCAATCAAATCAATGAGCGATTGCCATGATGCATGTGGCATTCCAGTTGCGATACGCAGTGCACTCGCAAGCGCCTTCTGTGGGTGCGTGTCGTAGTTGTTCATCAATGTCTCGACTTCACGCTTAGTCAACAAGCGCGCCACGCGTGAAGCATCCATCATTCTTTGAATGTAGGGAGAAAACATTCCTTGGTATCTGAGTTGCAACTCTGAGAGTTTCCAATCGTCTCCGGTAATCCGCTTTCTGCAGTTTTGTGCGCCACACGCACAATCAAACTCGTCATAGTCAGAGGCATCGCTCATTGAGTAGTCAAAAGTAAGTTCTTCGCCCACTGCGATTGGACGCATTGCAGCAACTTGGGTTGCATTACGCATTCCGCAATTTGGTGAACATGAGTGGTTGATCGAATCACCCGGTTCGCGCGCCTCTGGACCGAGTACAAAGTTGTTTGCCTCAATTTGCAATGAGCGACTTTGCTGTTCGGTCGGATAAGTGTTGAAGACTGACCGAGACATAAACGTTCCACCGAAGGTTGCGACAACGGTGCCCGTGTTGATCGGGGCAATTGCAAAACTTCCAAACCCTTTGTGTGGTATCTCACGGGGTTCTGCAAGAGGTGAAAGATAATTGCGCACGACGACCCTCCGGTCGCGACCTGCATGGCCGCCCGAGTACACAGCACCAACTCCGCCCGCTGTGGTGCAACCACGATATCGGCAGGTATCGTAGATGAGGCAACATCGTCTCGGTCTGCTCGACCGAGCCGGTGGTGCATTACAAGTTGCATCAGGAGAGACCAATTGGTCCGGCAACCGGGGTCACGCCCACGGTGCCATCTCATCGGAAACGATGAGAGATGTGGTTTCGTCGTTCAGACGAGGCAACGGGCCGGCTCAGTTGGGCGAGCTACAAGATTGAGAAACGACTATGACCCGACATGATTATCCAGCGACAGGTGCTTGGCAGCCTTCGCATCCCATTGGGTCTCGACAGTTCGCGCATTTTCCTGTCGATCGTCCGTTTGCACTCGATGGTGGAACTCAACTGAATTCGGTTTCTCTTGCATATGAAACTTGGGGAACGCTCAACGCCGATCGTAGTAATGCAATCTTGTTGTGTCATGCATGGACAGGTGATAGCCATGCAACTGGTCCAGCCGAAGACGGGCATCCAACGCCAGGTTGGTGGGAGGGAGTGATTGGGCCAGACAAATACATCGATACCAATAAGTGGTTTGTGGTGTGCAGCAATGTGATTGGCGGCTGTCAGGGCTCTACTGGGCCAGCATCGCTGCATCCAGCTGATGGCAAACCGTACGCTTCGCGTTTTCCAGTGATTACTGTGCGCGACATGGTGCGAGCGCAATTGCGCCTCACCGACATGCTTGGCATCGTGCAGTGGCACAGCATTGTTGGCGGATCGATGGGGGGAATGCAGGTGCTCGAATGGGCAGTGACATTTCCTGATCGCGTGAAAACAATTGTTCCCATTGCTACATGCACACATTCAACTGCTCAACAGATCGCGTGGGGTGCAATTGGTCGACGCGCAATTCGTCTTGATCCTCAATGGAACAATGGTGAGTACTACGACGCAGCAGTTGGCGAAGGCCCGTGGGAAGGTTTGTCAATTGCGCGCATGGTTTCTCAAGTCACATTTAGGTCCGACAACGTATTTAGTGATCGCTTTGGACGCGACCTCGCCGATATGGACGCCGACTACAACGGCTTAGGGCTGTGGGACCGATTTGAAGTGGAGAGTTATCTCGATCATCATGGCGACAGACTGATTAGGCGTTTTGATACAAATAGTTACGTGATTATTGGTAAGGCAATGGACTTGCACGATATTGCGCGTGGTCGAGGCGGTTTGAATAAGGCAATGAGTCGCGTCAGGGCAAACACACTCGTGCTCGGAATATCTTCTGACATTCTGTATCCGAGCTACCAACAACAACAGATTCGTGACATTTTGGTTGCTCAGGGAACAGATGCTGAATATGTGGAGATTGACTCACCCCATGGACACGACGCTTTTCTGATTAATCTGGATCAAGTTGGCCCACCGATCAAGCAGTTTTTGGAAAACAATTTCGCATAACTGTTGCGCTTGCACTCGCTGAACTCATTCGCACGATTGCAGTTTGTTCATTGTTGCCTTGCTTGTGTACGGCAAAAGTTTGTTGATCGGTGTCAACATCTGCAATCAAAGATGCGTGGGGAATGCCAAGCAGGTTCCATGTTCCCCGAAATGGTTTGCCGCGATGACCTTTTGCAGTGATTGCAATCGCCGAATTCTGAGGAATGATCAACAAGCGCACTTCGCGCCAAGGGTGCTCGATGCCGTCACCGGAAATGCGCATTTGGCAAATGCAGCGCAAGCCATCTGGTGAAGTCCATTGGCGCTCACCCCTGCGCGACCACCACATAGCAAATCCGAGCAAAGTAATAAACAACGCACTACTTGCAACGTTGAGCAGCCCCTGAAACATGTTCTTTAGTATTGCTGGCTGGGATAGGTTATTGAACATGTTTGGTATGACCACATTGATTGCCCTGAGTTGTGTGGTGGTGGGCATCGCGCTAGCGCGTATGACATGGTGGTTTTGGGTTGAAGCCAGGCCAGAGTCTCCAGCACTTGCGCCGCTCGAGATCATGAGTGATGCCGCCTATGGCAAGGCCGATGAAGCCCAACGTAGTGCAATGCTTGACGCAGTACGCATGGGTGCGAGCAAGGCTCCTGCTGCTCAACCTGTAAGAACCGCCCCGCGTAAGCCGGTAAGTCGTCCCGAGCGAACAGTAAATGCACCTGTTGACAACGCTCCACGACACGTTATTGATCCGTTGCTCAAGTAGCAGGGAAGTAAGTTTGACATATGGCCGCATTTGAACCCTCCGAAATGATCGCTCGATTTAAGGAACGTGCCGATGCAGTGAAACGTCGTCCGTTGCCTCCGGTGGCAGGAGAAGAGCGACAAATGTTTTTGAAACAGGCACAGTCCGACTTTCAAGACTTTGCAATGATCGGTGATTCTGAGGCGTCGTTGGAAGATGGCATTTTGGTGTTGCGCATCGACTTGCGACCGCCAGACGCTCGTACGTGACCAATTCTGGTTTTGCCTCGCTGGTGAGGCGTGAGTTGCCTCTTTTCGCAGTCAGTATTTCAGTGCTGTCGTGGGGTGTCGGACCATTAATCATTCGTGGTATTTCTGCATCGACACCAACGATCACGATTACCCGTCTCGCGCTTTCAATTCCGATCATGTCGGCTATTGC
>CAXNNK010000024.1:0-10249 GCA_964203725.1 Ilumatobacteraceae bacterium | reverse complement strand
TCGCACCATTCTTCTTTGCTTGGGTGATGATTGGTTGCAAATGCGTATTGCTCGCACCAGGATTTGCACCCCACACCACGATCAACTTTGAGTGCACCAAATCCATTGGGTCACTCGACAACATGTCACCGAACACTCGCTCCCATGCTGCAGAGCTTGTTCCCGCACAAATGGTGTGCTCAATTTCTGGGCACCCCAATCGCTCAAACAGGTGCGGCATCAAACGCTTTTTATCAATACGAGCCGATGACGAGTTATACAAATATGGGAGCACACTGTCGGGTCCGTATTCGCTGATCGCATCCGAAATTTTGCTAGCCACAAGGGTTACTGCTTCATCCCACGTTGCACTACGGAATTGTCCAGATCCTTTTGCGCCAGCGCGAATCAACGGCGTCATAATGCGCTCCTTCGAATACACGCGCAGCGCATGATGCTTCACTTTTTTGCAGATCCATCCGGCGGTTAACGGGTTTGCCTCCTCGCCAATTGGTGCAGCATCTATGTCAACAATCTTGCCTAGCTCAACTGTTACCTCAAGCGAACACGAGTCGGGGCAATCAAGCGGACAAGCGGTAATCACTTTCATACAGGGTTTTCTGGAGCATCCAAATCAGTAAACATGTCAATGTCTCTCAACGGTTTAAAACCAAACCACCACACGGCCACAACCCCAAGAGTAGCGACACCACCACCAATCACTGCAGCCGGGGTACCAAAAGCTTGCGAAGCAACGCCAGACTCAAAGGCTCCCAGTTCGTTTGTTGCACCAATAAACACATTCTCTACAGCCGAAACTCTGCCGCGTTTCGAGTCTGGAGTCACTAATGGCACAATTGATCCACGAATAAACACGCTCACCATGTCGGCTGCACTGAGTATCAACACCGCAGCAAATGCAATCCAATATGTGTGGGTCATACCCAACACAATCGTGCCAACTCCAAACACTCCAACGGCAATGAGTAACGCTTTGCCAACATTGCGGCGCAGAGGTTTGAACGACAAAAATAATGCCATCGCCGCAGCGCCAATACCAGCAGATGCTCGCAACCATCCATAGGCAACGTCGCCTACATGCAATTGTTCTTCTGCGATTGCTGGCAGCAGCGCTATTGCACCACCAAACAACACAGCAAAAAGATCAAGCGAAATCGCGGCCAACAAGATTGGTGTTCGCCTAATGAAATACAGACCTTCCATTGCCGAGCGCAGTGTTGCTCTATCGTCTGGGTTGCGCGGTGTCGGGTCGCGCTCAAGTTGCACACGCATGATTCCGATGATGCCAATAAAGATCAAAGCGGTTGTCGTTGCATACGCAACCCACGGAGCAACAGAATACAAAAATCCTGATGCTGCTGGCCCAATGATCATCGCCGATGTCCACACTCCTGATGACATTGCAATGATCGGTGGAAGCCCACCATCGGGAGCAACCATCGGATACATTGCGCGTGTCGCTGGTGCCAAAAATGCACGCGATATACCGAATGCAACAGCAATCACAAAAAATGGCCACACGGCCGTTGGTTCAGAAAGCGAATACACAACAAGCGCAATCGCGCACAACATCTCTCCCGCAAGCGCTAATGCCGCGACGTACTTGCGATTGAATCTGTCGGCAACACTTCCGCTCACCAAAACGAGCAGAGCGATTGGACCAAATTCTGCCAAACCCAGCCATCCAATGTCGATTGCGCGACCCGTGATATCAAAAATATGTTTTCCAAGCGTGGCTGCCTGCAGCGATACACCAATATGAAATGCAAAACTGCTGCCCAACATCCGCCGTGCGTTTGTGAAGCGCAGCACATCACGTGCAGTAAGTTGTGTCGGTTCGCCAGATTCGCTCATAAGCAGATAACACTAGAGGAAATATGACTCCAATCGCCGATGAAACCCAATGGATGGATGCGACCGAGCAGGCTCAACTTGTTCGTGACGGCGCAGTAACGCCGCTCGAGTTACTCAATGCAACGCTCGAACGTGCCGACAAACTCAACCCCGTCATCAACGCACTCACCTACCGCTGGGATGACGATGCTCGCAAAGTTGCAGCCTCACTGCCCGACGACAAAACGATGCCGTTCCGTGGCGTGCCATTTATTTTGAAAGATCTCAATGCAACTCTTGAAGGTCAACCCATCTCCAACGGCAACATCGCACTCAAAAATGCCAATCACATCTCTACGTACACCACCGAACACGTCAAGCGGTTCATTCGCGCCGGACTTGTAATTTTCGGTCGTGGAAACTCGCCAGAGTTTGGAAGTGTTCCCACCACCGAACCAGAAGCATGGGGTGCAACTCGCACACCGTGGGATACCAGCAGGATCTCTGGTGGATCAAGTGGCGGAAGCAGTGCGGCAGTTGCTGCAGGCATCGTGCCTGCAGCACACGCCACAGATGGTGGCGGCTCAATTCGCATTCCTGCCGCATGTTGCGGTCTTGTCGGACTCAAGGTGAGTCAGGGTCGGATTACCGCTGCTCCTATGAAAGACGAAACAAATCTTGGTGTCGAACACGTAGTCACGCGCACTGTGCGCGACTGCGCTGCACTGCTCGATGCAACGCACGGGCCGGGTGTCGGCGATCGAGTCATTGCTCCTCCCCCATCACGATCATTTTTGAGTGAGGTTGGCGCACCTGTGGAAAAACTTCGCATCGGCTTTCTCGATCATCGCCCACTTGCCGGCGACATTGACCACGAGTGTGTTGAGGGTGTTCACATTGTCGCCAAGCAACTCGAGCAACTCGGCCACATTGTGGATGCTTCATGGCCGACCGCACTCGAAGACGCGTCGTTTCCACCGCGCTTCACCGCTATCTGGGGAACCAACATGTCTGTTGCTTGCGAAGCAACTGCAGCGCTACTTGGTCGCGAAGTGACGAGTGATGATTTCGAGCTCGTCAACTGGACAATGGCACAGTATGCAAAAAACACTTCGGCAACGACTTATGCAAGCGCAATTCTTGCGACGTCGCATTATCGACGAGCGGTTGCGCAGTGGTGGGCAGATGGTTGGGACATTCTCGTTACACCAACAGTCAGTCGTGTGCCACTCAAGGTTGGACAGTTTGCAAATGATCCCAAGGATCCAATGAAACCAATGAAAGTTGCTGGCGACTTCGTTGCGTTCACTGCCGCATTCAACACGAGTGGTCAACCTGCAATCAGTTTGCCTTTGCACTGGACACCTGAAGGAGTTCCAATTGGAATTCAGTTAGTGGCTGCTTATGGCCGCGAAGATATCTTGTTGCGCCTCGCTGCCCAACTGGAAGTTGCAATGCCGTGGGCACACCGACGACCTGCAATAAACAAATGACAAGTCGTCGAGCCTTATCGCTGGCAACTGCTTGCATTGCGACAATCATGTCACTGGCATCGTGTGGCAAATTAGGGGCGGATACAACTGAAACAAACGTGTCAATTCAAATGCTGGATTCAAACGACACTGTCGTGTCATCATCGGCAGGGTTGTCATTAGTAAAGATTGCAACACTTGACCAGCCAGTTGATGCCGCGTCTCGCAATAATGAGACAGCAGTATATTTCGTCGGACGTCTTGGGAAAATTTTTCGGTACTCAAATAACTCAATGGAGAGCAATCCCGTGCTCGATATTTCAGACCTTACTGTCGGTGAGGGAGAGCGTGGTTTACTCGGACTTGCCTTTGCGACAGACGGTTTAACTGCTTATCTGAATTACACCAACCTCAACGACGATACGACTATCGCACTCATCTCTGTTGATAAAAACGGTGTGTTTGCACGCGAAACCCTCAGCACAATTCTCATCATCAAACAACCATTCAAAAATCACAATGCTGGTGACATCGTCGTTGAACCAAGCGGCATGCTTCTCGTACCAATGGGTGATGGCGGTTCGGCCAATGATCCGTTGCGCGTGTCACTTGACGACTCCTCTCCCCTGGGCAAGGTTCTGCGCGTAAGTCCGCGCGATGGCAGTTACACAATTTTGGCTCGGGGTTTACGTAATCCGTGGCGGGTTGATCTGTACAACGATCGCCTCTGGCTTGCAGATGTCGGCCAAAACAATTTTGAGGAAGTCAGCGTGCTCAACGACGTGCAAAGTTTGAATGGTGGTTCACAGATTGTTGATTTTGGTTGGAGCGCATATGAAGCGTTTGATCGTTTCAATAATGATCAAAAAAGTGTCGCCCATGTTCAACCACTGATTGCATACCAACACGGTGAAGATGGTTGCTCAATTAGTGGAGGTGCCGTTGCAAATTCTGGATCACTGATCAACCGATTCGTATACGGGGACTACTGCAGTGGAAAAGTTTGGTCTATTCCAATCAACGAAACATCACCAAAAGCATCCCTGCACTTTGATGACATTGACTCACCTGCAGCCATTGTGCGTGCTACCAATAATCTTTTTGTGCTTTCACTGAACGGTGATATCTGGCAGATTCGTGGTTGAGCAGCCCCAACGGGATTCGAACCCGTGCCGCCACCTTGAGAGGGTGATGTCCTAGGCCACTAGACGATGGGGCCAAGTAGCAATGCAAGGCTATCGCGACAAAAAGCAACGCAAAGCAACGCGGCGTTGGGGAGCAAGGAATCGAACCCTGAATAACAGAACCAGAATCTGCTGTGTTGCCAGTTACACCACTCCCCAGAGTGATCGGTTCAGGATATCGCCGTACCCAAAATCGCCACAACTATTTGGTCAAGCGCTCCAGGTTCGTATAACCAATCACACGCGCTACTGCCACCCCCAAAGCCTCGCGCACATGCCGCGATACTGCACTCGTTCCTACGAGAGGTGAGGTCCGAGTAGGCGAAACATAACTTTCAAGACCAAGGTCTTGTGCCACCAACCTCGATCGCAGGGCATGATACGGATCGGTCACTATCAAAATGCTGCGAAGCCCGCGCGATTGCATGATCTCCAGCACCCCAAACATCGATTCACGCGTTGTCGTACCAGTATTCTCTTGGGTGATTGATTGCTCAGGAATTCCACCCTCAATGAGATAGTTAGCAGATGCTTGCGCCTCAGTAAAACGATCACCTGGTTGATTACCACCAGTCGTGATCACGAGCGCAGTCAAACCTTTTTCCCAAAGCGTCAATACATGATCTAGGCGTGCTTGCAATTGCGGCGATGGTCGCCCGTCGTACTGAGCGACACCCAAAACAACGACTGCATCAACTTGTCTGCTCTGGTCGCTGCGTCCAACAATCCACACCTGTGCCAAGTTCAATGAGGCGTAGATACATCCAAGTGCAATCAGGCCGGCCACAAATCTCACGAACCACTTCATGTTTACTGGGCCTTCATCTTGTAGCCGCTAGTTTCGAGCGCGAGCAAGAGCCGATTTGATGCGACGCAAAGATTCATCGCGACCAAGCAACTCAATCGGCTCAAAAAGTGGCGGCCCAACGCTTCGTCCCGAAATTGCGATGCGCAATGGCCCTTGCAATTTGCCAAGTTTTACATCGTGTTTCGTCCCCACCGTTTCAACTGCGGTCTTCAACGCTTCAGCATTCCATTCACAGGTGGCGAATGCAGTGGCAATCTCGTCCAGCGTTGGTGTTGCAAAGTCGGCACTAAAGGCTTTCGTGAAAGCAGCATCGTCAATCGGTGGCTCTTCCAAAAATAAGAAGTCAACAAGAGCGCACACTTCAGCCATCACAACAATGCGTGTTTGCACAAGCGCAGCCATTGCCCTAAACAACTCTGATTTATAACGCTCTGCGGGCCACGGCGCAGCACTCGAAGTCAAAATCAACTCGGCAGCGCTTATAAAATCCTCGAGTGGCATCATGCGAATGTATTCGCCATTGAATGACTGCAGCTTTTTGATATCAAAGAAAGCTGGCGAGTGGTTGACACTTTCAAGTGCAAACTCCTCAACAATCTGTTGCCATGGCACAATCTCGGTGTCACCGTGTGGCGCCCAACCAAGCGTCATCAAATAGTTGACCATGGCTTGAGGCAAGATTCCCTCTTCGCGATATTGCTCAACAGCCACTTTGTCGCGACGCTTTGACAACTTCTTACGCTGCTCATTCACCAACACAGGAACATGCGCCCACACCGGCGGTGTTACACCAAGTGCGTTCCACAACATCTGCTGCTTTGGAGTATTTGGCAAATGTTCCTCTGCTCGCAACACATGCGAAATATTCATCGTGATGTCGTCAACTACGTTGGCCAGCAAAAATACTGGAGTGCCGTTGCCTCGCAACAACACAAAATCTTCAATAGTCGAATTCTCAAATTCCACTTCGCCACGCACGGTGTCGTGCACAAGGGTTTTTCCTGCCGGCACCTTAAACCGCAGCACATGTCCTGGGCCAGGTGCAAGGCCGCGGTCGCGCGAATGGCCGTCGTAGCCATTCAGACCCGCGGCTTTCGCACGTTCCTGTATCTGCTCCGACGTTTGGTCGCAGTAATACGCGTTACCCGAGTCAAACAGCTTCTGGGCTGCAACCACATGCTCGGCGGCATACGTCGACTGAAAATATGGCCCTTCGAAATGCGGGTCATTGCTGTCGATACCGATCCAAGCAAGAGCATCAATAATTCCTTGTGTCCACTGCGGTTCATTGCGCGATTCATCCGTATCTTCAATGCGCAATACAAATGTGCCGTTGTTTTTTAACGCAAGTAGCCAGTTGTATAAGGCCGTTCGCGCACCACCAACATGAAAATATCCGGTTGGTGATGGAGCAAATCGATAGCGCGGTGTGGCAGTTGACATCTCTCAACAGGTTATCTCGGCGCGCCGATCGGTGATGACGTCCACTACCCTTCACCCAATGGCCGACACAACTCGCACCAACCAAACCAATGTTTATGGTGAAGCACTCGATAGTTGCTGCACCTCTCCAATGACAGGTTTCTTTCGCACTGGCTGTTGTGAAACAAATGGTGACGACACTGGCGTACACACCGTGTGCGCCATCATGACAACTGAGTTTTTAGATTTTTCAAAATCAGCAGGCAACGACCTTTCAACGCCAATGCCTCAATATGGTTTTGCGGGGCTCAAAGATGGTGATCACTGGTGCTTGTGCGCCGGCAGATGGCAAGAGGCTTTTGAGGCTGGTCACGCACCGCGCGTCAATTTGCGCGCGACACATGTGCGCACACTTGAGTTTGTTGAATTAGCAGACCTCGAAAAATTTGCGATCTAAATCGCGATAACTACCGAGTTATGCGCCGGTGAGCGCACGCCACGACATCGGCATCGACCTTGTCAATTGGTCGTTTGACAATTGATACGTGGTTGCGGGCACCATGTCTACGAGTGCACGAGTCTCGGCGTAATGATGTGCAGCATGGCTAAGCCCGCTAAACAACTCGCGACGCTTTGCCAACAAGTCGGCTGGCGGCGAATCCAGCAACCACCCCCAGATGGTCAGTGCAAATGTGAGGTCATGCATTACTGGAGCACGACCAAACTGTGATGCCCTACTCAATGCAATTGCAATAGTTCCCTGAATTGCATCATCTACCGATTCGCCTTCTTTGGTGCGCACGTTTTTTCGAATACGACGCGCGAGTGTCAATACATACCCTTGGTCTGGCCCCTGATTGCCAAGACTCGCACCGCGAGGTTGGCGTCCGTCCAACATTCCTGGTCGATCAACCGTCCAACTTCCAGGCACATGCTCGGGTGACGTGTAGATGCGTGGATTATTAGTTGGAAGAACGGGGGTGTGTTTTGGGGCAGCCATACGGCTTTGAGCCTAGTTGTTGGTCGAGTGCAGCAAGCCGAATACGAGCGACTCTTCGAGCGCACGCCATGAGGCTTCGATGATGTTGGCTGACACGCCAATGGTCGTCCACGTGCGATCGCCGTTTGTCGCGTCGATGAGCACCCGTGTTACTGCGCCGGTTGCCGACCCAGAATCCAAGATGCGCACTTTGTAATCGGTCAAGTGCACCTTTGAGAGTTGTGGAAAGTTCTTTGCAAGCGCTGCACGAAGTGCGGTGTCAATTGCATTGACCGGACCATTGCCCTCAGCAGTAAACACCTCGCGCACATCACCGATCCACACTTTGACAGTTGCCTCAGTCGTAAACGTTCCCATTGACGATTCATCAGTGATGACACGCATCGAATCAACTTTGAAAAAGTTTTGCTCCCAACCTGCTGCACGGCGCATCAACAATTCAAGCGATGCATCGGCTGCTTCAAAGTGGTAGCCCTCGTGTTCGAGACGCTTCAAGTCGTCGATTACTTGATTGACTGCAGGTCCGTCCATGGCCAGACCAAGTTCTTCGGCCTTCATCGTGATGGTTGCTCTTCCAGCCATTTCAGAAACCAAGAATCGAGTTCCGTTGCCAACTAGTTCGGGAGACACATGCTCGTACGCATCTTTTACGCGAGCAATTGCCGACACATGCAGACCCGCTTTGTGTGCGAATGCACCCGAGCCAACGTATGGCGCTTGAGGGTTCAGCGGACGATTCAACACTTCGGCCACAAAATTGCTCACCGCAGTGATTCGCTCGAGTCTGCCGTCTGGCAAGCAGGTGTAACCCAGTTTGAGTTGCAGGTTTGGAATGACCGTAGTCAAGTTGGTATTGCCCGTGCGCTCGCCGAGACCATTGAGCGTTCCTTGCACGTGTCGTGCACCGCTGTGCACTGCAGCAAGAGAGTTGGCAACCGCACAGCCTGTGTCATCGTGGCAATGAATGCCAATGATGACGTCTGTTCCTACATGTCGCTGCACATCGGCAACAATGTCTTGCACTTCAAATGGCAATGAGCCACCATTGGTGTCACACAACACCAAGTGCGTTGCGCCGTTTACAACTGCACTCTCAAGTGCACGCATTGAGAACTCTGGGTTGCTCTTGTATCCATCAAAGAAGTGCTCCATGTCCACCAACACTTGGCGACCAGCACCATGCAAAAACTTTACAGAGTCTGCAATCATGGCTAAGCCTTCAGTAAGCGTTGTCTGCAGTGCTTGCTCAACGTGATAGTCGGATGATTTTGCGACGATGCACACGGCTGGAGTATTTGACTCGATCAAATTGCGAAGCGTGGGATCGTCATCGACTTTGCCCAATGGTCGGCGTGTCGAACCAAATGCCACAAGTGTCGATGTCGTCAGTTTTAATTCTTTTTGAGCACGGGCAAAAAACTCGATGTCCTTAGGGTTGGCACCGGGCCACCCACCTTCAATGAAGTGCACGCCCAGATAATCCAGTTGCTCAGCAATGCGCAACTTGTCCTCGACGCTTGCCGAAACACCTTCCACCTGCATGCCGTCACGCAGGGTCGTATCAAACACTTCGACTGTGGTGTTTTTTTGTGTTGCTTTCATTTTTGCTCTTTTCAAAGTTTTCGCTTGTTTCAGGGATTAAAAAAGCCGCCCTTGAGGGCGGCTGGGGCGAACGTCGAAAGACGCACGCCTAACTAATAAAGATGATTTTGAGGGTTAAAGGGCGGGCTCCAACGTGATTCACGTCTACCAGTATCACCCCTCACCATGGGGTTCGGCAACACAATACGCAAATGTTTGTGGAAAACTTTGGGGATAATGCCTGCAACCCTTATTTCATTTGTGAATAACCCTGTGGACAACGATGTGGATCTCGGTGGGGACAACCCTTACCAACTCACATGCTTGTGATTACCACCGCTGTTTCAAGCGTTATTTACGCCAGTTCACACCAGTCGATATAGCGCTCGTCTTGACCACGCACGGCTTTGGCATACCCAGCAGCAATTGCTCGAGTCATGGGGCCAGGGCACGGAATCAAGCGCTCGTCCACCATGCTCACTGAGCCAACTTCGGCTGCAGTGCCGCAGGCAAAGATTTCGTCGGCGATGTACAAGTCGCTTCGCGCGATGTTGTCGACACGAATGTCGTAGCCCAAATCACGAGCAATACGCATCACGCTGTTTTGTGTAATTCCCTCAAGCGCGCCAGCCGATGTCGGCGGAGTCAAAATAATGCCGTCGCGTACGCAGAAGATATTCTCGCCTGTGCACTCGGCAATCAAACCGTTTGGCGCAAGCATGATCGCCTCGTCATATCCGGCTTTGAGTGCTTCCACTTTTGCAAGTGTCGAGTTGACGTAGTTGCCCACGGTTTTTGCTGCAGGTGGCATGGTGTTGTGGTCGTGACGGGTCCATGAAGAAATCTTCATGCGCACGCCTTTTTCTACTGCATCATCACCCAAATATGCTCCCCACGGCCAGCAGGCAATAGCAATGTCTACTTTGCATGGCAAGGTATTCAATCCCAT
>CAXNNK010000023.1:0-10313 GCA_964203725.1 Ilumatobacteraceae bacterium | reverse complement strand
GGTGTTGCTGGTATACCTCGATGGGCAAAGTTGTCGCCTAATACCGATCGAATTGGTGATGTCGCAGAAGCGTGTGTCGATGCTGGAGCAGAAGCATTGACATTGGTCAACACTTCACTCGGGATGATCATCGACACCCAAACTGGTCGTCCCGCATTGGGCAATGGTGGTGGCGGGCTATCGGGCAGAGCAATTCACCCCATTGCAGTGCGTGCAATTTATGACGTCTTTGCACGTATCCCTGATGTACCAATTGTTGGTGTTGGCGGTGTGACAAATGGTCTTGAGGCACTCGAGATGATGATGGCTGGAGCCTCTGCAGTGCAAGTGGGTACTGCGACGTTTGCCGAACCGCGCGCTGCCTATCGGATCGCATGCGAATTGCAGCGATGGGCTGATCGCCACAAGATCTCTGAATGGTCTGAAGTAATTGGGCTGAGTCATCGAGGCGGATTTATCGCTCCGAGCAAGCAGTGATCTCGGGTAAACGGTAAAATAGATCAATGACGACCTCAACCGAACTTCGCAGGCTGCGTGTTGAAGCCGTCACTCCACTTGCTGATTTGCGCCAACAGATTGATGTGTTGTTGGGTGCAATTTCAAGCGGCAGTCAAGACATCGAATCGGTATTACTGATTGAAACAGACAACGCGATCAATATGACGTACATCGTAAAATTGATTGAAGTCGTGCCTGGCGTGGGCAAAGTTGGGGCCCGTCAGTTGCTGTCGTTGATAGATGTGCCCGAAACTGAACATGCTGGCAATCTGACGGCCGCACAACGCGCCAACATCGTTCAACAAGTTCAGATACTGATTGAAGGTCGGTCGTGAGCGATCAACATTCACTGATCATCGTAGTTTCTGGTCCGGGTGGAGTTGGTAAGAGCACAATCGTTGAAGAACTTGTGAAGCGCGACGAAAAACTGTGGTTGAGTCGTTCATGGACTACTCGCGAGCGCCGCGAGGGGGAGTTGCAGGACGCCTACAGATTTGTGACGCATGATCAGTTTCGGGAACATATTGCTGCAGGTGGATTTTTGGAATGGACCGAATTTTTGGGCAATCTGTACGGCACACCTCTGCCGAAAGCCCCTGAAGGTAGAGACATCGTGCTCGAGATCGAGGTAGACGGAGCTCAGCAAGTGAAGAAGTTGCATACTGATGCATTATTGCTTTTTGTTTTGCCGCCCACCCGAGAAGAGCAAAAGGCACGACTCGTTGGTCGGGGAGATGCAGAGCAAAAAGTTGCTCAGCGTCTGCGCAAGGCAGAGGACGAAGAGCCCGTGGGCAAGGCACTGGCTGACTTTGTATTGATTAATGACGATTTGGCGGTGACTGTTGCAGAGATGCTCGACCTCATTGCTCGCGAACGCTTGTCACGCAGCAACTAGCCGAAACACTCATTTAGCGCCGTTTGAGAGGTTTGGAGAGATATAATCAAGGACTCGGTGAGTCGCTTTGCCTCCCGATGCAGAACTGAAAGGTAACCCGCCATGGCCAATGAAGACACCATGATGAACCCACGTATTGAGAGCCTCATGAAGCGCACCGCTTCCAAGTTTGGTCTCGTGACGCTTTCAGCCCGTCGTGCTCGAGAAATCAACTCCTACTTCAATCAACTTGGAGAAGGTCTGGGAACCATGGTTCCGCCACAGGTGAGTTCAACTTCTCGCAAGCCACTCTCTATCAGTTTTGAAGAAATTGCCGCAGACAAGATTTTGAGTGTTCCATTGTCGGTGTACGAAGAATTGGAAGCCGAGTTGGACGAAGAATTGTTGGATGCTGTTGCAGACGAAGTCGTTGCTGAACTTGAAGATGTTGCAGTGGCTGAAGTTGAAGTTGAAGTTGCTGAAGTTGAAGTTGCTGAAGTTGAAGTTGAAGTTGCTGAACTTGAAGATGTTGCAGTCGAAGAAGTAGCAGCCGAGTAATTACTCGATAGGGGCTCAGCATGGGTTCGCTCGCTGGTAAGCATATTGTTCTCGGCGTTTCTGGTGGAATTGCTGCGTACAAGTCTGTTGAGTTGTGTCGTTTGTTAGTAGATGCTGGTGCGCACGTTGCACCCATCATGACAAGAGATGCCGAACACTTCATTGGCAAAGTGACCTTGTCGGCACTTGCCTCGGAGCCTGTGCATACAACGTTGTGGGACGACGCTGATCCCATTCCTCACACGCGGCTAGGTCAACGAGCCGATCTGATTGTCGTTGTGCCTGCAACGGCTCGCGTAATCGGTTCGTATGCAGCAGGTATTTCGAGTGACTTGCTCACTGCAACTCTGCTTGCAACTCGCGCGCCTGTCTTAGTGTGCCCAGCAATGCACACCGAGATGTGGGAGCACGCAGCAGTGCAAGAAAACATTGCGATCCTTCGTCGACGCGGAGTCAACGTTGTAAATCCCGAGTCAGGTCGGTTGGCCGGCGGCGATATTGGCGCGGGACGACTCGCAGATCCACTGCGAATTTTTGCCGAAATCGAACAGTTGCTGACGCCTGGTGATTTGTATGGCGCACATGTAGTGGTCACTGCGGGAGGAACTCGCGAGCCGATTGATGCAGTGCGAGTGATAGCCAATCGTTCAAGCGGCAAACAGGGTTATGCAATTGCTGCAGAGGCGAGTGCGCGTGGAGCAAAAGTTACCTTGATCTCTACTGCCGATCTTGTTGTGCCGAGCGGAGTGCAATTGGTGACTGTCGAGACCGCACAACAAATGCAAGATGCAGTAGAGCGTTATGGGGTTCAAGCAGATGTGGTGGTCATGGCGGCAGCGGTTGCCGACATGAGGCCACGTGTGGTTGCGAAATCTAAGTTGAAGAAGGATCCAAAAACTGGCGTGATCGATGGACTTGCAAGCATTGAACTCGAAGCCACACCCGACATTCTCGCTGGTCTGGGTGCGCGCAAACGCTCAGGTCAAGTTTTGGTTGGTTTTGCAGCCGAGACCGAGAATCTTGTAGCGAATGCTCAATCTAAACTCAAGCGCAAAAATGTAGATCTCATCGTGGCAAACAATGTTGCCAACGATGGTGTTGGATTTGGTCATGAGACAAATGCAGTCACTCTCGTGACGAGTGGGGCAGAGCCTGTCGTTGTCGGTCTGACCGACAAGCGTTCGATAGCCAAATCGGTATTGGATGCGGTGGTCTCCATCCGGCATCAGTCAAGCCACTAGTCTCATCACGGACTATCTACTAAGGAGCAGTGTTGAAAAACTACAGTTTTACCTCTGAAAGCGTTACTGAAGGTCACCCAGACAAGATGGCTGACCAAGTTTCCGATGCCGTCCTCGACGCAATTTTGGCAGAAGATCCACAAGGTCGTGTTGCATGTGAGACATTGCTCACCACCGGACTTTGTGTTGTCGCTGGTGAAATCACCACATCTGCTTATGTAGACATTCCGAAATTGGCTCGTGAAGTAATCAAAGACATTGGTTATGACAACGCGCTCTACGGTTTTGATGGCAACACGTGCGGCGTCATCGTGTCGATTGATGAGCAAAGCTCAAACATTGCTCAGGGTGTTGACAAAAGTGAAGAGTCACGTACCGGAAAGAGTGGCGAGGACATCCTCAATAGTCAAGGTGCAGGCGACCAAGGAATGATGTTTGGTTATGCATGTGACGACACTCCAGAGTTGATGCCGTTGCCAATTTGGCTTGCACATCGAATGGCCGAAAAATTGGCAGAGGTTCGTAAGTCGGGTGCGATTCCATACTTGCGTCCTGATGGTAAGACTCAGGTGACGTTTGAATACGAAGACGGTAGGCCTATTCGGTTATCAACGGTTTTGATTTCGACTCAGCACGCAGACGGCACGCCTCGCGACACCGTGATTCGTCCGGACTTGATCGAACAAGTTATTCGTCCAGTTATCCCTGCGCAGTTTGCAAACGACAAGTACTCAGTGCATGTCAATCCAACAGGTGAGTTTGTTAAAGGTGGACCACATGCCGACACTGGTTTGACCGGTCGAAAGATCATCGTTGATACGTACGGTGGAATGGGTCGTCACGGCGGCGGTGCTTTCAGCGGAAAAGATCCTTCAAAAGTTGACCGTTCAGCCGCTTACGCTGCCCGTTGGGTTGCCAAGCATGTAGTTGCGTCTGGTGCGGCCACTCGGTGCGAAGTACAAGTCGCATATGCAATCGGTATGGCACAACCAATTAGCATCTTGGTCGAGACATTCGGTACGAGTGTCGTTAATGAAGAATTGATTGAGCAAGCTGTTCGTTCAGTATTCGACCTTCGCCCTGCTGCTATCTTGCGCGATCTCGACTTGAAGCGTCCGATTTATCGTAAGACGGCCGCATATGGTCACTTTGGCCGACAAGACCCAGATTTCACGTGGGAGACTCTGTCGCGCTTGAAGGAATTCAAAGCTGCAGTCAAACTCTGATCGGTTGTGATGCCGTGGCGGTAATCGCGCGCGTCGTCCCCGATGTAACTGGCGTTGACAAGGTATTTGATTACCTCGTTGTCGATGGAATGGTTCACGAAATTCAGGTGGGAGATCGCGTTCGCATTCCGCTGCACAGGCGCAATGTTGCCGGTTGGGTTGTGGCAATCGGCGATACGTCGTCGCAGTTCTCCGAGGTGGATAAAAATCGTTTATTACCCGTGATCAAGGTGTTGGGTCGTGGCCCGTCTCACGAAATCGTTCAACTCGCTCAATGGGCATGTCATATGTGGGCTGGTCGTCTCCGTGCATTTTTCGTTGCATCTTCTCCATCAACGATCGTTGCAACTCTTCCGGGATCGCGTTATACGGCGCCGAATAGTCGAAAAAAGTTTGATGTAGACATTCAGGTTGCTGAGTCTGTACGACTCAAACAGACATCAGTGTTACGCAGAGGTCCGGCGTCAGGCCCTCGTGTGCTGGTGTTGAGTGCTGCCCAAGCAGGCCCGACTCTGGTCGTCATCCCAACAATCAATCGTGCACGTTTGATGGCCGCTTCATTGCGCGAGCACGGACTCAGTGTTGCTGTTATGCCGCAAGATTGGGCAATCGCGGCAGGTGGTGTTGATGTCGTGATTGGCGCTCGATCGGCCATTTGGGCTTCTGTGCCATCACTACACAGCATCATCGTGATTGATGAGCACGATGACGCATTGCAAGAAGAACGCTCGCCATCGTGGCACGCACGAGACGTGGCTGTTCGTCGAGCCGAGCAACTTGGAATTGCATGTCTGTT
This sequence comes from Ilumatobacteraceae bacterium, assembly GCA_964203725.1. Lineage (GTDB taxonomy): Bacteria > Actinomycetota > Acidimicrobiia > Acidimicrobiales > Ilumatobacteraceae > UBA3006. The sequence goes on along the minus strand of CAXNNK010000023.1, from coordinate 5,120 downwards.
GGTGTCTCCTGTGCCAAGCCTGCGCACACTTCACCACACGAGTGGGGCTGTGTTGAGCGTCGGTGATGAAATCGAAAACTCTCAATGGCCTGAAATACGGATCATTGATCGGCGGCTCGACGAACGATGGGCGAGTTCGCTGCTGTCTTCAGAATTGATTGAACAACTTCGAGATCACACTCGGCGCATCGTTTGCGTGCTCAACGTCAAGGGGCGAGCAAAATTATTGGCGTGCGGTAATTGTCGCGACCTCGTGCGATGCGATACATGTGATGCTGCAATGTCAATGTTTGGCATTGGTGAACTGCTTTGTCCACGATGTGCACACAAGCGACCTGCTGTCTGTATGGGCTGTGGGTCGGGCAAACTGGCAGTGATTAAGGCAGGAGTTTCAAGATTGCGCGAAGAGTTGGCTGCGGCTGCCGGCTGGCGAGTTGAAGATGTGGTCGAAGTTGTAGCCAGTAGCAGTGGCAAAACCGATGTCGAGATTGATCAGACCAAGATGTTGTTTGTCGGCACAGAAGCAGCACTGCATCGAGTGCGTGATGTTGACACCGTTATTTTTCTCGACATCGATCAAGAGATTTCAGCACCTCGCTATCGGGCATCCGAGATCTCGCTCACACTTGTCATTCACGCTGCTCGTTTAGTGGCTCGCTCCGGCAGTCAGGGTCTGGTGCTTGTCCAAACTTTTCTAGCCGATCATGCGCTACTTCGAGGTCTGTCCTCCCACGATCTCAGTGAGTTTATATCTGGTGAAATGTCTCGTCGCAAACTTCTTTCGCTACCGCCTTTTGGTGCTTTGGCACAATTGAGCGGCAACGGAATCGATGCTGTAGCCGATGATCTGCGAAGCAACATTCTGCTTCAGGTGTCAGCCACTGCACATGAAAGTGTGTTGGTCAAAGCACAGAGTTGGGATGAATTGGCCGATGGACTGGCGGCATCGATTACGACAACCACCAGCAAATCAGCCCGGATTAAGACTCAGGTTGATCCACCACGCGCGTAGGTCGTACCCGTAGTACCCGAAAACCTTGTTTGCTCACAAGTCGATCAACTTGATACCCAAGTGATCCGAGCCAGACTGCAAGTGAATCGGAGCCGAGATTTCTATTGACGACAAGCCAAGCCTCTCCGGTGCTGGTGAGTTTGCTGAGCCACAATGACAGCAAAGCATGGAGATCTGTTTTGCCAATACGGATTGGTGGGTTTGACCAAATCAAATCGAACCGTGTTTCTTGCTGTATCGATGTTGGTAACAATGTTGTGATGTTAGAAATGCCGTTTAGTGCTGCATTGGATGCGGTGAGCTCGAGTGCCCGCTGATTGACATCGACTGCGTAAATCTTGGCGTTGGGCGACCGAGTCGCGAGTGCGAGTGCGAGCGCACCAGAACCACATCCAAGGTCGAGGAATGTTCCCGCGGCTGGCGGTTTGGCTGCTGCGTCGATCAGCACCATGGTGCCCGCATCAATACCTTTGCGAGCGAAAACACCACTGTCTAAAACGAGTTTCAATGTGGTGTTGTCGAGATGGAAAGACGTGGTTTTTTGTTTGCTTGTGCCCACAGTCGACTGTATTTTTGGTTGGTTGGTGAAGTACTGCTCGTCGCTCATAAGCCTCGCTAGCCTTACACGATATGGGATCAACCGCACCTAACGGCGCACCACTCGGTGGTTTGACGATACGCACGTATGGAGACCCAGTTCTTAAAACTGTGGCGGCACAGGTTGCAAATATTGACGGCAAGATTGCAACGCTTTGTGAACAGATGTTTGAGATGATGTATGAGGCGCCCGGGTTGGGCCTGGCAGCACCGCAAATCGGTATTCAAAAACAGATTTTTGTATACGACATTGATGATGATCCACAGATCATCTTGAATCCAACCATTGTTGAGTCATCTGGGGAGTGGGTGTATGACGAAGGTTGCCTTTCAATTCCTGGGTTGTACGTAGAGATGCTCCGCCCTAAACAGATTCTTGTCCGAGGTTTATCAATCGACGGCGACGAGATCGAGGTTGAGGCAGATGAGTTGCTTGCTCGCTTATTTCAACACGAAATCGACCATCTCAATGGTGTTTTGATGTTTGATCGCATGACGTCCGATCAACGCAAGATGGCTCTTGCTGAATATCGCCGCCAAGAGGAGCAACCGAAATCAAGCGAGCCGGTGCATTTGCGATTGACGTGACAATGCTTGCAGCGTTGCCAACAGGGCGTGCAGATCACATTGTGTACTTTGGTACTCCAGAAGTTGCTGTTGAGCCATTGCGGGCAATTGTAAAAGCTGGGTTCACGGTTGATTTGGTCATTACTGGTGTTGATAAACGTCGAGGTCGAGGTTCGCAAACTTCACCTTGTCCCGTCAAGCAGGCTGCGCTCGAGATGGGTCTCACCGTCTCGCACAACATTGACGATGTGGTCAAATTGTCAGCAAGATTGTCAGAGAAGTTGACAGAGAATACGACCACAAAAACCCAAAGCAACACTGTCGGCGTTGTTGTCGCGTATGGTCACATTATTGCGAGCAGTGTCTTGCAGATAATTCCGATGATCAACATTCATTATTCACTGTTGCCGAGATGGCGTGGCGCGGCACCAGTCGAACGTGCGTTACTTGCCGGCGACGAAATGACGGGAGTGTGCATCATGAAGGTTGTTGGACAGTTGGACGCTGGCGATATTCTGGCTTCAGTGAGTACTCCAATTGCGAGCAATGACACGGTCACCACATTGCGCGAACGACTTGGCGACTTGGCGATACCTCTACTCGTGCAGGTTTTGACTGAAGGCCCGAGTAACGCAGAAGCACAACTTGGCGATGTTGTCATTGCATCAAAAATCACTAGCAACGATCTGAGGATCGATTGGTCACAAGATGCCTTACGTGCTGCTCGTCAGGTGCGTGTAGGTGGTGCTTTTACGATGATGCTCAACAAGCGACTCAAAATTCACTCGCTCAACATTTGCGCGCCACCAACAAGCTGGAGCACATCTGCGGTCACGGATACGAGCGGGTCTGTTCGCGTCGTTGACGGCCGAGTGTTGGTTGACTGCGCACATGGGTGTGTGGAGTTGATTGAGGTTCAGCCAGAAGGCAAGTCGCGCCTCGGTGCCCTTGATTGGTCGTTGGGTGCACGTTTGGACGCAAACAGTAGGTTTGACTCATGAACGGTGTCGTCGAGAGTTTTGATAGTCATCGAGGTCTTGGATACGTCACTGCCGAGGGCGCGCAATATCTGTTTCATTGTGCAGAAATCTTGGACGGAACTCGCGAAATTGGGATCGGAGCCCAGGTTCGATTCGTCGTAGTGCACAGGTTTGGCAACCAAGAAGCATCTCAAATCGCCAAGCTTTAGTGTTCTTCCTCCATCTGAGGTAGTACTGCGCCCTTGATCTGCACAAATGCAAGCCTGATGTTTCCGAGGGCGTCAGCCAGGGTTGCGTATTCATCGCCGAGCCGAGTTCCGAGACCTTCCACCAGGCAAGCGACTGCATCAATAGCAAGCGCTGCTTCAACCAGGTGTGGTGGCTCGGCTGACAAATGAATCGCAGCAAGCTCATAAAGTCCCATGATGTGGTTGACTACCACCACATTCGCTGGGGCCTGACCTAAACGTTCACGGGCGTCGGCAAGTGCTTCGGCTGCTTCCTCAAGTTGGGTTTCTGGATCGGTGGGGAGTTGACTCATCTGCGATACGCTAATAGCCCAAGTGGGGAACATTGTTCCTCCACCTGACCACAAGATTTCAGTACAACTATCGTCTGAAGGGACGTGAAGTGATGCTGGCAAGTGCGTTTGGGTCGGTAGTGCTGGTGAGGCGTTTGCCCCAGTGCTTCGGCTTTCGCGCGCCTGCCAACATCTTCGATCAACCCCTGAGACGTCATCAACTACAGGAGGCCACACCGCTTGCATAAAAGAGTCCAGCCATAGCACCGCCAGTGAATGAACCACGGTACAACGAACGAATTCGCGCTCGCGAAGTTCGCCTTGTTGATGCAGACGGTTCACAAGTTGGAGTCGTATCAATTGTCGAAGCGCTCGAAAGAGCACGTGTTGCAGAACTCGATCTCGTTGAAGTAGCTGCTCAAGCAGATCCGCCCGTATGTCGCATTATGGACTACGGAAAGTTCCGTTATGAAGAAGCGCAACGAATCAAAGAATCGCGCAAGAAGACAATTCAGATCACGATGAAAGAGGTGAAGTTCAAGCCGAAGATTGGCAAAGGTGACTTCAATACCAAAGTGCGCCACATCCACGAGTTTCTCGAGGAAGGTCACAAGGTCAAGGTCACATTGCAATTCAGAGGTCGCGAAATGGCTCACCCGGAGTTAGGAACCAAAATTCTTGACGCCGTTATCGAAGATTTGGGTCAACTTGCTCGCGTGGACACCATGGCGAGACTTGAAGGTCGAAATATGACGATGGTGCTCTCGCCAGAAAAGAAAGCGGTTAAAAAATCAAGTCCAAAACCAGCAGCACCAGTTGCAGTGATTGAACCTGTTGAGGCAGTGCCAGTTGCAGCAGTTGAAGTAATAGCCGAAGCAGCAGCCGAATAATTTATCCATAAACAATCTCGACAGAAACAACAGGAGACACACAATGCCAAAGATGAAAACATCAAAGACAACGGCCAAGCGTTTTAAGACGACAGGCACCGGCAAATTGCGCCGTCAACAATCGATGCGTCAGCACTTGTTTGAACACAAGGCTTCAACTCGCACCCGTCGTCTGGACGGTTCCGTTGACGTTCACTCTGGTGACGTCAAGCGCATCAAGCGCTTGCTCGGAATGCGTTAGAAAATTTAGTTCTCTCATTATCGACTGAATCAACAACTTGACGAAAGGGTTTTAACATGGCACGCGTAAAAAGAGCAGTACATGCAAGAAAAAAACACAAGGCAATTCTCGAGAAGGCAAAGGGCTACTACGGCGATCGCAGCCGCACATTCCGATCGGCCAACGAGCAAGTTCTTCACTCCGGTCAGTACGCATTTCGTGACCGCCGCGCAAAGAAGGGCGAATTCCGCAGTTTGTGGATTGCCCGTATCAATGCTGGCTGTCGCCAAAACGACTTCACATACAGTCGTTTGATTGCAGGATTGTCAAAGGC
>CAXNNK010000022.1:0-10624 GCA_964203725.1 Ilumatobacteraceae bacterium | reverse complement strand
CAGTTGAATCTCATGAGGTATTTAGAAGCATGCTCGACTCGCTCGCACGACCTGGAACAATCTCTCAACTCACAGCACTCGAATCGGTTGATGTGCCGCGATGCATTATTCCATTGCTTGCAATTGTTGATGTTGAAACCCGATTTGCGGTCATTGACAATACGGACAGCACCCAAGCAATTTCGTCTTCGCATAATTGGAGCGAACTCATTGGCTCTGCAACTGGCGCACCCCCCGCGTCATTTGCGGAGTCATCTTGGGTTGTGGCACTGAACGAACCAACCAGAGACAATATGGAAGATTTGCCTCGGGGAAGCGCCCTTGCACCCGAACGAGGTTGCGGTCTTGTTGTTGGCTGTGTATTGCTGAGTGAGGGTTTTGACCACGGCGATGCAGCGCAGCAAAGCACTTCAATTGCCCTCACTGGTCCAGGCGTTGATGGACAAAAGATTGTCACTATCTCAGGAATCTCAAACTATTTCTTTGAATCTCTTTGCGACTTGAATGGTTCGTTTCCGGCTGGTGTCGATGTATGGATTGTCGACCAAAGCGGCCAGATACTTGCGCTCTCTCGGAGTACGCAGATTTCAATTTTGGCACAACAACACGGAGGAAAATAATGGGATACGCAGCGGCTCGAGGTGGGCTTGATGCAATTGAAGCAGCCGAACAACTTGTGCGTCTCAAGCGCATGGCTTCACCAAGCGCATGGGTCGACCGCGATCAAATCGTTGGTCGCTTACGACTTGCAGTTGATCGGGTGATGGGTGAAGGCGGAGTTTGGGATGAGGATTTGGCAGCCGTTGCAATTCGCCAATCAGAGGGAGATCTCATTGAGGCAGTACATCTGTTGCGAAGTTTTCGCTCGACACTTCCCCGCTTTGCTTATGGCACCGACGTAGATGCCGATGAATTGCGCGTGATTCGACGAATAGTTCCAGCGTTTAGAAATCCGCCTGGACCTCAACTACTCGGACGAACAAGCGACTATACAAGTCGGCGACTTGAATTGACAGACGAGTCCATCGCGCGCGAAGAAGCCGAAAAACTGCAGACACAACTGTGGGCCGACCAACTCGATGAAGATGCACCTTCGACTGCATCTCAAGAACACCAACAGCCAAGGCGACTTCTCGAAACACTGCGCGATATGAATCTGATGGTTGATCGCCGTCGTACCGACGACCCAGAACCGTTTGATATCACCCGTTCTCCTGCTCGACCACCAGCACCACGGTCGGCACGTCTTTCAAGCATGGCACGAGCAGAAACTGGTGCGTTGGTCAATCAGTGGTACCGAAACATTCTTGGTCCAGACGGCTACTTGCACGAAGTGACACTGGGAGAGGTGCGCCACGGATATCTGCCCGTGCGCGTGTCACACCCGATTACTGGCAACCCGGTTCATGTCGGCGATGTGCGCGTCACTGAAGTTGAAGCAATTGAAGACCTCAACGGAATTGATGAAGACCGAGATCGATTTGATGTTGGATACGGATTGTGTTTTGGTCATAACGAGAAGAAAGCAATCGCGATGGCCAATCTGGACATCGCGTGTCATCGCGATGGTGGACAAACACAAGTTGAACAGTCGCTGCTTTTAACAACCGACGGTCTTGACTCATCGGGTTTTCTCGAGCACCTCAAGCTTCCTCACTATGTGACATTCAGATCAATGATGGAAAGAAAAATGGCAGTGCGCAACGCCAAACAGAAGTCGGCATCAGACGACAAAGGAACGTCCAAATGACAACATTGCTCAGTCAATTAGTCGACGAAACCGTCGGCGATACGTCCGATGTTCCTTTTGCGCTGCTTGACGAGTATTCAAAGCGAGAAATACGCAGAGCAATACTCACTGCTGTTGCTGTGCCTGGCTATCAAGTGCCATTCGGCTCCCGAGAAATGCCTGTCGCCCGCGGCTGGGGCTCGGGAGGACTACAAGTAACTCTTGGAGTTGTTGGCCCACTTGACACCATCAAAGTTATTGATCAAGGTGACGACCAAGGCGTTAATGCCGTCAACTTGCGCAGGCTGATTGTGTCTTCAACAGGTATTCCCGAGACAACAGTCGCCGCAGAATCAACAATTGTTCAGACTCGTCACCGAATTCCTGAAGACGGACTCGACACTGAACACATTCTCGTCCTCCAAGTTCCTGTGCCCGAACCATTGCGCGGAGTTGAGCGTGACATGCGCGAACTTGCTCGGATGCACGCAGAGGCTGACTACTCAAAAATGTGGGTCAGTTTGTATGAAGACAAAGTTCGAAACGGAGTCATCACCCAAAGTACGGGGTACCCATGCCTAGTGAACAATCGCTATGTCATTGCAACAACTCCCATTCCGCGATGGGATATTCCCAAACTTGATAACGCGCCATTCTTAAGTTTGTTTGGAGCAGGTCGAGAAAAAAGAATTTACGCAGTACCACCGCACACCAAAGTGGAGCCACTGACCTTTGATGACGTTCCATTTGAAGTAGAGCAAACACCTGGAGCAACCTGTTTTCGCTGCACTAGCTCAATGTCATTCTTGGTTGAAATTCCTGGCCCAGTTTCGCGTTGGGTATGCAGTGACACCGACTGGTGCGAACGACATGAAGGAGGCCTGAAATGAGTCCGATCATCACGCCGGAATGGGTGCTCAAAGTAGACGGGCTAGGCAAAGTATTTGGTCCATTCACCGATGAATCGATTGCCAAGACTGGATCGGATCGCGGCACATCAAAGGACCCCAGTACTGGCTCGATCGTTGCAGCATGGGATGTGTCGTTTGAAGTTGCAGCCGGCGAAGCACTCGGAGTTGTAGGCGAATCGGGATCTGGAAAATCTACGGTGATGCGTTGCATTGCCGGAGATCAGTCAACAAGTGTCGGATCGGTGCATTTGCGCTCTATCGATGGTGGCAACACCAACATCTTGAACATGAGCGCATCAGCACGCAGGCAACTTCGTATTGATCAGATTGCAGTTGTCTATCAAGACCCCGCCGAAGGGCTCGATCTACGAGTGACCGCAGGAGGTAATATTGCTGCTCCTTTGACTGCAGCAGGACTGCGTAATTTCGGTGCAATTCGTCATCGCGCAAGCGAACTGCTGTCGCGCACCGAAGTTCCACTCAACCGCATGGACGATGTGGTTCGGTCGTTTTCTGGAGGTATGAGACAGCGAGTGCAACTTGCTAAAGCGTTGGCAAACCGTCCACCCATTGTTTTACTTGACGAACCAACTACTGGACTCGACGCAAGCGTTGCGGCCGGAGTGCTCGACTTGATCAGAGGGCTCCTCGAGGAATTTGGGCTTGCAGCAGTTGTGGTTTCACACGATTTCTCGGTAATTGAAATGCTGACGACACGGTGCATCGTCATGAACCATGGTCGCGTTGTTGAAAGCGCACTCACCGACCAATTGCTAGAAGACCCACACCATCCATATAGCCAAAAACTTGTATCGGCGGCACGATCATGACGAAGAAGTTTGACCCCACCATGGTCTTGGATGTGCGCAAACTCTATAAAGAATTCGTGCTCCATACAGTCGACGGTCGCACTGTTGAAGCGCTCAACGGAATTTCATTAACCGTGAGTGCTGGTGAGCACGTTGCTCTTGCAGGCACGAGCGGTGCCGGAAAATCTTCGCTACTGAAATCGATATACCGCACGTATAAGCCCTCATCGGGCGAAGTGTGGTTTCAACTTCTCGACGGCACGTTTGTAGACCTCGTTGGTTTGACCGACGCCGAGTTGGCAACGTTGCGCGGCACACAGATCGGTTATGTCTCACAGTTCTTGCGCGCCGCACCGCGTCGAAGCACTCTCGACATCGTTGCTAAATCTGGAATGCAACGCGGAATGGATATCTCAACAGCACGCGAGGCGGCAGCCGTTGCCTTAAAAAAATTGAATTTGGACGAAGCGCTGTGGGACGTGAGCGCATCTGTGCTTTCGGGCGGCGAAAAGCAACGCATCAATCTTGCTGCTGGCACAATCTCGCCACCACGACTACTACTACTCGACGAACCGGTGTCGGCACTCGACCCGAGTAATCGCGAAGCCGCACTCGAACTCATTGACACACTGACCCACCAAGGTGTTGCTGTGTTGGCTGTATTTCACGACATCGAAGCAATGGAACGACTCGCGACACGAGTTGTGGTTTTGCAACATGGGGTCGTGAGTTATGAGGGTAAACCACAACAAACACTTGCCAAACTTGCAGGAGTAGCACGATGACAAATATTTCTAAAGGTGCGAGCATTGCGATCACCAATGTGACAGCAGTGCTTCCCTATTCGCTGGTTGAGAACGCAACAGTCGTTGTCGAAGACGGAATCATTACCTCAATCGTCTCTGGCGGGCTCGCACCTGTCGGTGCAATAGATGGAAATGGCGCGTTGTGCATACCTGGCATTGTTGATTCACATAGCGATGGACTCGAAAAAGAGATCATGCCTCGACCCAATGCTCCCCTTCCCATCGACTTTGCATTGCGCTCATATGAAGGACGTGTTCGTGCCGCTGGAGTAACCACCATTTTCCATGGCATCGGGTTCGAAAATGACTCAAAGTATGGTCGAACAATCAAACTGGCCAACGGATTATGTGATGCGATTCAAATGCACATGACTGGCAAAAACAGCCTGGTTGATCATCGCATTTTGTACAGACTCGACGCACGAGATGCAGACGGTTTTGATGCCCTACAGGCTCGTTTTGCTCTAGACGGCTCGTTGCAAACCGAGGCGGACCATAAAGATGGGATCGTTCGTAAAACCGGCGCGACACCTCTCGTGTCATTTGAAGATCACACTCCTGGTCAGGGCCAATACACCGACCGAACTTCTTTAGAGGTCTACATCGCCGGAAACCGCAAAGTCTCGGCCGAGGAGGCTCGCGCAATTGTTGATCAGACGATCATCGAGCGAGACGCACTTCTGCATAATCGCAGTAGAGCCCTGCCGTTACTGACTCAACAGGCGCAGCAACATGCAATTCGTTTGTTGGCGCATGATCCTGCAACCCTTGAAGATGTTGATCAAGCACTCGAATGGCATGCGTCCATAGCCGAATTTCCAACAACGTTGTTGGCTGCACAGGCTGCGCATGATGCGGGATTGCGTACCGTATGTGGAGCACCAAATGTTTTGCGTGGCAAGAGCCACAGTGGCAACGTGAGTGCACAAGACCTTATTCGACTGGGGTTGTGCGACGGATTGGCATCTGATTATTTGCCAACAACTTTGCTGGGTGCAGTTGGAGTACTTGTTGCAGACGGAGTTTGCAACATCCCCGATGCGATTCGACTCATCACGATGGGTCCTGCCGACACAGTAGGACTTGGTGACCGTGGACGCCTTGAAATTGGTGCTCGCGGTGATATTGCTCTTGTGCAATTGCACGGACGCTTGCCCGTAGTGCTCGGTGTATTTCGCTCAACATCACAAACGGCCGAACATATTGGGCTCGTAGGCGCATCTCAATGATTCTGCACAACGACGTGCACGTCGTGTTACGAGAAGCGGCAATTGCGGCTCAGGCTGCATATGACAACGCGATGCAAACACTGACCCGAGAAGAGCGCACCCGCTTGGTTGGCCTGGGCGGAGACGGCACACCGACTCACTATTTAGATGAAGTTGTTGAAGCGCCCGTGCTCGATGTCTTTGAGCGCTTCGGAGTAAACGTGTTGTCCGAAGAGATTGGATGGATCGACCGGGGGTCTGCAATGACACTCGTCGTCGACCCGCTTGATGGCACTGCCAACGCCGCTGCCGGGGTGCCACTCGCCTGTTTTTCTGCAGCCCTTGCACTCGACGGCGAACTCGTTGAGGGGCTTGCTGTGTGGCTCGATGGCGGCCGTTCGTGGTGGGCACACAAAGACTCTCCAGTTACCAATTTGGCAACTGGGCGAACATCACTTCAAGGCGCTTCGGTCTCACTATTGCGACCACGACCAACAACTCGCCAGGCTTGGAACCGTATTGCAACAAGTGCCGAGCGTGTACGGATACTTGGATCAAGCGTGCTCGAAGGGTGCTTGGTCGCTGATGGGGCTGTCGATGCATTTGTTGATCCAGGCGGTGATGTACATCGAATTGTCGACCTTGCTGCACTTGCACTCATCGTGCCTGCTGCCGGTGGAGTGGTTGTCGACTTGCATGGTCGTCCATTTTCGCTTACACCAGATCTCACATTGAGGTGGAGCGGTGTGGTTGCTGCAACACCAGAGCTTGCTTTCGAGATCATCGAACACGTGTTACACAACGACTGACCATTGGTCATTGAATGTTCAATTGTTGTTCACGCATTTAGCGTGTAGTTTGCGGGGATAACAGACAAAATTAACGGGTGATCAGACTTCGCAGGTCTACAGACGCTATACATGTTCGTCGACGAGACTTGTTTAAGTACCCCGACTTTAGAAACGCTATTGGTGGTCAATTTGTTTCGCAGAGCGCAGACGCATTGACAACTCTCACACTTGCCCAAATCTTGCTCTTTAAATTTAGTGATGGTCCGTCTATAACTGCACTTACCTCAGCGCTCATTGCTTCGGCACTACCGCTGCTGCTTGTAGGCCCAATCGCTGGCCACTTGGCAGACAGATTGCCGCGCAAACTACTGCTCTGTCGTGGAAACGCATTACGCGGCGTGATCACACTGTGCGGACTTTTTGCAACAACCGCCAGCACGCGATGGTTTGGCTACATAATTTTTGGGCTACTTGTTGCACTGACCCGAATTTTGTACACAGCGCGCGCTTCATCGCTTGCACAACTCGTGCGCAAACACGAGTTGGTGGCTGCCGACTCAACAAGCCTGATCCTGAGTGTGATTGCTGGTGCGATTGGTGCCGGCATCGGCACAGGTATTTCGGGAAGCCTGCCCATTGTTGCACTCGTTGTCGCTGGCAGCGGTCATCTTTTTGCAGCGTGGTTGTTCAGCCGCATCTCCATACCTCTTGGTGGCGGTGACTCAAGTGCCAAACACTGCGACTTTCGTTCACTTGCTACGCAATTTGTATCTGCCAAAACTCGTTTTGCCATCCTTGCAACTTCCCTGCATCGCTTGATGCTTGGCGTGTGTATTGCGAGCATCGCATTGATGGTCGATCGTTCGTACCATCTGCAAACGACAGGATATGTAACAGTCCTCGGGTTTTCTGCTGCAGGATCGTTTACTGGATCAGTCACTGCCGAATGGTTGTCGGAGAGATATCCACGTCGATCCATCACTGTGATGTCGTTTACGCTTGCTGCGACAGCGATTGGAACTGCTGCAGTATTTGAAAATCCTCGAGTTGGGTTAGTAGCAGTTGCATTATGTTCCCTCAGCTTTCAAAACCTGCGCATCAGGTCGGATGCAACAATTCAGGCAAATGCAAACAAAGAAAATGTTGGGCGCATTTTTGCTGCTTACGATGTTTTATACAACGCGGCATTTCTAGGCGGATGCGCTACAGGTATTTTGGCAAGCGGGGTGCTCGAGTATTCCGAAATCTTGAGCCTTGTGACTATTGGTTATGCGTGCAACGCAGCAGTTTTTCTCCGAATGCGAGATGGCAAAAGGTCCGAAGACCAAACGCATCCGTCAATCATTGCCTCGTTCGATAATCGCCTCAAAAGTGTTGAGCAGGACGCCGATGACCTCACCCTCAACAACAGTGACAGCCCTCGACACGAGGAGAGCACTGACGACCGTGTCGTTGTGGTCGAGGCGTAAGCGCACCATTGTTGTAGCACCGCTGAAATGCTGGCCCACCACGGTGGCATTGAGCGAACCCTGTGTGCCGGGTTGACAGATCGAAACCGCATCAGGTCGCAACAACATTTTTGCTGTCGGTCCAGAAATGTTTGAAACCTGAAGATCTAACTGCAATTCTCCAATACTTGCTATCGACGATGCTGACACATTGATCTCAATCTCGTTCATTGCGCCCACAAAACGCGCAACGAAAGCATTTGCTGGATGCAAGTAGACATCGCGTGGAGTCCCAATCTGCTGCACATGTCCGTCTTTCATAATGCAGATGCGGTCAGAGATGCTGAGCGCTTCGTCTTGATCGTGCGTGACGAAGATTGTTGCAACACCAACTTCGCTTTGTAGGAGCCTGATTTCGTCTCGTAGTTCTGCTCGAACTTTTGCGTCGAGCGCACTGAGTGGCTCATCGAGTAGCAACACCTGAGGTTCAAAAACGAGCGCGCGAGCAAGTGCAACACGCTGTTGTTGACCGCCCGACAACTGATGGGGGTAACGATTACCAAGACCATTGAGACGCACACGGTCAATAGCAGCAATGGCAAGCATTTCGCGTTCTGCTGGTTCTTTGCCACGCACCTTGAGCCCAAAACCAACATTTTCAGTGACATTCATGTGTGGGAACAGGCTGTAGTTCTGAAACACCATACCCATGTTGCGCTTATGGGCTGGTTGATTGGTGATATCGAGTCCGTGCAACTCGACAGTGCCGGAATCGGGTTGCTCAAAACCTGCAGCAATTCGTAATGCAGTAGTTTTTCCGCAGCCGCTTGGCCCAAGCAATGTCACCAATTCTCCCTTGGCAATTTCTAGGTCAAATCCGGCCAATGCGACCACGTCACCGAACGATTTTCGTGCCGCTGAAAATTTAAGTACTTGTTGTTGGGTTTTCATTTTCTATCCTTTTACTTAGACGTATTTAGATACCAATGGTGGAAACAACTTGACTCTTGCCCCGAGTAATTCGATTCGTTACTCCAAGCAGTAATGCAGTTACAACTATTAACAACAATCCAACAGTGAAAGTGCCTTGCGGATTGTTGCCTTGTGCCTCAGCCAAATATGCAGGGAGCGTGAATTTGAGCAACAACGATGCGACGGTGTATTCGCCAAGGACAACAGCAAATGTGAGGAAGGACGCGCTGACGACACCCGCTTTGATATTTGGCAAGATCACCAAACTCACCGTGCGCATCCACCCTGCACCAAGTGACCGCGATGCTTCAACCAGGGTCTTCAAGTCAATCGAGTTCAATCCCACATCAAGCGAACGAAACGTGAACGGCAACGCGATCACGACGTAGAACGGAACAAGACTAAATGGGCTCGATAGAAAACTTGGAATGGTGCTGCGCATGGCACTTGAGATTCCAACGACAAGTGCAATCGGTGGAACGACAAATGGAAGTGTCGAAAGTAGCTCGACAAAGGCGCGAGCCTTCATTAAACGCACGTGTACATAGACAGTTGTCGGCACCAAAATCAGCAGACTGAGCAACACGCTCAGAAATGCAAGGCGCAAGCTCAACCATCCTGCTTCCAAAAACCTGTCGCTGGTGACCGAATCGATCATCGGCTGAATAGTCCAGTTTTTGAACAATGTTGACCAACCCAGTTTGATCACAGGAACCTTCTGAAAAGAGAACCGCGCCATCGCCAGCATTGGTAATGCATAAAATGCCCCAACTGCAAGCAGAAGGTACTTAGCCCAAGCATTGTTTCGTTTCATCGTCTCCACCGTTCAGAAACTCGTCGCAGACCCAAGTACCCCGACATTGCAACAACCATCACAATGATCATCCATGCAGCAAGCGCGTATCCAAGGTTTGATTTGCCTGTGATGGTGTTGCCCTGAAGATAAAAACGAATCTGTACCGAGACCAAACGGGAACCCCTCGAAGACAGTGCATAAGCAGTCGCATACGCCGAAAATGCATTTGCGAACAAGAGTAAAAACCCGCCCAATAATGATGGTGTGAGTAAAGGTATTCCGACGCTCTTCCAATATTGCCGGGATGATGCACCGAGGTTGGCTGCTGCTTCGCGAAGTGTCGACTTGAGACCATCAACTGCAGGAAGCATGACAAGCGTCATTAATGGAATCTGAAAATAGAGATAGACGATAACGATGCCCGAAAAATCAGAAATCTTGAAACCCATGTCTGTCAAGTTGATGCCGATGACGCTCAACATTTTTGTGTACAGACCTTGCATGCCCAGCGATGCAACGAAGGCAAACGCCAATGGAATTCCACCGAGATTTGCAGCGACTGCGGAGTACCCAACCATCAGGTTTCGTAGTCCGCGCATGCGGTCAAGTGAGACAACGGCAATTGCCACGAGAGTGCCGATCACCATGCCCAAGATGGCAGTGATTGCTGACATTCGCATACTGAATAAAATTGAACTGAGATACTGACCAGAGATCGCTTCAAGCATCGCTGGCTTTGTGGAACCTTCAACCGGTTGCAACGCCGATCTAAACACACTGAATGATGGCCACAATAAAAATGCGCTAACAAAAATCGCAAAAGGCAAAATGCCGAGCCACGGTCGTAAACGCGCAAAAACGCCAAGAGGGGCTCGCTCAGAGAGCGAGCCCCTACCTGACCTAACCGTTACATTCACGGTTTTTCTCGGGGGAGAGATTTACTTGTCGGCTACTAGAGGGCCCCACTGTGCAGTGAGAACTTCTTTAGCTTTGGCAACCTGTTCGGCTGATGGAAACTTGATGCCAGCAGTGAGTGCTGGATCTGGAAGATTCTTCATCATTTCTTCAGTGACCTTGCCTGCTGCGACGAGTGCGTCGAAGCGTGCTGGAATTGCTCCACCAACGATGTAACCAAGTGCACCCTCATCGGAGAT
>CAXNNK010000021.1:0-10875 GCA_964203725.1 Ilumatobacteraceae bacterium | reverse complement strand
ACCCAAACCGATTTAAGTTTGAAGGAAACGAGCATTACTTAAAGAGCGCACAAGAAATGCAGTGGTTGTTTAGGGATATTCCAGAGTCGTGCAGTAACACGCTGTGGATTGCAGAGCGCGCCAACGTCGAGATTGAATTTGGAAATCCTGTTTTACCAAACTTTGAACTACCACCTGGCTTCACAACCGATGGTCAATATTTGCATCACTTGGCCATCGAGGGTGCCAAGGAGAGGTGGGGAGCACAATTGCCACCAGCTGTCCTTGAGCGAATGAACTATGAGCTGCAAACGATTGAACAAATGGGATTTAGCTCCTATTTCTTGATCGTGTGGGACATGATTCGTTACGCACGAGATCATTCGATTCGTGTTGGACCGGGCCGTGGCTCAGCTGCCGGCTGTGCGGTGGCGTATTGCCTACGCATTACCGACCTTGATCCGATCAAGTACGACTTGCTGTTTGAACGATTCCTCAATCCAAGCCGCATCACGATGCCGGATATTGATATGGACTTTGACTCGAGATATCGCGATCAAATGATTCGGTATGCGTCAGACAAGTATGGCCGTGATCACGTTGCTCAGATCATCACGTTTGGCACCATCAAGGCGCGTAACGCGGTGCGCGATGCAGCACGTGTACTTGGCAAGCCATATATCGTGGGCGACAAGATTGCCAAATTGATGCCACCAGTTGTGATGGGTCGCGACACTCCACTTCGCTATTGTCTCGAAGTCGACCCAGAGGGTAAACACAAAGATGGATATCGCGCAGCAGCAGAATTGCGGGCGCTCTACGAATCTGATGGTGAAGTCAAAGAAGTTGTTGATGTGGCACGTGGCTTAGAGGGTCTCAAGCGCAACGTCGGAATCCACGCAGCCGCAGTGGTGATCACCAAAGAAAAGCTGACAGAGTATTTACCGATTCAACGCAAAACAGAACAAGGCCAGGCACCCGAAGATGCACCGGTTGTCACTCAGTTTGAAATGCATGGTGTTGAGGCGCTTGGACTACTCAAGATGGACATTTTGGGACTGAGAAATCTTGACGTCATCAGTGATGCCATGGCCATGATTTGCGAGCATCGAGATGCAAGCTTTGATGTCGATAATTTGCCCATCGACGACAAAGCAACCTTTGAGTTGCTTGCGCGGGGTGACACGATTGGCGTTTTCCAACTTGAGAGCACCCCGATGAGGGCATTGCTTCGTTCTCTCATTCCCCAGAAGTTTGAAGACCTTTCCGCCGTGCTCGCGCTCTACCGACCTGGTCCGATGAGCGAAAACATGCACAACGATTTTGCCGATTATAAGAACGAGCGCAAAGCGCCGACCTATTTCCATGAGGATGCCAAAACGTTGTTGGAAGACACCTATGGCTTGATGATCTATCAAGAGAGCGTGATGCGCGTAGCCCAAAAATTTGCGGGGTACTCGCTGGCCGAAGCCGACACTCTGAGAAAGGCGTGTGGCAAAAAAGATCAGAAGGCGATGGCTGAGCAGCGTGCAGGCTTCGAAGAGGGCTGCGTCAAGTTGGGTTACGGCATCGATCTTGGGACAGAAGTTTTCGACATCATCGAAAAGTTTGCAGACTATGCATTTGCCAAAAGTCATGCCTACGGATACGGATTGATTTCGTATCAGACGGCATATTTGAAGACCCATTTTCCGGTTGAGTATCTCGCATGTTTATTGACGAGCGTGAAAACAAATTACGATAAGGCAGCGGTGTATCTCTCCGATGCACGCATGAACAACATTGTTGTGTTGACGCCCGATATCAATTTGTCTGGAGTCAACTTTGAACCAGTGCTAGACGGAGAAGTTCGAAAAATCACGTTTGGTTTATCTGCAATTCGCAATGTCGGTGAAGGTCTGAGCACTAAAATCGTTGAACATCGCAAGATGCATGGGCCGTTTGAGTCGTTTTATGATTTCGCAGAACGAGTCCCGACAGATGTGTTGAACAAGCGAGCCATCGAGTCGCTGATCAAGGCTGGTGCATTCGACAAACTGGGTCATCCGCGAAGAGGGTTATTGACGTCGTTCATTGCAATTATCGATACAACTCTCAAGCGCCGTGAAGAGAAAGATCAAGGAGTGATGAGCCTGTTTGGCGAGATGGAAGAAACCGAAGGTGGGTTTAGCGAGCGACAAATTATTCCTGATTTGCATTTCGAGAAATCTGAGCAGCTGAAGTTTGAAAAAGAGATGCTCGGGCTCTATGTGTCAGATCATCCGCTCATGGGTATCGAAGGTGCACTTCGACGTCGGGTTGATTGTTCAATTCCTGAAGCACTCGAAGCTGAAGACGGTGCCTTTATGACGATCGGCGGCATTGTCAACCAAGTGAATAGGCGCTACACCAAAAAAGGTGATCTCATGGCAACGTTCCAGTTGGAAGATCTGCAGGGTGTTATTGAGGTGACGGTATTTCCAAAGACACTTGAGAAATTTGGACATCAGATTGCCGACGACATGCTTATTTCGGTGCGAGGTCGGATGGATGCGCGCGACGAAACGAAGATTGGGTTTATGGCCACTGAAATTATTGTGCTCGAAGGTCTGCGTTCGACTCAAGACTCGCTGCACTTGAAATTTAATGCCCATGCAATGACCGAGTCATTAATCGCACAGTTGCAAGCGGTGCTCAAAGAGCACCCAGGTGATTCGCCCGTGATGTTGCATATTTCTGAGGACAAGGCAGTCAGCCTTGGCGCCGCATTCACGGTCAACCTTGACCGAGTAATGGGTCAATTGCGAGCATCGTTTGGGGACGTCGCAACGATTGTGTAGGCGACCTGTGCCGAAACCTTAGTTTTGCTGGCAGACTGTAGGTATGTCAGTTGAGGTTGAGACACGAGATTGCGGGTCTCTGACGGATGCGGAACTCGACGAGTTGGCCGCCATGGGTGGGGCCTTTGGAATAGGACCAGTGTCAAAGGCCAAAGACGAGTGGGTGTTGTTCACAAGCGCTCGTATTGACGGCAAAATTCATGGCTTTACCTTCTCAACACTCGAACGAATTGGCGGCACACCGTGTGTGTTGCTCGGAATGATGAGTGTTAAAAAATCTTCCAAGCGCGACATGGTCCTCAAAGGTTTGATGGGCGAGGCCTATCACCGCGCACTGATGGCTTTTCCGGACGAAGATGTGGTTGTTGGTTCACGATTTGCATCACCAACTGGTCTTGAAGCATTTAAGTCATTGACTGAGATGATTCCTCGTCCAGATCATCGTGCGGTTGGCGAAGAGCGAGCGTGGGGCAAGCGTTTAGCGCGTCGCTTCGGAGTCGAGGCTTCGTATGACGACCAGAGTTTTACTGTCAAAACAAACGGTCAGAGTGGATTTTTGGATCACGAGACATTGAAACCGGAAAAAATTGACGTAAGTGTGGCCGCACAATTTGCAACTGCCACTAAATCCAAGAGTGGTGTGGTCATTGTGCACGGCTGGACAATGGCCGAGTCTCTCGCCAAACTCGGCAAACACTAAAGAGTCAACGTTGGAGTTTGCCGACGTTGTGCGCAGTCGGCGCATGACCCGCGCGTTTTCTGCTCGGCTTGTTGACCCGGAACTTATCCGCGAGATAGTCGACCTCGGTTCGCGCGCACCCTCGGCTGGCAAGACGCAGGGATGGCATGCCGTCATCATTTCGGGAAGTGATACACCCAAATTTTGGGACGACACTCTTGCTAGAGAAAAACGTGGAGCATTTCGCTGGAAGCAATTGCTTGACGCGCCGATTATCACTCTCGTGTTTGCAGACCCTCTTGCCTATGTGCAGCGATATGCAGAACCAGACAAGTCGCAAACTGGACTAGGTGCCGGAGTCGAATCGTGGCCCACACCATATTGGACTGTCGATGCTTCGTTTGCTGCGATGACGATGTTGCTGGCTGCGCAAGACGCGGGCTTGGGTGCATTATTTTTTGCAGTGTTTCATGGCGAGCAGAAGTTGCGCAACAGACTCGGTGTGCCAAGCGAGATGCAGTTGATTGGGGCGATTGCAATTGGCTGGCCGCTAGTTGGCGAGAAAGCTGATGACAGTCGAGGCTTGAGTGCTCAGCGAAATCGGCGTACTCCGAATGAAATTATTCATCACAACACCTGGTGAATTAGCCCAGATCTGGTTGCAGGGCGGTGCGCAATGCCTGATTGAAAGTATTTGCGTCGTGCGATGGAGCCATGCATGTGTACTGACGGCATACATAGGCCAAGTCTTCGTTACGGCTAGACCACAAGGGTGAGTCATAGCGCTCGCCCCATGCGCACACCACGGTGGGTAACCATTGCGTATGGAGCTGTGTAACGAGATCGTCACGTCTTCCCGTGATGGCTACTTCAGTGATGCCCGAATAACGGAGGTGGGCTGCTGCAAGTAAATTGCCAAACGCTGTTGGTGCATTTGATGCAATGTCGCTGAGCAAGCCGAGAATCTGATCAGCATGCTTCGCGTAATGTTCTTGACCTGTGAGTGCTGCCAGGCGATACAGCGCCATTGCAGCAGTCGAATTGGCTGAAGGAGTTGCATTATCCATGAGATCCTTTTGTCGAACAATAAGTTGCTCACCGTCGTGGGGCGTAGTAAAAAAACCACCATGCTCGTTATCCCAATAGCTCGATAGCAATATGTCGGCAGCATCTTTTGCATGAGCGATCCATCGGGCTTGTCCGGATGCCTCGGCAAGTCTGGTGAAACCGTCGACGAGTTGCGCGAGGTCGGCGCCAAGCGCAGTATGTTGCGCTTTCGGGTTTCCGTCCTGTTGCCAACTCCGTTTCCACGATCGCGACTCCGAAACGGCTTGGGAGCTCAATTGCTCAATAATGAATTCGCCGTTTTTGATGGCGGCTGCAAGCCAATCGGGGCGCTGCAAGAGTGCGGCAGCCTCGGCAAGAGTTGCCAACATGAGGCCGTTCCATTCGGTGAGCACCTTGTTGTCGAGGCCGGGCCACGCACGAGTGTTGCGGTGAGCAAGCAACAATGCGCGAGCTTCTTCGACTTGTGTGTTTCGTTGCAGATTGCCGCGATGGTGCAGTCTGCTCAAAATATTTGTTCCTTCGAAATTGCCTTCGCTCGTCACTTCGTACCACTCAAGCGCAACAATGTGTAGTTCGATAGGTAGAACGTCTTTGATTTGTTGTTCTGACCAGACGTAAAAATGTCCTTCGACACTATGGCCATGTTCGTCAGTTGAGTCAGCATCTTGTGCGCAATAGAAGCCACCATCATCTGAACACAGATCTCGCAGCACATAGTCGAGAGTTTCGCTAGCAACTTGCAACCATCGAGGTTCGTTGAGAGCAATACCAGCGTGTACATATACGCGGGCGAGAAGTGCCTGGTCATACAGCATCTTTTCGAAGTGCGGCACGAGCCATTTTTCATCAACGCTGTAACGAGCAAAACCTCCACCCAAGTGGTCGTACATTCCGCCTGAGGCCATGGCGTCAAGTGATGTGGTGATGATCGTGCGTAGTTCGGGATTGGGCGAATCGTTGTATGCGCGCAGCAATAAGTCGATGTTCATCGTGCTTGGAAACTTTGGTGCAGAACCAAATCCGCCCCACAGGGCATCGTGGTTTTGCATTAACTGTGCAACTGCGGCATCGATGTGTTGTCTGCCAATTGAATTATCGATGTTGAGGGACTGGTTGGTGATGCGACTTGTGCGATCGAGGCTTTGCATGAGGGCAACAACGTTGGTGTCTATGTCGTCACGGCGGTTGGTCCATGCGTCAATAATCGCGTTCATTAATTGAATGAACGTAGGTTTTGGGAAATACGTACCGCCGTAGAAGGGTTTTGCTTCTGGAGTTAAAAACACGGTCATCGGCCAGCCACCGCGCCCCGTCATGGCCTGGACAGCATCCATATAGATTGCGTCGACATCGGGGCGTTCTTCGCGATCAACTTTGATGTTGACAAAGAGTTCGTTCATGATTGTCGCTGTTTCAATATCTTCAAAGCATTCATGGGCCATGACGTGGCACCAGTGGCACGCCGAGTAGCCCACTGACAAAAGAATTGGCTTTTGGGTTGTGCGCGCTAATGCAAAAGCCTCTTCGCCCCATGGATACCAGTCGACCGGATTGTCGCGATGCTGGCGAAGGTAAGGACTTGTTTGAGTTGCGAGGCGATTTGGCATGAAGTCAATAAACCAGTTTCTAAGAAATGGATACGGTCGTGGTAAAACCCAATGCAGGGTATGGCGTCTTGGCAGCGATCGAAATTTTTAACGTGCATTTTCCGGGAACCATTGGTGCAACAATTTTTGCATTACGGATTTTGCACGTTCCGTCTACAACCTTGACGGTGCGCACACCCTTTGAACCCGTGCCGATGAATTGACTAAGTGGCGTCACTGATTGCACTTCAAGTGTCGATGCAGTGATCCACGCGCCAGATTCGGGGATAGTTGCTCCAGAGAAATATGTCGATGCGGCTATTGCACCATTTGCAGCCGTAGTGATCGAATAGCGAAGGTATTTGCGCAAATCCTTCACAGTTGATTGGTATGTCGTGGCAACTGCATTATTGATGGCGGTGCAGTCGTCTGGCTTAAGCATCGTCGCTTCGCCGGGTGCGGTGCATCGAAACCATTGGCTAGTCGTGGATGTTGTGGCGGTAGACGTGGTTCCAAGTGCAAGTGTGCCCACACGACCCTCGGTGACAACAGCTGTCGTGATTATCTTTGGAAACATCACGTTCAGTTCTGCAAATGCCGCGATCAAATTGACGATGCCATAACCAAATGTTGTGTCACGGCCAGGAGCGCCGATGTCGGTCGCAGTTCGTTGCAGAATATCGCGCACTTGAGACGCAGTAATTGTCGGTTGTGCTGCAAATAATAATGCCGCGGCGCCGGTGACAAAGGCAGCAGCCATGCTCGTGCCACTTTGAATTTTATAATCACCACTGGCCGTCGAAACGATGGAGGAGCCTGGGGCGGAAATGTCGATGTAGTCACCGCGCTGATCAAAATTTGTGACGCTGTTGTTGCGATCTACTGCAGTAACTGCAACTGTGAGGTCGCTTGCTCCAGGCCATTTCGGTGTCGCATCCATGCCGCCATTGCCCGCGGCGGCGACGACGAGGACATTGCGATCGACGGCATATTGAATAGCCGCGGTGAGAGATGTACTTTCGGAAGTGCCTCCGAGAGAAAGATTGATCACTTTTGCACCGTTGTCGACAGCGAAGCGAACTGCTTTTGAAACATCTTTCGAATCTCCTGAACCATATGCATCAAGAACCCTGATTGGCATAACTCGGGATTGAGGTGCAACACCTGCGCCGCCAATGCCGTTATCGGCAACTGCAGCGATGATGCCCGCTACGTGCGATCCGTGACCAGAAGGGTCAATATCTACTACTCCGGCACTATCGATTGATCCAAACATTGTGCGACCAACATCCATGTTTACTTCGAGATCAGGATGTGGTCCGCTGCCGCTGTCAATCACCGCAACAGTGACTCCGGCACCACGGGTAATGCTCCATACCGATGGGGCACCGATCGCAATTAATCCCCACTGTTGATCGATTAATGGATCATTGGTGATTGCGGCAAATGTCTGTGTTGGATTCACGACGATGATGCAAGAAATTGCGGATACCGCAATCAGCGTGCATGAAAACATGCGACCGAAAAATGTAAGGGCGACGGTACGCCGACGCACTACGTGCATTCACACGCCCATTGCGTGGTAGCCACCATCGACATGAATCACTTCAGCGGTGGTGGCTGGAAACCAATCGGAAAGCAGCGCGACACATGCGCGTGCAACAGCAGTTGAGTCGTTGACATCCCATCCCAGAGGTGCACGGTCGCTCCACACATCTTCAAAAGTTTGGAAACCAGGAATAGATTTCGCGGCCATCGTTTTGATCGGTCCAGCAGCGACGAGGTTGCAGCGAATATTCTTTCCGCCTAGTTCTTTGGCGAGATATCGGCTGGTGGATTCGAGTGCAGCCTTTGCCACCCCCATCCAGTTGTACGCAGGCCACGCAACAGTGTTGTCAAAGTCAAGACCAACAAAACTTCCACCTTGCGCCATCAACGGCACAAATGCGTCAGCGAGTGTTTTGAGTGAATAGGCCGAAATTTGCATCGCAACTGCTACATCGTTCCACTGTGCTGCCATGAAGTCGTCGCCCAAACACACTGCGGGGGCGAAACCGATTGCGTGAAGCACACCGTCAACGCTGCCGAGGTGTTGCTTTGCTCCGGCACGCGCGCTCTCCACATGTTCGACCACAGTCACATCAAACTCAACAACTTCGGCTGGGGTGTCGAGTTTGCGAGCGGTTCGCTCGGTGATGGAAAGACCACGACCTGCACCAGTCAAGAGAACTGTGGCGCCTTCGCGCTGAGCCAACTGGGCGACCCCGAAGGCCAACGAAGCGTCGGTAAGTACCCCTGTGACGACTATCTTTTTGCCATCCAATATTCCCATGCCGTCAACGGTAGTTGTTGGGGGGTGTTTGTGGCAGGCTCGTTGAATGAAAATTGGAATCATTGGTGGTACCGGGCCTGCCGGTAGCGGGTTGGCTTTGCGGCTTGATGTTGCTGGCTATGACGTTGTGATCGGGTCACGAGACAAGGCTCGATCGATCGAGAAGGTCAAAGAGTTGCAATCGCTGTGGCCAAGCCACAAATTGACCATTCAGGGTGGCGACAACGCTGATGCAGTGAATTGCGATCTTGTCGTAGTTGCAACACCGTGGGATTCAACTGCCACGATTGTTGGAGACTACGCAAGCCAACTGGCTGGGAAAGTTGTGATCACAATGGCGAACGCATTGGTCAAGGTTGGCAAAGAGTTTCAGCCTCTCGTTCCACCTCGTGGAAGCATTGCAGCCCACGTGCAAGCCGAGATACCACTGAGCAAAGTAGTTGCTGCGTTGCAGCACTTGCCTGCAAAAGAGCTTGGTAATCTCGATCATCATGTCGACAGCGATGTGTTGATTTGCTCGGATCATCCTGATGCAATTGAAATCGTAAGCGACATCGTTGAAAAGATTCCTGGATGTCGACCAATCAACACAGGAAGATTGTCAAATGCACTAGCGCTTGAAGCATTTACTGCTGTGTTGTTGCAAATGAATGTGCGCTATAAAACGAGAGTTGCACCGCGAATGACAGGTTTGCCCGATCAAGATCCAGTGAGTGGAAGAAACCTTCGAATTTCATGATCCGTCTGTATGACACTGCCAAGCAATCGGTCGTTCCTTTTGAGCCTGGCCCGACGGTGTTGATGTACACATGTGGCATCACTCCATATGACGCAACTCATCTTGGACACGCTTTTACGTTTATTAGTTACGACATCTTGATCCGTCGATTAATTGACTTGGGGCATCAAGTGAAGTGCGTGCGCAACGTCACCGATGTTGACGATCCACTATTTGCCAAGGCACGAGAACTTGGCGTGCATTACCTGGACTTGGCAGCGGGAGAGGAAGCGCGCTTCACTGCCGACATGGAAGCCCTTGAAGCATTACCGATGTACTCGACTCCTCGTGCCTCATCGGCAATCTCTGACATTCGAGGTTTCATCGGCATGGTGATTGATAAGGGCTTTGCGTATCAGTCAGGTGGTTCCGTATATTTTGATGTCTCAAAGTCGCCAACGTTTGGAGAAATCTCGCATTACTCGAATGAGACGATGATTGCGCTTGCGCGAGAACGTGGTGGCAACATCGAAGACCCGCACAAACGGCACCCACTTGACTTTGTGTTGTGGCATCCATCGGCAGTGGACGAACCATCGTGGGAAACCATGTGGGGTCCTGGTCGACCTGGTTGGCACATTGAATGCTCGGCGCTTGCCTTACGCGAATTGGGAACAACGATTGATTTACACGGTGGTGGAAGTGATTTGATTTTTCCGCATCACGAGTGTGAGCGAGCCCAGTCAGAAGCTGCGACTGGCGAAATCTTTGTCAAGCATTGGATGCACGTGGCGATGGTGTCGATGGACGGGCACAAGATGTCGAAGAGTCGAGGAAACTTGGTGTTTGTCGACAAACTTCGCACACAATTTGACCCGCGGGTCATTCGCCTTGGTCTCATTGAGCATCACTACCGTTTTGAATGGGAATGGGATGCCGAAATGTTTGCTCGCAACGTTGACAGACTCGCAGATTGGGGTGCTGGGACAACGAATGATAAAGGCCAATTGCTCGATCAAGTTCGTGATGCACTTGACGACGACCTCGACACGCCGAGTGCAATTGCACACATCGACAAGGCTGTAGCAACTGGAGTCGACGTGACAGACGCTGCCCGACTTTTGGGAATTGAGCTCAAGCGCTAATTGAGACGTTCTCGTGCGCCTTTCGAACCTAGACTGAAAGACACGATGAGTGCACTAGAAACCTTTGAAGTCAGCCTTCCTGACGGAACTCTCAAGACCCTTCCTGCGGGTTCGACTTCGCTCGATTTAGCCCAGGGGATTGGATCTCGGCTGGCGAAAGCCGCAGTTGCTGCGGTCGTCGATGGAGTGGAAACAGACCTCACCGTTGCGTTGGCTGCTGGGGCAAGAGTTTCAATCATCACCGCAGAGAGCGAAGCAGGACGGCATGTCTTGCGGCACTCAACAGCCCATGTGACGGCACAAGCAGTCGTGCAGTTATTTGTTGGCGCCAAATTTACTATTGGTCCGGCAATTGAGGATGGTTTTTACTACGACTTTGAATTGCCGGGTGGCAAAACTTTCAGTGACACTGATCTTGCTGCGATCACCGAAAGAATGCGCGAAATCATCAAAGCAGACCAGTCATTTACTCGAGATGAAATGTCGGTCAAGGCTGCTCTCGAATTGTTTGCTGATCAGCCCTACAAATGCGAAATCATTACACGCGTG
>CAXNNK010000020.1:0-11017 GCA_964203725.1 Ilumatobacteraceae bacterium | reverse complement strand
CCATCGATTCGTGGATCATTTGGAATCTCACAGGTGGAAAATCATTTGTTACCGACCCAACCAATGCAAGTCGCACCATGCTGTTCGATATTGGAAACATGCATTGGAGCCAAGAACTCTGCAGTATGTTCGATGTCCCAATTGATTCCCTGCCAACAGTGGTGCCTTCAAGCGGTAGGTGCGGGGTTACAGTCACAGTTCTCAACGCATGTAACGATTTCAAAATTCCAAGTGGCATCCCAATTTCTGGAATCGCTGGTGACCAACAAGCGGCACTATTTGGTCAGGCGTGTTTCGATATCGGAAGCAGCAAAAATACATACGGCACTGGCAGTTTTGTATTGATGAACGTTGGTACGACGTGCCCACCGCCCATCGAAGGCATGCTCACCACCGTGGCGTGGGATCTCGGTTCTGGCAAACCAACATACGCACTTGAAGGATCAATCTTCGTCACTGGCAGTGCAGTTCAATGGCTTCGCGATGGTATCAACATCATCGATAATGCATCCGATGTTGGACCGTTAGCGGCATCGGTTCCCGATAGCGGCGGAGTCGTCATCGTTCCGGCATTCACCGGACTTGGTAGCCCGTGGTGGGATCCACATGCGAGAGGCATCATCTGCGGTATTACTCGTGGTACCCGTCGCGCACATTTTGCTCGGGCAGTTGTGCAGTCGATGGCATTTCAAACGCGCGACGTGGTTGACGCAATGGTCCGTGCAACTGGTGTCCCCCTCGTTGACATGCGTGTCGATGGAGGTGCCGCAGTGATGGACACGATGTTGCAAATGCAAGCCGATCAACTTGGTGTCAGCGTTGTGCGACCAGTGGATCTTGAAACTACTTCGCTCGGTGCTGCGTATCTTGCCGGTTTAGCAGAGGGAGTCTGGTCTTCATTGCAGGCAATTAGCGATTCATGGCAACTGGATTGTATGTTTACGCCCAATCCAAACGCCGCGACCGACAGCGACTACTCGACCTGGAAACGTGCTGTAGAACGCAGTCGTAACTGGTCGTAAGAGATTTTATCTGTTTGTGACAGAGGCGTGTATACGCATCGAAATGCGCTCTGCCATCATCACCACGGGCAGATGAGTGTTGCCAGTCGGCAAATCGGGAAAGATTGAAGCGTCACACACCCACACGTGTTCATAGCCAATAATTTTGCCGTTGGTGTCAACCACGGCTTCTTCATCGGTCATCGCACCCATTTTGCTTGAGCACCCAATGTGTGAGTAGGAACCAACGTGTGATGGCAACCACTTTTGCAGTTGATCACTACTCATGGCCATAAGCACTGACAAAGGTGTTCCTGCATCATCACACGTCACGGCATGAGCAATTGTTGAAAACGCAGGCAGACGAACCACGTCAATCAGCATCGATGTCGCTTCTCGCATTGCAACGACATCGCGTTCGTCACTCAACATGTTCAATGAAACACTCGAGACATTTGTTGCATCGTCAAGCATGATGCTTCCCTTCGAGCGAACCCTCATCAGAGCACCAAACATCGCTCCAAAACGTGGCTCATCTGACCCCACATGATTGAGTGGCAACAAATGAATATTGCCTCTTTCATCATCGCCTGCAGTCGTTGATGTCGACCTCAACAGTGTTGATATCGCAAATTGGGCGACACTCGGCTCGTTGAGTGAGAGAGTAAACGAAACCGCTGGGTGATCCTTTACACCACGACCAATACCATCTCGCTGAATCTTGGTGCGCAACAATATCTGCGGTGTAGCAATTGCCCCCGCGCACACCACCACTGCATCGGCATCAATGTCATCTCCGTTTGCCAAGTGCACACCCACCACGTCTGTTCCATTCACAAGAAGTTGATCAACAGTCGAATCACCACGAATCACGAGGTTTGCTCTCGATCTCGCGGGCTCCAGATAGCTGTCGTTAACTGATACGCGCCGACCACCTGCGCATGTCAGTGACACCGACCCAACACCACGAGCGCAAAGTGGCGCAATACTCATGTCATCTCGGCGTTCAAAACCCTTTTCTACCGTCGCATCAACAAGTGCTCGATCCACATTTCCCCACTCTGATTGCCGTGTCGTGTGCAACGGAATTGGCAGACTTGCAAATATTGGTGCAACATCGCTCCACGACCAACCATCGCATCCCAAATCGCGAGCCCATCTGTCGTAATCGCTTGCCATTCCCCACATACCAACCATTGCATTCACACATGAACTACCACCTGTGCCCGTGCCTCGCACATAGTCACTGACGTCCTGAGCAACCGTGCGTCGCACAGGTATTCGCAAATTTCGATTTGATACCTCAAGAGCATGAACAAAATTTGTGCTCGTTATACCAACGACTTCCCTCGCAGAGGAAACATCAGGCCCAGACTCCAGCAACAGCACATTGATACTTGAGTCTTGCGACAAACGTGCTGCGATCACCGCTCCAGCCGAACCAGCACCCACGACTACAACTCTGGGTCGTTTATCTTGTCGTGTTGACTGTTGTGTGAATTGACGCTGTGGTCCCATGAGAGTGCCCCTAGGTTATAGCGCACCCACTCAATCGATATTTGTAGCGATCGGCAAACCTTGTAGATGTGCATGATCGTTATAACGCATCAATGCCCAATGATCAGCTCGAATTTCCACCAACTCAGTCAGTGAACAGTTCTTTGTATGCATCTCGAAAGCACCTGTTTGCGGAGTCTTGAGGTGTCGTCGAATTACTGCGTCCACCACGCCACCGTGACACGCCACAACAATTGTCTTTTCGAAATGCTCTTTCACCACTTTGTCAAATGCGGTCGCCACTCGCGAATGAAATTGAGCGATCGTCTCTCCACCAGGAAAAAACACCGCGTTGGGGTCACCACCCCAATTGGGCTTCCCATGCTTGGCCATAAAATCCACATACGTCATTCCGTCACACTGCGGACCAGGATCGTGTTCGCCAAACCCGGCCTCAACATTTATCTCGAGACCCGCAAACGCTGGCGCAATGATCTGTGCGGTTTGCAATGCTCGCGGATACGCACTCGAATACAACACGTCAGCCTGTATCTCTCCTGTCAATTCAAGGCGCTTGCGCAAGGATGCAGCCTGCTGCTCACCCAATTGACTCAAGCCTGTACATGAACGAGGTCCACCAAGAATTCTTTTCACTGTCACTACAGATTCGCCGTGGCGAACCAAAATGATCCGAGTCAGACTCATGCGAGTTTTTCAACGAATGCTTCAAGTTGTCGCAAGTTTCGACACTCGTAAACACCATCCGTGAAACTTCCGTATTCGCCGACAATTGAGTCGCCGGTGTTCCAGTAACTTCGTGGCTCAGGGTTGAGCCAGTACACATGCCGACCGCGCTTCTGCATCTCCTTGATCACCCACGACGATGCCGCGTGGTAGTTATTGCGTGCATCGCCCAAGAGCAGGATCGTCGTCTTCGGGTTGATGTCTTTGCCATATCGTTCCCAAAACACCTCGAATGCATGGCCGTAGTCGCTATGCCCATCAACCCATACCACGTCTGCTTCTGTATTCACGCGATGAATGGCGTCGCTGATATCTACATTCGACTTGAAGTAGTCGGTCACTTCGTCTATTCCGTCAATAAAGACGAACGAACGCACCTTGGAGAACTGACCCTGAATTGCGTACACCAACATCAGCGTAAACCGAGCAAACGCCGCAACGCTTCCAGAAATATCTGCCACCACCATCAGTTCGGGTTTCGACGGGCGCGGATACTTGAATTTCGGATCTGCAGGAACACCGCCATAGCTCAGTGAGTGGCGCACAGTAGATCGAAAATCGAGCGGACCGCGGCGTCCATGACGGCGCTTACGTGCAAGTTTCGCCGCCAACTTGCGAGTCAGTGGTTGCAACGCTTTTTTCAAACTCTGCATCTCTTCCTTGTTGGCATGCATAAATTCGACATCTTCTGGCAGAGGCTTGCGCAATGTTTTGGCCATTGCCTCTGCACCTCGGTCGGCGACCAAACGCCTACGAATTTCTGCTTCTACTTCCTGCTTAAATTGCTCGATCCGACTTTCAAATTCGTCTTTCTCCAATCGTTCTTCGAGCTTTGTCAGTTCTTGTGCTGCCTGTTCACGGTTTGCTTCCATCAATTTGTCAAGCATGCTGTCAAGGTCAAGATTGCGCAGAGTCCGGTACAGGTAATACGTGCCGCCGACTGGTCTGCCGGGCTCCATTCCTGCAAAACGTTGCACCGACTGCCGAGCAAGTGCTCGCATCATTGCTTGATCACCATTCATCAACGCTTGCATCAACATCTGGGCAATCTCTTCAGGAGTGAGCGAGTCCATGCCGCCACCACTTCCGGCAGCACCATCACCCTGCAACTGTGCCTCTTGTTCTTCCCGCCATAGCTCTGCTTCGGCGTCGCTCAAGTCGCCGGGAATTTGATGATCTGGTCCGCGCAACGAAAAGTAGACCTCAAAAATCGTCTCGAAGGCTCGCCAATGTGAATTGCTCTTGACAAGCGTTGCTGCCAACGCATATTTGAACGCTTGACGATCCTCAATGGGGATCTCCTTAACAGCTTCCATCGCATCCAAGTTCTCCGTCAAACTGACGGGCAAACCTGCTTTTCGTAATTCGACGATGAAACCCGACATTAAATCGAGCAAGGTCATATCTTTGCCTTACTTGTCGACCGACAGCTCCTTGGCTGCCTTCGTGATGTCGGTCTGATACTTGAGCAAGATGTGCAGTGTGTCTTTCGCTTCCTGTGCATCAATGTTTTCGATTCCCATCAACATCAATGTGCGTGCCCAGTCGAGAGTCTCGCTCACAGACGGAGCCTTCTTCAAATCCAACTGGCGAATGCTGCGAACAATGCGGGCAATTTGATCGGCCAAGTTTTGTGTGATGTCAGGAACCTTGGTCATGACAATTTCTTTTTCGCGCTCCATATCTGGATAATCAACGTGCAAGAACAAGCAACGACGCTTCAACGCTTCCGAAAGTTCCCGCGTGTTGTTGGACGTGAGAAACACCATCGGAATTTGCTTGGCGGTGATCGTTCCCAACTCCGGAATTGACACTTGGTATTCGGAAAGAATTTCAAGCAAAAGCGCCTCAGTCTCGATTTCGACGCGGTCGACTTCGTCGATCAGCAGCACTACTGGGTCTGGACTGCTAATCGCCTCGAGCAATGGCCGTGTGAGCAGAAATTCTTCGCTGAAAATGTCGTCGTGCACTTGCGACCACGAGTCACTTGTTTTGTCGGCCTGAATGCGTAGCAATTGCTTCTTGTAGTTCCATTCATAGAGTGCTTTTGATTCGTCCAAACCTTCATAGCACTGCAAACGAATAAGTCGGGCGTTGAGCATTTCGGCAACACTCTTTGCCAACTGTGTCTTTCCCGTTCCGGCAGGCCCTTCAACCAAAATTGGCTTGCCAAGTCGTTGTGCAAGAAATACCACTCCAGCAATGCCATCATCTGCCAAATAGTGGACCTTTTTTAGTCCATCTCGGACGTGTTCAACTGATTCAAAGCGAATTTCCATTGAAACAACTCTAGCGTTTGATCGCCTCGGCATTCCGATTAGACGACATACGATGTGTACACATGCCTGGTCTTGGTCGCTCCAATCTCATAGTCGCCACAGGCACTGCTCTCTCACGCATCACGGGTCTTGCCCGAATCATCGTCTTTGGGGTGATCATCGGTCAGACCGCACTCGCCGACGCATTTGATGCAGCCAATAACTCACCTAACTCGATCTACGAACTGCTCATCGGCGGAGTGTTGGCTGCAAGCCTTGTGCCGTTGTTCACCTCATTGCTCAACAGCGACTATGACATTAACACCGACATTAACACCGACATTAACACCGACATTAACACCGACATTAATACCGATACTCATGCCGACACCGGCATTCACAGCATTCGTCAGCGAGGCACCGATGCAATCATCAGTGTCTCACTCATTGCTTTGGTTGTGATCACGAGTGCAGCAGTTGTTGCATCACCCGCCATCTTCCACCTTTTTTCGCTTCACCCTGCGCCAGGCATCGATGCTGAAGTCTTTCGTCGTGCCGGCACTGCGCTCACACGCATTTTTGTTGTTCAAATATTTTTCTACGGCGTAAGCGCATTGTGTTCCGCCTTGCTCAATGCACGAAACCGTTTCTTTGCTGCAGCATGGTCGCCTGTTGTATCCAACATCATTGCGATCATTTTTCTGTCGTCAATTTATTTCAACGGTAATTACCCTGCAGGCACTACTCAACCTCAAATCACTGATGTTGTGAGCGGGTCAAAGTTGATGTGGCAACTCGGGCTCAGCACAACTGTTGGCATCGCAGTCATGGCCCTCATTCAGGTCATCGCAGTGAAACGCAGTGCGATTCCATTTTCGTTTCAAGCAGATTTTTCCCACCCTGCTGTTCGCAAACTGGTTCAGCTTTCATTGTGGACGTTTGGCTATGTTGTTGCCAATCAAATCGCATTGGTCGTCATCAAAAATCTTGCATCTCCCGGCAGCGGTTTGGTTGATGCGTATTCCAAAGCCTTCATTCTGTTCCAGCTTCCACACGGTTTACTTGCGGTCTCCATTGCCACAACATTTCTGCCAGATCTCGCCCGACTTGCCGCCAACAACGATCACCACGCATTTGCCGAGCGCATGACACGCGGGGTCACACTTACCGCGCTATTCACGATTCCGGCTTCATTTGGTTTGTTCGTACTATCAAAACCCATCGTTGGTCTCGTGCTCCAGCATGGCAATTTCTCTCCACTGGCCACATACAACACCGCTCGCGCATTGTCGGGCCTTGCACTCGGCCTCACTGGATTTTCTGTGTATCTTTTTGTGTTGCGCGGTTTTTATGCTCAACACAATACCCGTACGCCATTTCTCATTAACCTTGGCGAAAACGCAATCAACATTATTCTTGCCATTGTTCTCGTCAATCGCTTCGATGTGCTTGGCCTTGGCCTTTCGTTTTCCATTGCCTACATTGTGAGCGCTGTCATTGCACTCGTCGTACTCAACTCCATCTCCCAATCGGCCAATCTGGGTCGACTGTTCTTCGATGTCTTTCGCATCACGGCTGCCGGTGCTGCAATGGCTCTTGCTGTGTGGCTCGCTACCAAGTCGGTTGGCTCATCAGTAGGAGTAGGCGCCTTGGCGCGCGTATCACTTGGAGTTGCAGTGGGCGCAATGACATACATCGGAATGCTCGCTCTACTTGGCGAACCCCACCTGCGTGGCTATTGGTCGACGAGAATGACCAGGTCGTCGCGGTGAACAAGTTCGGCTACGACACCATCGGGTAGTTCGGCGCTCTTGCGCCCAGCAGCAGAACTTGCGTGCACCGCACTCACACTGACCATCCCGCGCGCAAACATCACTCCACGCAGATCCTGAATTTCAACGGTGTCGCCTTCCACAAAATCTCCGTGCACCTCAGTAACTCCTGCATGCAACAGTGAAGTGTTGCGCTCGATCAATGCTCGCTTTGCCCCTTCATCCACGATAATCACTCCGCTCTGTTGGGCAGCAAATGCAATCCATAACTTACGTGGCGAGAGGTTTCGATTATGCGGCAGAAACTGCGTGCCTGCTCCTGGCGTTTGTGCAAGTGCATTTACAACGACATCTTTCTTGGTCGCATCAGCTATCACCGTGCGCACTCCAGACCAAGATGCAATTCGAGCCGCCGACAATTTGGACGACATGCCACCACTGCCCCGCGCACTCCCACTCGCACTGGCGCGCACCGACAAGAGTGGGTCATCAGCAGCCACTTGCTCAATAAACGTTGCAGATGCGTCAACACTTGGATCAGCAGTAAAGAGCCCAGCAATGTCGGTCAACAACACCAGCACGTCGGCATTAATGCTGTGTGCAACGAGTGCGGCAATTCGGTCATTGTCACCAAAACGGATCTCATCGCTGGCAATTGCATCATTTTCATTAATGATTGGCACACAGCCCAACTCGAGCAATCGCACCAGTGTTTGACGAGCATGCAAATACTGACTGCGATCAATGAAGTCATTTGGCACAAGCAGCACCTGTGCACCAACCAAACCATGCGTAGCCAGATGTTCGTTGTACTTATTCATCAACTGGCTCTGTCCGACAGCGGCAAGCGCTTGCAGCGTTTGAGTATCGGTTGGACGCTGTGCGAGACCAAGTGCTCCAACACCGCCAGCAATAGCCCCCGAAGTTACAACGATGACCTCATTGCCTTCATTTCGCACCGTTGCAACTTGCTCACACAGCGCACGAATTGCCTCATTTTTGATCGCGCCACGTTCATCAGTGACCGATGATGTTCCAATCTTTACAACGATTCGCATCTCTACGTCTCCGGTGTGTACTCGAAACTAAATACCCCAATATGCACAACCGCACCATCGCTTGCTCCTGCACGAGACAAGAGGCGTGCGACACCCAATCGCTTGAGTCGCTCATCAATGTAATTCAGTGCATCAGGGGTTGACACATCGCTCAAGGCAACAGAGCGTTCTACATCTCGGCCCACCAATCTAAATTCGTTGTCGCCAATGCGCTCGATATGTGTGCCTTCAGGCTCAGGGCGGATTACCACTGAG
The DNA here is from genome assembly GCA_964203725.1 of Ilumatobacteraceae bacterium. GTDB lineage: Bacteria > Actinomycetota > Acidimicrobiia > Acidimicrobiales > Ilumatobacteraceae > UBA3006. The sequence goes on along the minus strand of CAXNNK010000020.1, from coordinate 2,432 downwards.
GATTCTTGTGAAGGTACAAGTGTGCGTGCGCGTTGTACCAGCTCAGCAAGCGCACCCAAGATCGGTCGCACGCCGTCACCGGTCACTGCCGACATTCGCTGACCCTTCCACTCCACAAGCACTTCCTCGGTTGCCGCATCTGTCTTCGTGCCAACAACGAGGCGTGGTCGTTCGAGTAGCTCTGGCTGATACGCCTTCAATTCTTGCAACAAGATCCGTTCCTGTACATCAGCAGACACCTCGTCCATGGGCGCAAGATCTACCAGCACACACAACACTCGAGCGCGCTCGATGTGGCGGAGAAATTGATGTCCGAGTCCACGACCTTCGCTTGCACCTTCAATGATGCCGGGAATGTCGGCAATAATAAATTCACTCGACCCACCCATGCGCACGACTCCAAGGTGCGGCTCAAGAGTTGTAAACGGATAGTTGGCGATCTTTGGTTTGGCGGCACTCACCGAACTAATAAATGTTGACTTACCGGCATTAGGAAAACCAACAAGCGCAACGTCGGCCATCAGTTTCAATTCAAGTTTCAACCATCGGTCTTTGCCATGTTCGCCTTGTTCGGCAAATTTCGGTGCACGCCTGCGGTTCGACAAAAAGCGTGCATTACCGCGACCGCCCTGTCCGCCTTTTGCAGACTGCCAACGTGTGCCGTTGACAGCAAGGTCAGCCAAAATTTCGCCCGTATACATATCGCGCACAACAGTGCCTTCAGGAACTTTGATGATCATTTCTTCGCCACGCCTGCCGTGCAAATCTTTGCCCATACCGTGCACACCGTCGCCCGCACGTCGGTGGGGGTGATCGCGAAATGCCAACAATGACGCAACGTTGTGGTCGGCCACAAGCCATACCGATCCGCCGTCGCCACCGTCGCCACCGTTTGGACCACCAAATGCAACAGGGCCTTCTCGCCTAAAACTGACGCAGCCAGCACCACCGTCACCACCGCGAACGTTTAGTTGGGCTTCATCGACAAAGGCGCTCATAGGGGGGGTCAATCCTACTAGTACACCCTCCACGTATCGTGTAGTTATATTGACATCTGAACCAATCTCGCGCAGCGTCGCATGGGCTCAAACAATGGACGGCTTTGCGTCAGACGATCAGGTTCGCTTTGCTCACAAAGACTCGTGGGCTGGGCCAGGCCAACGAAACATCGTCGATCGCAACGAGCGCGAATCTCAGCAAGAAATGCTGCTTGCCCCGCTTGCAACACGCGCATTTGGTGCCGGCAACCGTGCAATCGCTCAAGAAGCAGACCCCTTTCGCACGTGTTTTGAGCGCGACCGAGACCGAATTCTGCACGCCTCAGCATTTCGTCGGCTCGCCGGGAAAACTCAAGTCTTTGTTTTCCCCCAAGATCATCAGCGCACTCGCCTCACTCATGCACTCGAGGTTGCACAAGTTGCAACTTCAGTCGCACGCGCTTTAGCACTCAACGTTGCACTCACCGAAGCGATTGCACTAGGCCACGATTGTGGTCATGGTCCAGGTGGTCATGCATCAGAAGACGCCTTGAGTCCATTTGTACCGAACGGCTTTGATCACGCAGTGTGGGGCGCCGACGTCACTTTGGTTCCACTCAACTTGTGCGTCGAAACACTCGACGGCATTCGCAATCATTCGTGGTCACGTCCTGCGCCAATGACGGCTGAGGGTGAAGTCGTTTCATGGGCAGATCGCATTGCGTACGTGTGTCACGACTTCGAAGATGCGGCTGCTGCTGGCATCGTCACCGTTGACCAACTTCCCGACCAGGTTCGCACCTATTGCGGCACCGCTCGCTCACAACAGCTACGTGCATTTATCTCGTCAATGATCGCTGCCACGGCATCAACGGGTCGTATTGGTATGCAGCCAGCACAAGCCGATGCACTCGCCGAGTTTCGCCGATTCAACTATGAGAACATTTACATGCGTGATGCATCTCGCAATCAAGCAAAGTCCGTTGTCGACTTACTCCAAGCGCTTGTCGAGCATTACACCAGTCACCCGCACCTCATGCTTGCCGACAACATGCTGACAAGCGACACTCTTGCGGGTCATATCGCACCTGCACATTCCACCGAGGCTTTGCATGACGCAGTTGCCTACGTTGGAGGCATGACAGACCGATATGCATGCCGTCAAGGCACTGCATTACTCGGATGGGACTTGAGCAGACTCCCGCAGGGAATCGATACGAACTAACGAAGAGTTGTTAACAACTAAACAGTTGGAATGACGTCAACAACCTTGCGGCCACGGCGCTCACCAAACTTGACACTGCCGTGCGAAAGCGCAAACAGTGTGTCGTCTTTGCCAATGCCCACGTTGTTACCTGGGTGCACTTTTGTGCCGCGTTGACGAATCAAAATTGTTCCTGCAGTGATCTTTGTGCCGTCAAATACTTTGACGCCGAGTCGTTGCGCGTTCGAATC
>CAXNNK010000019.1:0-11098 GCA_964203725.1 Ilumatobacteraceae bacterium | reverse complement strand
AACCAAGGTGCAACGTCAGCAGTCCATTACGCGGCTGATTTCGGAACGAGATGTAACCAGTCAGCCTCAATTATTGAGGTTGTTGAAGAAGTCTGGAATTGCGGCAACCCAGGCAACGGTGTCTCGAGATTTAGAGGATCTCGGTGCTGTAAAAGTGCGCACAGCAACGGGTGACACCGCATATGCAATTCCCGAGTTTGAGCCAGAGAGAATTGCTCCACTCGAGCAACTGCGCCGTGTACTTTCAGAGTGGGTTGCCGACATTCAGGTCAGTCATCCACTGGTGATTGTGCGGACTCCACCTGGTTGTGCTCATGTGGTCGCCTCTGCTTTGGATCGCTCGCGCATTGAGGGTCTAGTTGGCACGGTGGCTGGAGACGACACAATGTTTTGTGTGGCAAGTGAGAAATTTGGTGCAAAGAAACTTGCAGCACATCTAGGAAAACTGGCTGGATTGCAAACAACTGGAGCGGCCAGAAAATGAGTGCAGATATAAACGGTTCATCTCAACCATTGTGGCACGGGCGTTTTAGCGTCGCGCCTGCAGCAGAACTCATGGCATTCACGCAGAGTCTTTCGTTCGACAAGAGATTGTGGAAGGACGACATTGCTGGTTCGATTGCGCATGTCAAGGGTCTTGAACACGTGGGCCTGCTGGCAGAACAAGAATCTGCGGCGATTATCGACGCTCTGAATGTTGTAGCAACCGAGATGGGCGACAACACGTTCGTATTTGTTGCGTCGGATGAAGACATTCATACAGCAATTGAGCGTCGTGTCACGGAAATTGCTGGTGAAGTTGGCGGCAAAGTGCACACGGGTCGTAGTCGCAATGATCAATGCGTTACTGCTGTGCGACTGTGGACCAAGCGAGAACTCGGTGCGCTTGCACAACAACTGCTCGAACTGTGTGATGTGCTGTCTTCTCGTGCCGATGCGGCTGGGTGGGGTAGTGATGGTGTGTATCTACCCGGCTACACGCATTTGCAGCGCGCCCAGCCAGTGTTGCTTGCCCACCATTTGCTTGCTCATGCGTGGGCATTTACGCGCGATATTGACAGGTTGTTGCAAACAATTGAACGACTTGATGTTTCTACTTTGGGTGCAGGTGCACTCGCTGGATCTTCCTTGCCACTTGATCCAAAGTTCACTGCAAAAGAAATGGGATTCGCGAACTATTTTGCAAACTCTCTCGATGCAGTATCGGATCGAGATTTTGTTGCAGAGGCGCTCTTTGACATTGCTCTGATTGGAGCACATCTCTCGCGAATTGGTGAAGAGTTTGTGTTGTGGACCACAACAGAGTTTGGCTTTGCTTCGCTTGACGATAGTTATGCAACTGGATCGTCGATGCTGCCGCAGAAAAAGAACGCCGACATCGCAGAGCTTGCTCGCGGCAAGACTGGTCGGTTGATCGGCAATTTGACAGGGCTGCTTGCGACATTGAAGGGGCTTCCACTTGCGTATAACCGTGACTTGCAGGAAGACAAGGAACCACTGTTCGATTCATATGATCAAGTTTCATTGGGCATAACAGCAGTGACAGGCATGATCGCAACAGCCACTTTCCGTCGGTCGACAATGGGTGTGGCTGCAGACGCAGAGATGCTGTTTGCAACTGATCTTGCGGAGTGGCTTGTGCAGCAGGGGACTCCGTTTCGTCAGGCTCACGCAATGGTTGGAAGCCTTGTGCAGCAATCCATTAACGGCAATGAGTCGCTGCGTGAGCTCGTGCGTAAGGATCCAGAATTTGGCGAAAACGCTGCAGCATTAATAGGCAAAGGTCTTGGCGTAGGTCATCGCACATCGCCAGGAGCAAGTGGACCTGCTGCTGCAACAGAGCAACGAACGCGATTCTCAAACCAAATTGCATCGTTAATAGCACGCATCAACACCAAGTAACAACCTATTATTGGCGCATGGCTTTGAATGGTGTCCCGTTGCACCGCGACATCGTTGCCGAGTTTGCATCTCGTGGATTGATTCATGACTCAACCGATAGAGCGGAACTGACGGCGAGAAGTACCACTTCGCAGATTTCTGTATATGTTGGTTTCGACCCGACTTCAGATTCGTTGCACGTAGGAAACCTCCTTGGGCAAATATCACTGAGGCGTTTGCAGCTGTTAGGACATCGCCCAGTCGTGTTGGCTGGTGGTGCAACGGGCATGGTTGGCGATCCATCTGGTCGCAGCGATGAACGAAATCTGCTTGATGCAGAGACGCTGAATCACAATGTGCAATCAATCAAGCGTCAACTCGAACGTATTCTCGATTTTACGCCTGGACATACACAAGCGATATTGGTTGACAATGCCGAATGGACATCAAAAATATCTGCACTTGACTTTTTGCGCAATGTTGGCAAGCACATAACGGTAAACCAAATGCTGGCAAAAGATTCGGTCAAGTCTCGACTCGCGGAAGGTAATGGCCTCTCATTTACTGAGTTCAGTTATATGTTGCTGCAAGCAAACGATTTTCGACATTTATGTGAGCATCAAAGTTGCGAAATGCAAATGGGCGGTTCGGATCAATGGGGCAACATCACTGCAGGGATTGATCTCATTCGCAAGACATTAGGACGAAGTGCTTTTGGTTTGACCTGGCCGCTTGTTACGAAATCCGATGGATCAAAATTTGGTAAGACCGCTGATGGTGCGGTCTGGTTGGACGCTCGTCGCACTTCGCCTTATCAGTTTCGCCAATTCTGGATGCAATTAAGCGATATTGACATCGAAAAAATGTTGCCACAGTTTTCCTTGCGGTCGATGGAAGAGATCACAGAAATTCTTATCGAACAACGTGCAAGACCGGAATCACGTATTGCGCAACGAATGTTGGCGCGCGAGTTAACCGAGTTGCTACACGGCGAAGAGAGTGCGATTGCTGCAGAGCAGGCAGCCGATGTCTTGTTTGGTGCAAATCCAATTTCGGCAAGCCCTGCTGCTTTGCATTTGATTGCCTCTGAAGTTTCAGGTAGCACGATGGGTACTGCAGCATTGGGTGACGCAGTGAGTGTGTTGGTCTTGACTGGGCTTGCATCGTCAAATACTGAAGCACGGCGTTTACTCACACAGCGCAGCGTCCGTGCGAATGGTGAGCAGATTGATGAACAGGCCAAACTCGATAAAATCCCGCTTTTGCACTCTCGCTGGTTGTTACTGCGCAAGGGTAAAACTGCATATCACCTGATCGATTTTCAGGGCTAGGTTTCTTTTTCCTTTTTCCTTTTGCCTTTCGTTTTCGACTTGGCGTTCGCTAGGCAGAGATCAAGCCATCTTGGGTATACGCGCTGTTTCACCGCTGTTTGCAAGTAGACTCACAAGGTGCCTACCCCAGACGATCGTGGTCCACGTCGTCCGCGACGGGAAGAAGAATCAGGTCGCCCTGCGCGTCCTTCACGCCCAGGTGGTCGTTCCGATCGTCCTGCTGCTGGTCGGGGCCGCCCGAGTTCTGATCGGGGCGACCGTCCGGCTCGTCCTGGTAGTCGTCCAGCAGGTCGTCCTGCGTATGGCCAAAGTGATGGACCAAGTCGGGGTCGTCCACCCGCAGATCGCGGTGATCGTCCGTCGTATAGTCGTGGTGATTCAGCAGGTCGTCCACCAGCAGGTCGTGGCCGTCCTCCTTCTGATCGCAGCGCTCGTCCATCTTCTGATCGCGGTGATTCAGCGGGTCGTCCACCAGCAGGTCGTGGCCGTCCATCTTCTGATCGCGGTGATCGTCCGTCGTATGGTCGTGGTGATTCAGCGGGTCGTCCGCCAGCAGGTCGTGGTCGTCCGCCAGCAGGTCGGGGTCGTCCACCCGCAGATCGCGGTGATCGTCCGTCGTATGGTCGTGGTGATTCAGCAGGTCGTGGCCGTCCTCCGGCAGGTCGCGGTGATCGGCCAAGTAGCGGTCGCTCATTCCGTGACGATGATCGCCCAGTAATTCCGCAAACTGCAGCACAGCGCAAAGCTGACGAAGTTCGCTATCGCACAGGTGGTCGCAAGAACGATCGTGATGCATTGCCCCGCAACACGCAATCAAATGAGGTCTGGAAAGATGAAGGTTCGACTCGTCCAGTACGTGGTCGAGGCCCTCGTCGCGAAGAAGAGTCAGCACCAATTCGACTCGAGCGCGATGAGCGTCGCGCATCAGCCTCCGCAATGGCCCATGTCGAAGCAACAGTTGCTGGAAGCATCATCGCGATCGTTGGCGAAAGAGCTTCTAAGCGCCTGATTGAAAAGCTTGCATTGGCACTCGATGCCTTTGAGCGCGGACGCTACCAAGACGCCAAAAAAATCATTATTCCGATTTCGCGAGATTGCCCGGGAGTCGAGTTGATTCACGAAATCGCTGGACTGTCCATGTATCGCATGGGTCAATGGCGTGATGCCGCCGATCATTTAGAGCAGGCACGAGCGCTTACTTCGGGTTCAACTCTCAATCATCCTGTGCTTGCGGACTGTTATCGCGCATTAATGCGCTACGACAAGGTAGATGAGTTGTGGAAAGAGTTGAAGGACGCTTCCCCGGATCCAGTCATCGTTGCTGAAGGCCGAATTGTTGCTGCAAGTGCGCTTGCGGATCAGGGCGATATTCAAGCGGCAGTGCGCTTGATGCAACAATCAAAGCAAGATCCAGCAAAAGTTCGTGAACATCATCTTCGCGAATGGTATGTGCTTGCCGATTTGTATGACCGTTCTGGTGACGTTGTGCAGGCTCGCACAATTTTTCAACGCATAGCAAAGAGCGACGCCGACTTCACAGATGTCCGTGACCGTCTCGAAACACTCGGCTCTCGCTAGTAGTTTGTGGTCGTGAGCGACTAGTTCGCTGAAGTATTGAGTTCGCGTAGCACAAAGCCAGTGCGAAGTTTTGGTGTAAAAAACGTTGACTTAGGTGGCATCAGAATGCCCTCAGTTGCTGTTCGCTGAATCTCGGCAACACTGACTGGCCGAATCAAGATGGCGGCATTGGCCTGACGCTTGGCAAGTGCCTCGACAACTTCTGAAACGCCATGCTGAAACGAGACTGTGTGTGGTGTGTGTTGCAAGGCGTGTTCAAGTCGCGCGCTATCAAGTGAACGAATTCCAACAAAAGCATCTGGTTTAGGTGTGAGCCACATGACTTGTGAGTCAGCGCCCACGAGGCATAGACATCCGTCCTGGTCCATTGCTGCAAGTGTGTTGCTACCAACTGGAGGAGCATCGGTGACGTCAAATGATTGTTGCAGAGCAGTAAGTAAATCCGATTGGGAAACGTCGGCGTACAGCCGATGGATCGCTGCAACACTGAGTTGTTCGTCAATAAGTTCGTTGACGAAAGTGAGCGTCTCTTCGGCGCCGGTTGTGTGTGAACCTGTGCGCACGCGTGTCTCGTCACGGTATGTGCGGCTTATGGCATATCGATGATGTCCATCAGCGATGATGACTGGTTGCTGAGCTATGCATGCAGAAATTGCTTCTAGGCGTGCCTGGTCGGTAACACGTTCAACAGTATGTGTAACACCTTGTTCGTCGACGAAACTTCCCACAACCTCGGCTTCAGATTTCAATAGATCGCTGAGTCCTTCGGTAAGGCTGAGGCCCCAGACAGGTGAGAGATTGGCATCAGTTGCTCGGGTCAAATCAAGACGATCGGTTTTGGCTTTTGGAGTGGTGCGTTCATGTGCGAGCACTCCGCCCGCACCTTCATCGACGACCTCGATGGCCCCGAGTACGCCAACGATCTGCCGCGATTTACCGAGTGTGTCTACAAATTGCATGCGGTACAGCGTGAACGTTGGGTTTTCGTCGCGCACGAGAACACCTTCTTCGATCCAACTCTTGAGGATGAGCGCCGCTGATTGATAGGCATCTCGTTGTGGGTCGGTTGAGACTGGTAAATCGATGTTGACAATGTTTTGTGGGTGACGCGCAACCAATTGTGCGCGGTCGTCGTCATTTAATACGTCATATGGTGGCGAACAAGCAGATGCGAGGTCGGTATCGGGAGCATAACGGAGCGCGCGAAAAGGTAGAAAACGAGGCACAATTACAGTGTGCCATCTACGACTCCAATTTTATGCGATTTGGATGGTGTCGTTTGGCTGATGCATCAGCCAATAGGTGGATCGGTCGAAGCTATTGCTTCTTTACGAGAAGCTGGTCATCGTGTGCTCTTCGTGACCAACAATTCATTTTCTGTCGTATCCGACCAAGAATTGGCATTAGAGAAGATTGGTATTCCAGCCAAGGGTGATGTGGTGACATCGTCGCAAGCGGCTGGCTCGCTCCTTCTCCGTGGAGAAAAGGTTTTGCTTGGCGGTGGTCCTGGAGCTGTTGAGGCAATATTGGCTGCTGGAGCGAAGTTGGTTGGACGATCGGACGACAAAGAAGATGACCATCTGCGCGATGATTTGACTGACAGTGATATTGACGTGGTGATGGTTGGATACCACTCAACGTTTGACTATCGCGGTCTGGTCAGACTCTCGAATGCCGTGCGCATGGGCGCTCGATTGATTGCAACCAATGATGACGCAACATATCCAACTCCAAGTGGGCTGATACCTGGAGGTGGTGCGATCTTGGCCGCCGTTGCGACCGCTGCTGGAGTTGATCCAATCATTGCCGGTAAACCCCACAAACCAATGGCCGACCTGGTGCGCAAGATTTTGGGCACTGATGATTTGACAAATGCGTGGATGGTAGGAGATCGACCATCTACTGACGGATTGTTTGCTCAAACCGTTGGATGCAAATTTGCTCAAGTGCTTACCGGAATATCGTCTGTCGAGGATCAGTTGAGCGAATCGACGCAAGTTTTTGACGATCTAGCAGCATTTGCAAAAATGATTTTGGCTGTGTGACAACATGTCGAAGTCTCGTGTTCGACTCGATGCTGCATTAGTGAAAACTGGAATTGCTTCTGACTTAGTTTTGGCCCAAGAGATGATTATGCAAGGCGTGATTTTGGTAAATGGTTCGGTCGCTCTGACGAATAATCGAATGGTTGCAAACTCTGACACCCTGTTCCTGTCGAGGCCTTCACGATTTGTTTCGCGGGGTGGCGAAAAACTTGAGGCAGCACTCGTTGCATTTGACATCACGATCAATGATCAACGCGTATTAGATGCTGGAGCGTCTACAGGTGGTTTTACCGACTGTGTATTGCAACGCGGTGCACGAGAGGTGATAGCGCTCGATGTTGGTAAAGCTCAGCTACACGACCGATTAGTGCGAGATCGGCGAGTGACCGTTGTTGATTCTGTAAATGTACGAACGTTGAACGAACGTTCAGGTAATGAGGCTCTTGTCGGTTTTGATGTTGTCGTAGCCGATTTGTCCTTTATTTCACTGTGCCAAGTTTCCACAGCACTTGTAGGGGTCCTGCGTCCACATGGCAACATGATCCTGCTGGTGAAACCACAATTTGAGGCCGAAAAAGCCGAGGTTGATAAGGGGGCTGGAGTGATCATTGACACCCAGATTCACGACAGGACATTGGCTCAAGTAGTAAAAGCATATGAAGAGATTGGGATGACAAAGATGGGCGTTATCGAGTCTCCACTACGTGGCGCCGACGGTAACACCGAGTTTTTATTGCACCTGCGTAAAGGGTCTGCAAGTGAAGCGCATTCGGTGAGTCGGGTTGAGTAGGTTGAGGGCGATGGAGATTTGTCGATGAGCGCCATTTTTGTCGTTGCACACCACTCGCGAGGCGAGATTGGTCCATTATTGGTTGATCTAGAAGCGTGGTGTCTTAAGAATAAGCACCAACTGTGGATGTTGCCGGCTGACGCGCAGGCGCGAGGTGTCTTGCATCTTGCATCCGATCGGGATGCGATGGACGCAGATGTGCTGTTGTCGCTCGGTGGTGACGGAACTGTGCTTCGCGCTGTGCACCTTTTGGACGGTGCACCTGTACCGATTTTGGGTGTCAATGTAGGTACGCTCGGATACCTCACTGAAATTGAACCTTCGGAATGTATTGCATCTTTGCAGAGGTGGGCTGACGGCAAGCAAGACTACGATTTCATAATCGATAAGCGCATGATGCTGACCGTATTGTTGAAACGTGCCGATGGAAGTAGCGATATTTCTTGGCGGGCTCTCAATGAAGCAGTTCTTGAAAAGCAGCAATCCGGGCATACCGTTTGGCTTGATGTTGTCATCAATTCCGAATTGTTTGCAACGTATTCTGCAGACGGCTTAATAGTTGCCACTCCAACAGGGAGTACTGCATATTCCATGTCCGCTCGGGGTCCAGTAGTTTCGCCTCGTCATCGCGCACTTTTAGTAACACCAGTTTCTCCACACATGTTGTTTGACCGCGCGCTCGTTCTTGATCCACAAGAGTCGTTGTTGATGGAGGTGGTTGGTACTCGTCCAGTCGACATGGCGCTCGACGGTCGAAAGGTAACAAGCCTGACACAAGGCGATGTCGTGAGTTTTGCCCCAGACACATGCACTGCAGATTTTTTGCGGTTCAAAACACCAAAATTTCATCAGATTGTTCGAACGAAGTTTGGTCTTGGAGACGATTGATGCTGAGTGAGTTACACATTGAGAATCTCGGGGTTATTGAAAAACTTGATTTGGCCGTGGGCGAAGGGCTGATAGCACTCACTGGCGAGACGGGTGCAGGAAAGACCATGTTGGTTGAGGCAATCGATTTGCTCGTTGGTGGAAGAGCAGATGCATCTGTCGTACGAAACGGCTGCGAAGAAGCTCGTGTTGAGGGTCGATTCGTTGACGGTGAAAACGAAGTAATTTTGTGTCGTGTTGTGCCAATAACGGGTCGTTCGCGTGCTTACGTCAACGGTCGACTTGCAACCGTTGCGCAACTTGCCGAATATGGTGCAGAACTTGTTGATCTGCATGGTCAGCATGCTCATCAAAGCTTGTTGGGTGCTAGTGCTCAGCGAATGGCGCTCGATAATTTTTCGGGTGTTGATCTTGAGCCTTTGAGACAAACCCGTGCTCGCGTAACAGAGATCGAGGCATTACTAGCAACGCTGGGCGGTGACGAACGTGCTCGTGCTCGTGAGATAGATCTCCTGCGATTTCAGGTTAAGGAAATCTTGGATGCTGGCTTGGTCGGTGAAACAGAAGATGACGATCTTTCGCGGGAAGAAGATTTGTTGGCCGATGCAGTTGCACATCGAGAAGCCCTCTATCTCAGCCTTTCCCAATTGCAGGACGACGATGGTGCAAGTGATGCCTTGGGCAAATCAATTTCGGCGATTGGTCATCGCGAGTCGTTTGAATCGTTGTCGATGCGCCTCAAAAATGCGCAATCCGAAATCGACGATATTGCTCGCGAAATGAGAGATCTGGCAGAGACAATTGAAGAAGACCCAGCCAGGCTGGCGATTGTTCGTGAGCGCAGGCACTTGCTTGTTGACTTGCGACGTAAATATGGTGATTCGTTAAGCGAAGTTATTGCGTATGGCGAAGAGAGTGCCGCGCGCCTCAACGAGCTTGAGAGTTTTGAGGCACGAGCAGCCACGCTCGATGCCGATCGGTCGACTGCAATTGCCAATTTGCGTTCTGCCGAAAAGGTAGTAGGGAGTGCTCGGCGCCAGGCAGCCCCTCGTTTGGCCAAAGCCGTTCAGCAGCATTTGCGCACTCTTGCAATGGCTCACGCTGTCGTTGAAGTCGTAGTGGGCAACGACCCTGGTGATGACGTGACTTTCTTATTGGCAGCAAATCCCGGCTCTCCACCAGCACCATTATCTAAAGTGGCCTCTGGCGGCGAGTTGGCTCGAACCATGCTTGCCCTTCGGTTGGTATTGACTCAAGGCCCTTCAACGCTGGTATTTGACGAAGTTGATGCTGGTATTGGGGGCGAAGCAGCGGTGGCAGTTGCTGGTGCCTTAGCGGAGCTCGGCTTGAGGCATCAGGTTTTGGTCGTCACTCATCTTGCCCAAGTTGCATCGGCAGCGCATCGGCAGATCAAAGTCTCCAAGACTGTGAAAGCGCAACAGACGTTTGCAGAGGCTGTCGAACTGGGCGAACAGGAGAGAGTGAGCGAAATCGCGCGCATGCTGTCAGGAGGCATGGCAGAAGAGGCGGCCATAGGTTATGCGTCAGAACTCTTGAAGGCTTCAGCTTTTCGGTCGAGTAACCAGAAGTGGTCTCAGCACTAGCCCCGTTGAGGGTATGCTTATCTTCCGTCGTGGAGTTATTGGTCTCAGTCGGGAACGCTCCACACAGAGACGGGAGCGAGTAGTGCAAAAGCACGTGTTTGTAACTGGTGGTGTTGCAAGTTCACTCGGAAAAGGTCTCACCGCTTCCTCGCTTGGCCGCTTACTTAAAATGCGTGGGCTTCGCGTCACGATGCAGAAGTTGGATCCGTACATCAACGTCGATCCAGGAACAATGAATCCGTTTGAACATGGTGAAGTTTTTGTTACAGACGATGGTGGTGAGACCGACCTCGACCTTGGTCACTACGAACGATTCATTGACGAGAGTTTGTCTCGTTCCTCCAACGCGACAACTGGAAGCATCTATCAGGCAGTGTTAGCGGCCGAACGACGTGGCGACTATCTCGGGCGCACCGTGCAGGTCATCCCGCATGTCACTGATGAAATTAAGCGCCGTATTCAGCGTTTGGCTACAGATGATGTCGACGTAGTGATCACCGAAGTGGGTGGAACCGTTGGCGACATCGAGATTCTTCCATTCCTTGAAGCAATCCGCCAATTTAAAAATGAAGTTGGTCGCGACAATATTTGTTATGTACACGTGACACTGGTGCCATTTATTGGGCCGAGTGGTGAGCAAAAGACAAAGCCAACTCAGCACAGTGTTACCGAGTTGCGCTCGCGTGGTATTCAGCCCGACATAATTGTGTGTCGAAGTGATGAGCCGATTAGTGATCAGTTGAAGCGCAAGATTTCTGGTCAATGCGACGTGGATCAAAAGAATGTCATCAATGCTGCTGATGTGAAGAACATTTACGAATTGCCGCTTATCCTGCACGATGAAGGACTAGATACACAGATCTGTGAAGTGCTCAAAATTGATGCGCCTCTTGACTTGACACCGTGGCGCCAATTGGTCGCTCGGGTTGAAGCATCAACTGCACCGGTGAGGATTGGTCTCATTGGAAAATATGTGCAATT
>CAXNNK010000018.1:0-11186 GCA_964203725.1 Ilumatobacteraceae bacterium | reverse complement strand
GAAGTGCACTGGCACGTTGTTGGTCGAGCCGAAATTGCTCGCCACGAAGGTGAAACTTTTGCGCCAATGAAGGGCGAATAAAACTTAAAAACGAGTTTTTGGTGACACGGTCAGTCGTGGATCGCTGACAATAATCCCCTCAAGAACCTTATCGATTGCCGACAAGATTGCTGGTTCAAGCACAATGTTTGCGGCCTTCACGTTGTCGTCGAGTTGATCTGGACGAGTGGCACCAACAATTGCTGATGCAATGTTTTTGTTTTGCAACACCCACGCAATTGCCATCTGCGCCATCGTGATACCAGCTTCGGCAGCGATTGGTTTGAGCTCTTGCACTTTTGTCAGCGTGTCGTCGGTGAGTCAACGCGAGATGAAGTTTTTGCCGCTCAACTCGTCGGTTGCCCGCGAACCATCTGGCGGTGGTTGACCAGGTAGGTACTTGCCCGTGAGCACGCCTTGAGCCATTGGTGACCACACGATTTGGGAAAGTCCTTCGCGCTCGCTTGCTGGCACAACTTCTTGATCAATTACGCGCCACAGCATTGAGTACTGAGGTTGGTTGGAAATGAACGGCACATGTAGTTCGCGCGCAAGCTCTGCACCACGGGTGATCTGATCGGCGTCCCACTCGGACACACCTATATATAGGGCCTTGCCTTGGCGCACGATGTCTGCAAATGCGAGCATTGTTTCTTCAAGCGGTGTTTCCACGTCGTAACGGTGTGCTTGATACAAATCGACGTGGTCCATGTTGAGGCGCTTGAGCGATGCATCAATGGAGTGCATGATGTGTTTGCGCGACAGACCGCGATCGTTAACACCACCCCCGGTTGGGAAATAGACCTTGGTGAACACTTCGATACTTTCGCGTGGCACGCCAGCAAGTGCGCGACCAAGCACGGCTTCTGCGCGAGTGCCCGCGTATACGTCGGCTGTATCAAACGTGGTGATGCCAAGTTCGAGTGCACGCTTGACGCATGCGTTGGCAGCATCTTCTTCTACCTGGCTGCCATGCGTGATCCAGTTGCCATAACTAATTGCTGAGACTTTGAAGCCGCTTCGGCCGAGGTATCTAAATTCCATGCTGTGAATCTATCTAGGATTTATGGTGCGGATTTATGGTGCGATAGTCACTTCACTCGTACTGGCTGGTCGTCGGAGATATTGTGGTCCAACCAGCACACATCCAAGGCACACGAGTGTGAACATAGTGATGCCTGTAGCAACAAATGCGGTCTGGCGGCCATAGTGCTCATAAACAATGCCTGCGGTCATTGCAACAATGCCGCCGGTGAGTGTTTGGATTCCGCCAAGTAGACCTGATGCGCCGGCTTGGCGTTCTGGTGGGGCAACTTGAGCAACGGCAATGCCAGTGCCAGTGACAGTGAGCGCATCGAGCGCCGACTGAGTGACGCCGATGCCAAGCATCCAATACGGGCTACCGATAAATCCATACGAGGTCATATAAAAAGCACCAAGCGCGAGGCCAAATGCGCTAACTCGAAACGGACCGTATTTCTGGGCGATAGTTCCGCCGACAGTTGCAAACAAAATCCACGGCATACCAAAAATAGAAATGCCGGCATTGCCCACCCAATTTGGTGCACCCATATCGTCCATCATCACGACCCAGAGTGGATCAAACACGCCAATCATCACGTAGAGCGCAACACCAATGAGTATTGCGCCAGTGAGTGGTCTGATGCGCAACAAGTCAATGGCAAAGCGTTCGGTAGTGCGATCTTCGGCCGGGGTTTCTTCAATCTCTTCGCGTGCGATCAGTGCCACCATCACGATAAGAATTACTGCGATGATCAAGAAAGGCGCAGCCAAACCAAATGTGCCAACGGTGAGGGCTGAAATGATTGGCCCAAGTGCAAAGCCACCAACTTCGATTGCCACTCCGCGACCCAAATTGGTACCCATATTCTCTGGGTCACTGACAATCACGATGCGCTTGATTGCAGGGATTGCGATGCCTGCTCCGATACCCATCAACACACGACCAGAAATAAAGCCGGTCATTGACGAGCCGAATGCCATCACAACGGCACCCACAACATTTGCCGCAACGCCCCAGGTCATCAACCGCCGAGCATGACCCTTGTCGGCATAAGGCGCAATTGTCAACTGCGCTACGAACGAGGTAAAAAATCCGGCAGCGATGATGATGCCAAGCCCAGTTTCCTGAATGCCAAATTGCTCGCGCCAGTCATCGAGCATCGTAAACATGACGCCATATCCGGCTGCAAGAAAACCCATTGCGATCTGCAAAACATTGATTAATCGCTTATGAGCCACTGCGTCACACTAGACCAATAGTGATTGTCCGTAGGATGTTGTTATGGATGTCGCAGTTGTCGATTACCAATCACCAGATGCACCAAAACGTTTTACCGAGTCGTTGCGTGATACTGGTTTTGCTGTGCTCACCAATCATCCCGTGCAGTACGACATGGTGCAACGATTGCAAAACGAGTGGTTAAATTTTTTTCGCACGGGCAACAAGTGGGATTATTTGCCGAGCGAAGGGGGACAAGATGGATATCGTCCGCTCGAAGAAGCCGAGAGAGCAGTTGGAGCAGCACTTCCCGACATCAAAGAGTATTTTCACTGGTATCCATGGGGTCGTCAGCCAACTGTTGAGTCTGCAAGTGCGGCCGCTATGTATCAGGCAGGATGGTCGCTTGCTGCAGAGTTGTTGACATGGGTGGAAGCAAATACGCCGAGCAGCATTTCCAAATCTTTTTCGATGCCACTTTCCGAAATGATCGTTGGTACGAAGCGAACTCTTTTACGAATTTTGCATTATCCACCACTGAAGGGAAACGAGCCAGTTGGCTCGGTGCGTGCAGCAGCCCATGAAGACATCAACATGATTACGGTGTTGCCGGCCGCCAACGAGCCCGGTTTGCAAGTGCGCGATCTTGATGGCAAGTGGCACGACGTGCCGTGTGACCCAGGCAGTGTGGCGATCAATGCGGGTGACATGCTCAAATATGTGACAGGCGGTTATTATCCGAGCACAACTCACCAAGTGATCAATCCGGTTGGTGAATCAGCAGCAAGATCGCGTGTTTCGACGCCATTGTTTTTACACCCCGCGGACGACGTGATGATTGCCGAAAACAAAACAGCATTTGATTTTTTGCGTGACCGCATTAAAGAAATTGCGGGCGTTGAGCTGACAAAGGATTAACTAGATGCAAGATGTACAGACGCAGTCATTCATTAACGGTGAGTGGGTCGGTTCTGCAAACCAGATCGACGTGCTCAACCCAGCAACCGGCAAGTCGCTTGCAAGTGTTGCCAATGCATCTATTTCTGACTGTTTGCTCGCAGTAGACGCTGCCGATGCGGCATTTGTTTCGTGGCGTGCAACTGCACCGCGCATGCGTGCGGAAATCTTGCGCAAAGCATTCGAGATCATGATCGCTGAACAGGAGCAGTTGGCACGTTTGATCACGCTCGAGATGGGCAAAATACTTGCCGACTCGCGAGCAGAAGTGGCTTATGCGGCTGAGTTCTTTCGATGGTTTAGTGAAGAAGCAGTGCGCATCGACGGCGACTACAGGCGTGCGCCAGGTGGTGCCAATTGGCTGATGGTGAGCCGGCAACCTGTTGGTGTGGCATTGCTTGCAACACCATGGAATTTTCCGGCCGCAATGGCAACGCGCAAGATTGGGCCAGCACTTGCAGCAGGTTGCACAGTGGTGCTGAAGCCAGCGCAAGACACGCCACTCACTGCGCTTGCAATCGCCGATGTGTTACAGCGTGCAGGCGTGCCAGCCGGGGTGGTCAATGTTGTTGTGACAAACCCATCGGGACCTGCTGTTGCGGCGATGATGGATTCTGGAAAAGTGCGCAAACTGAGTTTTACTGGTTCAACAAAAGTTGGTTCGATTTTGCTCGCTCAAGCAGCACCACGTGTCATTAACTGCAGCATGGAACTGGGTGGCAATGCGCCATTTCTTGTTTTTGGTGACGCCGATATTGATGTGGCAGTGGACGGCGCAATGCTTGCAAAGATGCGCAATGGCGGTGCAGCATGCACGGCCGCCAACCGTTTTTATGTGCACGATTCGGTGCTTGCCGAATTTACAGACAAGTTGACTGCGCGCATGTCGGCACTTGTATTGGGCGATGGACTCGATGCGACCACAACTCTTGGCCCGCTCGTGTCTCGCGCAGAGCAAGAGTCGGTGGCAAAGATGGTGGATGGTGCAGTAAGCAGGGGAGCAAAAGTGTTGTGTGGCGGCAAGTCGGTGACGACTCCGGCATTTGGGTTTGAGGCAACCGTATTGGCCAATGTTTCACCCGATGATGAAATTTTGAAAGATGAAATATTTGGACCAGTAGCACCAATTGTTTCGTGTAGCAATGATGCCGAGATGATTCGTCTTGCCAACGATGTTGAATACGGACTGGTGAGCTACGTATTTACCCGCGATGCAGCAAAAGGTATGCGCATTGCCGAGTCGTTGGAGGTCGGAATGATCGGCTTCAATCGTGGAATTGTTTCTGACCCTGCTGCACCATTTGGTGGGGTCAAGGCTTCAGGTATTGGACGCGAAGGCGGCCACGATGGGCTACTCGCGTTCTTGGAAACCAAGTACGTCGCCGGCAACTGGTAGGGCATTCGCTCGGGCAATCGAAAGAGCCCACCAAAACATCCCGAACTGCAACGGCAGGCGAAAATAGGCAACAAGTTGGTCACTGAATGCATGATCGCGCCAATCCCACGCCATATAGAGGTTGGCTGGGTAGACCGCAATAAATATTCCGAATGCAGCAAATGCTGCGCGACGACGAGTCGATCTCATGAGTAGGCCTAGTCCGATACAGAGTTCGCCAACGCCGCTGATGTTTGTCCAGAATCGTTCGCTTGGCGGCAACCATGGTGGAACGATCTTGTCAAAAAAGGATGGGTTGGCAAAGTGCATTACACCTGCTGTTATTAAAAATGCGGCCATGATTCTGGCGCTTGTTGCGGCAGGTTGATGTTTTGACACGTACACATGTTGACAGACACAGCGACATGGCTAGGTATTCCACGGTGGACGACCGGTATCTGTGACAATGGAATTGATGAGTGATCAAATAGATATCAAGACCAATTGGCTGGACCCGAACGCCCTCGATCAGGTGCGTGGTCAAGTGCCCCTTGTATACGTAGACGCTGTGCCTGTTCGGGTTGACGACATGGGGCAAGTTACATCAGTTGGCATGTTGTTGCGCCAAGCACCCGACGGCAGCATCAGCCGTACGGTGGTATCGGGTCGGGTGTTGTTGGGCGAACGAATTCGTGAGGCATTATTGCGACATCTCGAAAAGGACCTCGGGTCGCTTGCCCTTCCGCAAATTCCACCAGAGCCAGCACCGTTTACGGTTGTCGAATACTTTCCTGATCCAACGATCAGTGGTTTTCACGATCCGCGGCATCATGCCGTGAGCCTCGCGTTTGTTGTTCCGGTGTCGGGCGACTGTCAACCGAGTCAGCAAGCCCTCGATCTTGGTTGGTTTTCACCAGAACAGGCGGTGAGCGACCAGATGCGCAAAGAGATGACAAGCGGTCACGATCGACTTATCCGCCTCGCATTGGCCTCGGTAGGACAACTGCCTTAAGGGTTACAAACCCTTGTAACGATTGGATTTTCTGCGTTTTACTACGACGCGAGGACCGCTTTGGGCATCGTGTCGGCGCATATGGGGTGGCGGTGAAACAATGGTGGTGTTGGCATCAACAACGAGAGTGATGCCATTGTCATCAATATTTCCAGGTTCGCTTGCTGCCTCAATGACAACGGCTGCTTCTTCCTTTGGTTTTCGACCGAGGAGTTTGTCGAACACCAGCATTCCGCCTGCCAACATTGCGCCGACTGTGCCGTATCGCTGAGCCGCTCGACGAACCATCGCGTCATCTTGATCAACAACAAACCCGTTATCGCCAAGTTCTTCATTCACGTCGATCAAACTAGCGGTATATCCCTCACTCGTGCGAGCAGTGTGAATACTCTTTAGTCGTGCTCATCGGCAATAAGGTCCAACACAACGCAGCGGCTTTACGCACTGCGTTATTGGGCAAAAAGATGGTCAGGTTTGAAGCACCGCATATCGAAAGCATTTTGCCTGAGGTTGGTCACCGAGTAGAAGAAGTGCGCAACCTTGACAAGAATATTGAGATCATCTGGGACAACGGCATCGTGCTCAATACACGAATGAAGATGACGAGTTCATGGGATGTATATCGCACTGGTGACACGTGGCGAAAAAATGCAAAGCATGCCGATATTTTGATAGATGTTCAAGACTGGGTTGCGGTGTGCTTTGACACGCCAGAAATCGATGTGTATCACGATTTTGATCCTCGACGACACCCGATACTTGGCAAACTCGGACCCGACTTAACTCTGAGCGATGTTGATATTGAAGAAGGCGTCGATCGAATGATGGAGTACGAAGAGCGCGATGAGACAGTTGCCGACGTACTGCTTGATCAACGAGTTGTTCGCGGAGTCAGCAATGTGTTTCGTTGCGAGATTTTGTGGGCGTGCGAGTTGCACCCATATGCCAATATCGGCACGCTCAAGCGTGCAGAATGTCGAGAATTGCTCATGCTTGCTCGTGAGATGCTGCAGAATGTCGATGCATCGTCTGACAACTTGGCAGTTTACGGGCGACAGGGCAAATCGTGTGTACGTTGCGGCGATGTGGTGAAGGTCAATCATCACGGCGAAGCAAACCGGGTGTTGTATTGGTGTGCAGGTTGTCAAACTGCTCACGAGCCACTTGTGCGACCAAACTTTACGCCGCTTTATATCGAACGCGATGCAAACATGGGCGATGGTCACCCTGCTGCCAAGCAGTTTATGAACGAAATTATTTCGCTACGCGATGCTGGCTAGTAAGAAAAACTAAAAACTAAGCTCGGCCCATAATGCGGTCGACATCAATGATCACGGCAACACGATTGTCGCGCTCTTTTGGATCTTGGTAACGCTGCGCATAACCAGCAACTGCTCGCTGCACTTCTTCTGGGTCATTGTCCATCGTTGCTAGGCGAACTGTGCCTTCAAGTGTGAGCCAACGACCGCCGTCGACTTGTGAAACTGCAGCTCGTCCGCCACGCAAAGCATTGTGTGCTTTTTGCGCAGTTGAAAAAGTGATTACTCGTGCACGGCATGTTGAGGTGTCATAGCTAAAACCAACAGCGACGACATGGGGCGAGCCATCTTGCCTGAGTGTTGTCAGGGTTGCCAGATGACGATCTTGCAAAAATTGCACCATTTCTGGTGTGATCTCCGAAGGCTTCATAGTTATGTAGTAGCGATGGCTTGGATAATGTCAACTTTGGTGGCGCGACGTGCTGGATACACCGCAGCCAATACGCCAACGATAAATGACAGCACCAAAATCCAGAGGGTTCCGGCAATTGGCAATCTGAAGGCTGAGGAACCCGAGTCGGCCAAGATAAGTATGAGCACAAAGCCCATCACAACACCAAGCACCACGCCCACAATGGCGCCGAACATACTGGTGATCACGCTTTCCCAACGCACGGTGGTGCGCACCTGCGAGCGGGTCATGCCGATGGCGCGCAACAGTCCGATCTCGCGGCGACGCTCGAACACCGATAACAACAATGTGATGACGATGCCAACGATTGCAATGATGATTGAGAGACCGAGCAGACCATAAATCAATCCAAGAATTTGGTTGACTTGTCCAGATTCGGCATCAATGAATTCATCGCGGCTCTGCAGTGTTCCAAGACCCTTGTCGGTTGAGGCAGCAGTGAGGGCATCGTAGACCTGATCGTTGTTTGCTCCGACAGCGAGACGAATATAAATGTTGGTATCAAACAAGTTGTTGAGAGTTCCTTCGAACAACGCTCGATTGACGACATAAGAGCCACCAAATCCGCTTGATGCAAATGTTCCCTCGACCGTGACAGTTTTTGTAGTTCCATCAACCATTGCAATTTCAATGGGTGTGCCAATCGTCCACCCCTTGGCAAGAGCACGAGTATCACTGACAAGGATTCCATTTGCTGAAAGTTTGGACTGATCACCTTGCACCATATTGAACGTGATGAGACCACTTGCAGTTGCCGGGTCGATGATCAAAACAAATTTGCCTGAGCCTTCAATGTTCACTGAAGTGAAACCGAGACCAGTTGCCTGTGCGACCCCTGGAATTGCAGCAAGTTCTGTAGCGAGCGACGGTGCCAAGCCACCAAATTGGCGACTGGCCGAACTCACGATGAAGTCACCCTGAAATTGATCGCCGATTGTAGTGCGCACTTCACTGCGAACACTTGCGGCGAAAACAGTCATGGCAGTCACGAGGGCAACACCGATAAGCACAGGTGCGGCCGTACGAGCAGTTCGTTTTGGATTACGTGCCGCATTTTGTCGGGCCATCGCACCTGTAACTCCACGAAGTTTTTCGATCGGACGACCAAGACTCAGCGCAACTGGTTTCGCAATTCCTGGTCCGATGATGAGTACGCCCGCAAATACCAAGAGCACTCCAATACCGAGCAGAATATTTGTTGCACCGGCAGCAGTGGCAGTAATGGCACCAGCACCGAGCAACATTGCAACAACACCAATCGTTACTCGTCGCTTAACGCTTCCAACATTCTCGAGTGCCGTGTCGCGCAAAGCGGCAAGTGGAGGCACGCGACCAGCTCGTAGTGCAGGAAGAATCGCGGAAAGAATCGTGATAACAGTGCCTACAATCATGGTGAGCACGATTCGATTTGTGCGAATCGTGAGTCCAGTTGTTGGTAATTCGATACCAAACGCATTGAGCATCGCGCTCAACCCTCTTGACAACCCAATGCCCGATAAGAATCCGAGTGCAGATCCAAGAAGACCGATGATGAGTGCTTCAACCATCATCGCGGTAACTACTTGGCGTTTGTTTGCGCCAATGGCACGCAGCAATGCGTTCTCCTTGAGGCGTTGCGCGGTGGTGATTGAAAACACGTTATAAATCACGAAGCAACCAATGCCTAAAGCAATGAATGAAAATGCGGTGAGGAACAGTGTGAGAAAGCTGAGCACGGCACCAATTTGGTCTTGTGTCTCTTTGGTGATCTGAGCACCAGTAATCGTCTCGAGTTTGTCTGTAGGCAATAGTGCCGCGTTGATTGCAGAAGCAAGTTGCTCATCGCTAACGGTTCCGTCACCTTGCACCAAGAAAGCATCGACAAAACCAGGCTTAAGCAAAAACTCGGATGCGGTTGGTTGGTCGAACAACGCAAACGTTGCGCCACCAGGAGAGCTCACGTCGCCATAGTTGACAATGCCCACCATCGCAAATTCGCGACTGCCAGTTTGGGCATTAATGCGCACAGTATCGCCAAGTGCAAATTTGCCAGTTTTGGCAGTTAATTTGTCCATGACCATTTCGGTAGGGCCAACTGGCAGACGTCCATCTTCGATATTCCACAATCCTGCAACGCTTGCTGATGCGATGCCACCAAAAGTTGGCGGGCCATTGTCTGCACCAATGGGCTTTCCGTCTTTGCCGATGATGCGCGCATAACCCTGCACGTCAGGGGCTGCATCTTTTACGCCGGGGACGGCGAGCACGGTTTCAAGTGCACTGATAGGTGTAGACCCCCGTTGCTCACCACCAAATTCGGATTCGACAAAACTGGATGAGCGAACGTAGGCATCGACATCTTTAAAAACGTCTGAAAACAGTCTGTCAAATGTGGAGTTGAGCGTGTCAGAGAAAATAAATGTGCCGGCCAAAAAGCCTGTACCGAGAATGATGGCAAGCGAGGTAAGAAATAGTCGGCCCTTGCGCGCAAGGGTCATCTTGAAGGACAGTCGGAGCACGGCGGTTATTCTCCGAGATGCTTGAGATAGTCGAGCACGCGATCGGGTGTTGGCTCAAACATTTCACCAGCGATCTTGCCATCTTTCAAAAACACAATACGATCTGCGTAACTCGCATTGGTTGCATCGTGCGTGACCATCACAATTGTTTGACTCAGATCGGTCACAGCGCTTCGCATAAAACCGAGCACTTCACCACCGGTTTTCGAATCCAAGTTGCCAGTTGGTTCGTCAGCAAAAATAATTGCGGGCTTGCTAGCGAGCGCGCGAGCAACGGCTACGCGCTGCTGTTGTCCGCCCGAGAGTTCACTTGGACGATGCGTAAGTCGATCGCGTAGTCCAATCGTGTCGATAATCTTGTCGATCCAAACGTCATCACCTTTTTGCCCGCCGAGTGAGAGTGGAAGGACGATGTTTTCTTTGGCGTTGAGTGTGGGGATCAAGTTGAATGCTTGAAAGACAAAGCCGATTTGGTCGCGCCGAAGTTTGGTCAGTGCTGTATCGCCCAGACCACTTAAGTCAATGCCATTAATTGATACTGAACCCTTTGTGAGCGAGTCAAGACCTGCCATGCAATGCATGAGCGTTGATTTGCCAGAACCGCTTGGGCCCATGATCGCAGTGAAGTGACCCTTTTCGAATTGGATCGTGACATCGTCGAGGGCACGCACTTCGCTGTCGTCGTGACCGTAAATCTTGCTCACGTTTATCGCGCGAGCGGCTGCCGAATCTGAGGGGATGTTCATACTCCTCAGTCTATTTCTTACTAAAAACACTTTCTTAGATAAAGAGCCTGTGTTAAGTAAGAAATTACTAAATTTGTCTTGCGTTTACTTTGGTTGCGCCAATGTTCGTAGGTATGGCTTGATTGTTTTCCAGCCGGCAGGGAACAGTGTTTTTGCTTCTTCGTCGGTGACTGCAGCGCCGATGATGACATCTTCGCCATCTGTCCAGTTGGCTGGTGTTGCAACCTTGAATTTGGCAGTCAGTTGCAACGAGTCAATGACGCGGAGTACTTCGTCGAAGTTGCGGCCTGTCGAGGCTGGGTAAGTGATAGTCAGTTTCACTTTTTTGTCTGGCCCAACAACAAACACGCTGCGCACGGTCATTGTGTCATTGGCGTTTGGGTGAATCATGTCGTACAAGTTGCTGACCGCGCGATCTGAGTCGCCGATCATCGGGAAGTTGACTGGCGTACCTTGCGTCTCGCCAATGTCGCTTTCCCACTTTTCGTGCGACTCGACGCTGTCGACCGAAAGGCCGATCACTTTGACGTTGCGCTTATCAAACTCTGGCTTGATCTTGGCGACGTAACCGAGTTCGGTGGTGCAG
>CAXNNK010000017.1:0-11321 GCA_964203725.1 Ilumatobacteraceae bacterium | reverse complement strand
TTAGAGAATGGCATCGTGGTGGCAGTTGCCGGAAGCGCCGCGGCGCTGTGTGATCCGATGGTTGATCCTCGAGGTGGCGCATTCACGCTAGGGCTTGGTCTCGTGGAAGGTATTGCCGTGATTACCGAATCAGAAACGTGGTCGCACGACAGACTGCAACGCAGTTTGCAACTTGCCAACACGACGGTTGTGCAATTGCCAACTGGCTCGGCGTTGCTCTACAACAGAGGAAAGTGGAATGTAGATGGCCCCGCGATTATTCACGGAGCATTGCCCAACTAACTGACGATGATTGCGACGTTGTAAATAATCAAGTCTTCTGTTGGCGGAACACCGTTGGCTGCAGGATCTGGGTTAGATGCGGCGCTTAATGCAGGGATTGTCTGATCCAAACCCTCTGTGACTTGGCCAAACAGTGTGTAGTCGGGGTTGAGCGTCGCGCCATTTTCACCAGTGATGATGAAGAACTGACTGCCGTTTGTGTTTGGTCCTGAATTGGCCATAGCGATGGAGCCAATTTTGTATTCGCCCTTGGCAGGAAGTTCGTCCGCAAATGAATAGCCAGGGCCCCCTGAACCTGAAGCAGTTGGGTCGCCACACTGCACAACAAAGTCGGTGATGGCGCGGTGGCACTTGGTGCCATCAAAATATTTGTAGCGGGCAAGCACAACAAAGTTGTTGGTGGCAAGAGGTGCCTTGGTTGGGTCAAGCACAATTGCAAAATCACCTTTGTTGGTAGAAACCATGGCCGTGTATGTCTTGCCGTCCTCGATGCAAACTGGCGGTGCCTTTTCAAACTGAGAAACACGAGTTTCCGACATATCGGCTTTCGGACACGGTGTCTCGCCAGTTATTTCGCGACCTTCAAGTGTCGGCGCAATGGTGTCTTGGCCCGAATCGACAACAGCCTTGGTGTCGGTAGGAGCAGAAGAATCACCTGTTGAGCCACTAGAAACTCTGATAATAAGCACAACGCCAACAATGATTCCAACAACGGTGAATGCACGAATGATGTTCTTGCGTACCTTTTGCCTCTGACCCTGTTTGGCAAGGCCATCAAGCTTTTGGCGGCGGTTTTCTTTTTTGCGAGTTCGTTTGTCGGTGCCCATAGTTTTAAAAGGATAGTCGCGTAGGGGGTAGCGTAAAGAGCCTGTGGTCCTCCTCGTTCAAAAATATGGTGGCACTTCGGTCGCTGATCCAGACCGAATGCGCAATGTTGCTCGCAGAATTGCCGATGCCAGAGCCAAAGGTCACGATGTTGTAGCCGTTGTATCGGCAATGGGCAAGGCCACCGACAATCTTGTTGAATTAGCGCGTCAAGTTTCAAGCAACCCACAGGGCCGCGAGATGGACATGCTCCTCACCACTGGCGAGCGAATCTCGATGTCGTTGTTGTGCATGGCGCTCCATGACGTGGGTTGTGACGCGGTGAGTTTTACGGGAAGCCAGGTGGGGATCATTACCGACACGTCGCACACCAAAGCAAAAATTTTAGAGATAAAAGGTGATCGAGTTCGTGAAGCGCTGTTGGCGGGCAAAGTTGCTGTCGTTGCGGGATTTCAGGGTGTAAGTACCGACCGCGAGATCACAACACTTGGTCGAGGCGGAAGCGACACTACAGCAGTTGCACTGGCAGCAGCATTACAGGCTGATGTATGCGAGATCTATACAGACGTAACTGGTGTGTTTAGCGCCGATCCTCGCCTAGTGCCACAGGCAAGCAAGATTAAGCAGTTGAGTTTCGATGAGATGCTCGAGATGGCCGGAGCAGGGAGCAGAGTGTTGGCATTGCGCTCAGTCGAATTTGCGCGCAACCACAATGTGCCGATTCATGTTCGTTCTAGTTTTACGTTGGAAGAAGGCACATGGGTTCTCGGTGCCGACGATGAGAGGAAAAGAACAATGGAAGATCCAATTATTTCTGGAGTCGTTCACGATGTGGGCGAAGCAAAGATGACACTGCTCGGAGTGCCTGACCGACCTGGTGTGTCTGCACTGCTGTTTGAATCGCTGGCAAAGGCCAATGTCAACGTGGACATGATTGTGCAAAACACATCAATTGATGGCACGACCGACATTTCGTTCACACTTCCAGCAGGAGACATTGCAACCGCACAACCAATTTTGGAAAGCGTCGGTAAGGAAGTCGGTGCAAAGGGAGTGAATAAGAACGAAAATATTGTCAAACTGTCACTCGTTGGAGCCGGCATGAAATCAAGCCCTGGTGTTGCTGCAAAAATGTTTCGAGTACTTGCTGATAATGGAGTGAACATAGAAATGATCTCTACATCAACAATTCGAATTTCAGTTGTTGTTGAACGGTCCAAGTTGGAGACCGCAGTACGAGCACTGCACACAGCCTTTGGTTTAGACAGTGGTGAGGATTATTCTGCTCCATTGCCCGAACGAAAATAAGTGTGTAACGGAATATGACGAAACAGCGTGGTGCAAAAAAACGTGCCCAATTCGTTCCCTGGAGAAGTGCAGGCAACCGCACAGAAACTGGTGGAACCGCCGATGACATTGTGCGCTCAACCGGTTGGGTGTTTAACAACGAAACTGGCAGCGAACTCACGCTTGAAGAATTCGTGGCGACTGGCAACAAAGAAGTACGTCGCTATATGCGCCAATTTGGATTTAATGTCGAACGACTTGCGCCATTGATATTGCTTGAAATAGGTAGTGGAATTGGTCGAATGACTGCTTCATTTACCGAGCAATGTGCCCATGTGATTGCAGCCGATGTGGATGCAGCATTTTTGGAACGCTGTCGCGAGACTGTTGGTAAACATGGTCGTGCAGACAGGCTGACAACCACACATGTGCAAGATGGCAGCACACTTGCACTCGCCGACAACTCGGTAGACGTTGCATTTTCGTACATCACCCTGCAGCACTGCCAACGCAATGATGCGCTTGGTCTATCGCGTGAAGCAGTGCGAGTTACACGCTCTGGTGGAACAGTGATTCTGAACTATCGCTCGTGGGTATTGAGTGATTTGTTGTTGGTTCCTGCCGGAATATTGGTTCGCTTGTTGTGGCGGATGCCAACAATAGGAAAACGGATTTCGGGAATGCGTTGGGCAACACGATTTGGTTGGCAGGCAAATAGGTTGAGCCCCGACGAAGTGTTGCAAGACGTTATCGATCACAGTCAAAAATCGTTAACCAAGATCACGATCTATCATTCTCCGTTTCAGGTGCGTCACGTTTCGCACTCCAATGTGCAGGTCAAGTCGTTGAAGCGCGTTAATCGAAGTCATTGGTGGCTCGTTGCTACCGTGAGTGGCTCATGACCGCACATCGACTATCAATCGAAAACATAGAGCGCTCGGCACGCACGATTGACCCAGTTTTTTTGCATTCTCCTCAGTACAACTGCGAACCACTCTCGGCTGAATTGGGTTGTGTGCTCATTCTCAAAGTTGAGATTCCGAATCCCATCAGAAGCTTTAAGGGTCGTGGTGCTGATTTCTTTATGCAAGAGAATGTTGCTGCGCTCGCTGGGCGGGATTTGGTGTGCGCAACCGCCGGCAACTTTGGACAAGCAATGGCCTATGTGTGCAGAGCGCACAAGCGCTCGCTAATTATTTATTGTGCGACGAATGCCAACCCGCTCAAAGTGGATCGGATGCGCTCGATGGGTGCAGAAGTGCGCCAGATGGGTGACAATTTTGATGCGGCAAAAGAGAGCGCCAAAAAGTTTTGTACCGAGACCAGTGCATATTTTGTTGAAGATGGCCGCGACATCGCTATCTCGGAGGGTGCTGGATCGATTGCTGTTGAGTTGATGCAACAGCGCACGTTTGATGCTGTGCTTGTGCCACTTGGCAACGGAGCATTGATCGGCGGCGTTTCTCGATATATCAAACATGTTGCGCCAGACGTACAAATCATTGGTGTTTCGAGTGCGACTGCCGATGCGATGGAAGCATCATGGCGCTCGGGCACCGTGATCGAACGACCATCTGCCAACACCATTGCCGATGGCATTGCGGTGCGCACTCCTGTGCCAGAAGCGCTCAACGATATGAAGGGACATGTTGATGACGTGTTGTTGGTGTCGGAAGATGCGCTGAAGCGCGCAATGAAACTGGTGTTTGACAAGGCCGGATTGATCACTGAGCCCGCAGGTATTGCGGGAGTTTCTGCGATTCTTGAACATGCTCACCTCAAAAAGATGCGCCTTGCCACAATTTTGTGCGGAGGCAACCTCACGCCGTCACAAGTAAATGACTGGCTTGTCGACAAGGTCTGACAACTAAACTGACGTTATGCGCGTAGGACTAGTTGGAGCCACTGGAATGGTGGGAACCGTCATGCGGCAGTTGTTGGCTGAGCGCAACTATCCCGTTGATGAACTGCGGATGTTTGCTTCGGCGCGTTCGGCTGGTTCGACCCTTGAATGGAACGGAAGAACAATCACCGTTGAAGATGCAACAACTGCTGACCCAAGCGGCATGGATGTAGTGCTGTTCTCGGCCGGAGCAACAACCTCTCGAGCACTTGCCGAAAAATATGCAAATGCTGGTGCGATGGTGATTGACAATTCGTCGGCTTGGCGCATGAACGACGATGTGCCGTTGATCGTTTCCGAAGTCAATCCCCAAGATGTGGCTCTGGCCAAATTGGGCATCATTGCCAACCCAAACTGCACCACAATGGCGGCAATGCCTGTGCTCAAAGCACTGCATGACGAAGCAACACTTGTGCGGCTGATCGTCAGCACGTATCAAGCAGTGAGCGGCGCAGGAGTTGCGGGTGTAGCAGAACTCGAAAATCAGACACGCGAAGGTGTCGCCGATGCAGGAAAACTCACTTACGACGGTGAAGCAATCAAGTTTTCGAAGCCAGAAAAGTTTTCGCAAACAATTGCGTTCAATGTGTTGCCACTTGCTGGCTCGATGATGGATGACGGTTCGTTTGAAACCGACGAAGAGCAAAAGTTGCGCAATGAAAGTCGCAAGATCCTGCACATTCCAGACTTGCGAGTATCGGGAACATGCGTTCGAGTGCCGGTGTTTAGCGGTCACTCGCTCAGCATTAACGCCGAGTTTGCGCACCCAATTACGGCCGAGCGTGCGCATGAAATCTTGGTAACCGCTCAAGGCGTAGTTGTAGCCGATGTGCCAACGCCGCTGATGGCTGCGGGCAAAGACCCAAGTTATGTTGGTCGTATTCGTCAAGACTCAAGTGTCGACGGCAATCATGGTCTTGTGATGTTTATCTCTAACGACAATTTGCGCAAGGGCGCAGCACTCAACGCATTGCAGATTGCAGAGCTGCTAATTAAATAGCAAAAAGCAAATGATCAACAGCTAGTTGTTAAATCCGCTCAGCGCAAGTTGCGGGCGCTGCAACCAATTGTCGTCAAGATAGTTTGCTTGACCGTCAATCACGTGAACTGTGTATGCGTGACGCGGTTTGTCACTCAAGTTTGGTCCAGATCGGTGCGGCAATGTGCCATTGAGTAGCACGAGCGTGCCGCGTGGTGCTTCGAGTGGCACCAGACCTTCGGTTGGATATGGATCCTGATCAAAGACTTCAGTGATAGTCGCGGTTCGAGCGGCATTTAACTTTGATCTCGACTTGACGGGAATGCGATGTCCGCCCGGCAATGCCCACATGCAACCATTTTCAGTTGTCGCGTCATCAATGGCAATCCAAAAACCGATCACACTTTGTGGCTCTGTCCACAGAAATGTATGGTCGGTATGACTATTGACTTCTCCACCGATGCGCGGTTGTTTGAATATGTACATCGACTGCAACAGCAGCGGGTCGGCAATGCCGACTTGTTGAGCAACAGCAGCCATTTTGGGCGTGCGGCTAAACGCACTAAACACTGGGTCGAGATCGTGCATCGCGTGTCCGAGTTTGTTGAGACACAGGTTTGCTTCAGAGCGCAACACACCCTGTTCGTCAAACGCATCTTTTTCAAAGAAGCAACGGATTTTGTCACCGCTTGTCAAAAAATATTCATCGGCCGCGTGTTGTGCTGTGGAGTCTGCAGTAAAGATGGTGGCTTCTTGTGGAGATGGCACATTGTCTTTGGCAAGCTGCAATGCGCGTTTGCGCAACTCGAGACACGCTGCATCATCAACAAAATTTGGCAGCACCAAATATCCGTCCTCATTGAACGCCTGCAGTTGCTTGGCAGAAAGTATCTCGTTAGTGGTCGTCATGAGTCACTCGGGTTCTCGAAGTTGGAATGCTCCGGAAATGCTGCTGGCAACAAGATGCTCAATGGGGTTGGAGTGCCCTCAACGTCGACAAGCAAATTTGCACCACCGTGCTCCCACAACAGCTGGCGACATCGACCGCATGGCGTGACGTCGGTGTCGTTGCCCACGCATGCAACTGCGATGATGCGTCCACCGCCGCCCATATGGAGTGCCCCCAAGATTGCGCACTCAGCGCATAGAGTGAGTCCGTACGACGCATTTTCTACATTGCAACCAGAGATGATGCGACCATCATCAATAAGTGCTGCTGCACCTACTCGAAATTTTGAATAAGGCGCATATGAATGTTGCTGCGCCGCACGAGCAGCAGTGCGCAGTGTTTGCCAATCAATCGGTTGTGCAGGTGTGGCCATACGCCAACACTAGTTGCGGGCGACCGATGCCAAAATTGCAGGGGTCAGTTTGTTGGCTCGTTCAACAACGGCATGGGCATCAATTGTGAGTGCCATGCGATCGCGCACAACAACTTGGCCATGCACAACAACATGGCATACGTCGCCACGACCAGCGGCAGCGACAATGGCGACATGAGGATCAAATACTGGAGTGAGAGATGGCGAAAAAGCGTCGAGCACGACGATGTCGGCATACTTGCCAACTTCGAGTGAGCCAACGAGATGATCAATGTGTAGTGCCTTGGCCCCATTGATTGTGGCCATACGCAAGACATCGAGTGCAGGCAAAACGGTTGGGTCTGATGCTGCGGTTTTTTGTACGTAACCAGCCAGGCGCATGGCGAGCCACAAGTCGAGGTCGTTACCTGACGCTGGCCCATCAGTGCCAAGCGCAATATTGACACCTTGCTGATGCAACTTGTCAATGCGGGCAGTGCCACTTGCCAACTTGTAGTTGGATGCAGGGCAGTGCGTCACCGTTGCACCGTGTTGCGCAATCATCGCAATGTCGGTGTCATCTAAATGCACACCGTGAGCGAGCACCGCATTTGCGAGCAAATGAGTGTCTGCAAGCACTTTGATTGGCGTGCGACCGTTGTGCCGTTTTGATACGAGCGACATTTCGCCAACGGTCTCTGAGGCGTGTACGTGGATGTGTGCACCGTGTTGTTTGGCGAGTGCGGCGATCTGATTGAGGTGATCTTCGCCAAGCAAGTATGTGCTGTGCGGGCTGAGCCAGTTGAGCGAATCAAAACCACTTGGCAAGGAGAACTCTTGCTCACGCTTGACAGAATCAGTGAGCCACTCGTTTGCCCATTTCATTCGCTGTGCGAAAGGCAAAGGTTCGGGGCCATCGGATTCAAGCAAATTTGGACCGCAGTGAATGCGCATGCCAGAGCCTGCTGCAACCTCGAGTGCCGCATCGGGCAAGTAGTACATGTCGAGTGCTGTGGTGATGCCACCGAGCAGCGATTCGAGCGCCGCAAGTTCGGTGCCGACCACAACTGCATCGTGGGACAACACAGCAATTTCTGCCGGCATCAGTCGGCCAAGAAAATCTTCCAAGTTCATGTCATCGCCGAGGCCGCGAAACAGCGTCATGCCCATGTGTGTATGAGCGTTGATCATGCCCGGCATCACAATGCCACCCTTGGCGTCGATGACCGTAGGTGCATTGTGGGCAACTGTCCCAGCAGCAATTGCGCGAATCTTACGATCTGCACCAATCACGATCGTTGCATCGTTGACAATGGTGCCGACTGCGTCGACGGTGACAACGCAGGCGTGAGTGATTACGAGAAGGTCTTGTGGGGTAGTCATTAAAATTTTGTCGCTTTCGTTGCGTCTATTTGTTTGAGCACGTCTCGCAACAGTGCGCCAACTCGTTGCGCTGACTCCTTGCCAACCAGCAACACATCTTCACCCGACAGTGGTTGAGGGTTGATGCCTGCTGCCAAGTTGGTGGCAAGTGAGAGTGCCAACACTCGCATGCCCAAGTGTCGTGCGGCAATAGTTTCAAGCACGGTTGACATGCCAACCATGTCGGCACCAAGTGTGGCGATCGCGCGAATTTCGGCTGGCGTTTCAAAATGTGGTCCGTGAAAACCAAAGTAAACAGCCTCGTTGATGTTTGGCGATACATTGCGCACGAGTGAGCGCAGCGACGAGTTGTACGCATCGGTGAGATCAACGAAGCGACCAGCGAGTGGTGCAGGTGGGTTGTCGCCTGTGAGCGGAGAGTGACCTGTCATATTGATGTGGTCTTTGATCACTACGGGCTCACCAATGGTCCATTCTTTTTGCAAGCAACCCGCACCGTTGGTGAGCAATGCAATCGTGCATCCGAGGGCATGTGCAACTCGCACACCATGGACTACAGCGTGCACGCCATGACCTTCATAGAGATGTGTGCGACCGGTGAGTAGTAACACGCGAGTAGAACCGATGGTGATCGACTTGAGTGCACCACCATGGCCGATTGCTGATGGGCGAGTGAAGCCTGGGATGTCAGCAACATTGATTGATTGGACTGGGGTCTCGGACACTTCTTCAAGAAGACCGACGGCATCTGCCCAGCCAGAACCCAGCACCACGAGCACATCGTGTTGTGGGTCATGCGTTACAGCAAATTGTGCGCTCACTGCTTCGGCAGACCGTTTGGCTAGCGCAAACGCCTCGCTGACTAATTGAGCCACGAATTGATCCGTGAATAAAGACCCATGTATAAAGGCTATGCACCAAAGTTCGGATTGGCACACGCACATCGGTAGCGTGGGGCGATATGAACACGACTGCATCCGTACAATCACCGGTCCGCGTAGCCAGAGTATTGGCCGATTTGTTGCCAAAACGTGCATCTCGCACGTCTGCCCTCACGCAAGATGTCGCTCTTGTTAGTGGATTCGCATTGCTGACCGCTTTGGCTGCGCAAATTGAGATACCGCTCGGCTTTACACCTGTGCCACTCACTGGCCAAACTTTTGCTGTGCTCCTCGCCGGAGCAGTGCTTGGAATGCGGCGCGGTGCTTTAAGTCAGTTGGTCTACTGGTTTGCAGGGCTTACTGGTTTGCCATTTTATTCGGGTGGCGCAGGTGGGTGGAAGTCTGGAACTGGTGCAACACTCGGATACCTCGTCGGCTTTATTGTCGCCGCAGGTGCGATTGGCTATCTTGCTGAAAAGAAACAAGACCGCAATTTTGTTACTTCACTGCCAGCAATGTTGCTTGGCTCAAC
The DNA here is from genome assembly GCA_964203725.1 of Ilumatobacteraceae bacterium. GTDB lineage: Bacteria > Actinomycetota > Acidimicrobiia > Acidimicrobiales > Ilumatobacteraceae > UBA3006. The sequence goes on along the minus strand of CAXNNK010000017.1, from coordinate 1,948 downwards.
CATCATTTACACATTTGGTGCAACGTGGTTGGCGCACAACATCAATGTCCCACTTGCAAATGGAGAGACGAATGCAATCAGTCTTGGCGTCGCTCCATTCTTGATCGGCGACTTGCTCAAGGCCCTAGTCGCTGCTGGCCTCACGAGTACTGTTTGGACTGCAATTCATAAGCGCAGCTAGTAACCGCGCATTAGCGCGAACGCTCAAGTTCATACAACGTGGTGCCACTGCTGCGCGCCACCCATATTCCTGCTCCTGCCTGAATGAAATATTTGGATAAGCGTTTTCGGTACCACTCGCCCGTGCGTGAGTAAATGTTGAGGTCTGTTGCTTTTTTATCGACTGCATTGCGCAAGTCTGCAGATGTTGGCACTTCGAGATACAAAACGCTGCGAGTTGCCTTAGCCAGGTTGCCAATAGCGGTGGCGGTTTGCTTGTCGTTGAGATATTGCAGCACGCTATGGCAGACGACGAGATCGAATTGCCGAGAAGGAAACCATGTCGCAATGTCATGGCACTCGTGGTCATATTTTTCGCAGGCATGCTCGCTGATATCGACAGACAACCGTTTTACTTTTGGGTGATTGGTCGCATACCAGTCTCTCCAATAGCCGAGACCTGCACCCACATCAAGCACGGAGCGCACTGGTACCTCCCACCACTGACACATCGCATGCACTCCCGCGGCAAGATTGTTGACCTTGGTTCGGCTGTGGACTGGGCTAGTGGAATAGAACCGCTTGAAAAATGCGGCATCAAATGTCTCGCGTGGCATGCATCTTGTGTAGCAGGTGACAGGGCTTACATTACGATTGATGCCGTTACGATTGTTGTGCAAGCCCGTCAAAGTCAATTGCCAAGGAGCAAATTATGTCTGTTTATGAAACCAATATTGCACGCCTCAATGGCACCGGAAACCCTTTTGATGACGTGCTTGGAAAAGTGACATTGCTTGTCAACGTGGCATCCAAGTGCGGTTTAACCCCGCAATACACGGCGATGCAACAGTTGCACACCGATCTGTCGGCCAAGGGATTCAGTGTGCTCGGCGTGCCATGCAATCAGTTCATGGGCCAGGAGCCAGGAAGTGCACAAGAGATTCAAGAGTTTTGTTCAACAACATACGGCGTTGATTTTCCGTTGAGTGAAAAAGTAGACGTCAATGGTGATGCGCGCCATGCCCTGTACTCAACACTCGCGACGTCGCCAGATGCCGAAGGATATTCAGGCGACATCCGTTGGAACTTTGAGAAGTTTTTGATTGGTCGAAACGGTGAGGTGGTTGCAAGATTCGGTCCTCAGGTTGCTCCGGATGCACCAGAGGTTCTAGCCGCAATCAATTCAGCATTGGGCTAAACACCATGCTTAAAGTAGGTGCGATACAGATGTCAATGTCAACAGACATTGCAACAAATGTTGCAACTGCTGAGCGTCTCGTGCGCGATGCTGCGTCACAAGGTGCACAGGTCGTATTAATTCCCGAACTTTTTGAGGGACATTATTTTTGCAAGGACGTTGACCCGAAACATCTCAACCTTGCATTGCCAATCGAGGGACATCCAACCATCGCACATTTTCAGCGCGTGGCAAAAGAGCTCAATGTCGTTCTGCCGATCAGCGTTTTTGAACGTGCCAACGAAGCATTGTTTAACACCATTGCGATGATTGATGCCGACGGAACGATGATGGGTATCTATCGCAAGAGCCACATTCCCGACGGCATCGGTTATAGCGAAAAATATTATTTCAGTCCAGGAGATACCGGGTTTCGTGTGTGGAAAACACGATATGGCGTAATTGGTGTTGGTATCTGCTGGGATCAGTGGTTTCCAGAATGTGCGCGATCGATGGCACTGCAAGGTGCCGACGTGTTGTTGTATCCCACCGCTATTGGCAGCGAACCACCAAACCCTTCGTGGGATTCTGCGCATCATTGGCAACGTGTGA
>CAXNNK010000016.1:0-11328 GCA_964203725.1 Ilumatobacteraceae bacterium | reverse complement strand
CGAAGGTGGACCAGAATCCCAAAACAACATTTTCCTTCGCCTGCTCAAGAGTCGAGTGATCATGCTCGGCAGCGATGTCAACGATGATGTGGCCAACCAGATCTGTGCGCAGTTGTTGTTTCTTGAAGGTGAAGACCCAAAAGCCGATGTGTGGTTGTATGTCAATAGCCCAGGCGGATCAATCACCGCTGGCATGGCCATATACGACACGATGCAGTTCATTAGTTGCGACGTCGCGACGGTGTGCTTGGGTCTTGCAGCATCGATGGGTCAGTTCTTGCTCACCGCCGGCACTGCAGGCAAGCGCTACACATTGCCAAACGCTCGCATCATGATGCATCAACCACTTGCTGGTTTGCGCGGTCAGGCTTCCGACATTGCAATTCAGGCAGAGCAGTTGGCTTTTACTAAGCACCGCATGGCAGAGCTCACTGCGCATCACTCTGGTCAGGCAATTGAACAGATTCAAAAAGATTCAGAGCGCGATCGCTGGTTTACCCCTGAAAAAGCAAAAGAGTATGGCCTTGTTGACAAAGTGATTGTCAAGCGCGGAGAAATTCGCTAACTACAGCGATTGCACATTTGCTGCTGATTACGGCAGCGTTGTTGCAATATCAGTAGTCGCAACATCAGTTGCTGGCGCTTGAACAACGAAGAGTCCTGTAGAAATATCTACTCCGCATGTTGCGAGCACCCACGCCGCTGCCGCTGCCGCATTTTTTTCAGAGGCATAAGACAAGTCAACTACTTCTTGCACACTGGTTGGGTCGGCGGCATCAATCTTTGATGCTTTTTCCATCAACAGCGTGAGCGCATTCCAGTCGGTCTCAACTTGCAGTGGCGCCAACTCTTGCAAGCGCTTATAACGATCTACCGTCGATGTGATCATCGCTGGAGTGGCTGGTTGTTCGGCAATGCCTGGCATTTCGAGCTCCAATTGCCGACAAAAGTTGGTGGTAGTTCGCTCTGGTGACGCGCACCCGGTAAGTCCCAGGATGCTCAAGATGCCAAATAACGCCATTGCGGTCTCAAGACGAGTGATGTTTGGCTTCCGAAGCATCACTCTAGTATCTCACGCCACATCAGAGAAATTTTGTGATGTCACGACACATTGTTGGTCATTGCCGTACACATGGGCGATCATGGCCTTCGCTTCGGTTCGTTCATCAACATTGTTAGGGGTTCAAGGCAAGGAGGTAGACGTTGAAATTCATGTCGGTATGGGACTGCCCGGATTCACTATTGTTGGCCAGCCCGACGAAGCATGTCGTGAGTCACGCGATCGCGTGCGAGCCGCGTTGTTGTCTTGCGACTTACCATGGCCAAATCGGCGCATCACTGTCAACTTGGCTACATCAGTGCATGAACGTAAAGGTGGGGCAGGTCTCGATGTAGCAATCGCGATTGGTCTACTCATTGTGCAAGATGTGTTGCCCAACGAAGTTGCTGAGCGTTTTGCATTCATTGCCGAACTTGGTCTTGACGGAACCTTGCGCCCAGTTGCCGGGGTCGTGCCACTCGTAGCCGCGATCAATGATCGCAGCGTTGTTGTTGCCCAAGAGTGCGAGTGTGAAGCGCGAATTGCTGCTCGCAACGAAGTGGTGTGTGCACAAACGTTGGCCCATTTAGTGAAGTGTTTGATGGGAGAAGCGCAGTGGACTCCAGCTCAGCGTCGGACAGTGATGGATGCAGCGCCTCCGAGCGCAGACATGAAGGACGTTCGTGGTCAGGCGGCGGCGCGTCAAGCACTCGAAATTGCAGCAGCGGGCGCTCATCATCTGCTGCTTGTTGGTCCGCCCGGTGCTGGCAAGTCAATGCTTGCACAACGTATGAGTTCGATTCTTCCACCGTTAAGCAATGAAGAGGCAGTTGCAACAACCATTATTCACTCTGCGGCGCAGTCGCCACTCCCGCCAACAGGAATCATTACGGTGCCTCCGTTTAGAGCACCGCACCATTCCACTTCGCTTGTGGCAATGGTTGGTGGTGGTGCATCGACGATGCGACCAGGAGAAATCTCACTTGCCACCAACGGTGTTTTGTTCCTGGATGAGTTGGGTGAGTTTGCACCAACAGTGCTGGATGCATTGCGCCAGCCTCTTGAAGACGGAGTCGTACGTTTGGCTCGAGCAAAGTCAAGCGTGACAATGCCAGCAAAGTTTTTGCTTGTGGCAGCCACAAATCCGTGTCCGTGTGGTGAAGGAATGCCAGGTGTATGCGTATGCGATGACAGTGCCAAAAAGAGATACCTCCGACGATTTTCCGGACCGCTACTCGACAGATTTGATCTGCGAGTAGCAGTCAGCAGGCCACATGTCGATGAGTTGCTTACCGATACGCCTGCAGAGTCGTCGCAGGTAATTGCAACGCGAGTACTGCGCGTGCGACAGATTGCAATGTTGCGAAGCGGGTGTTTGAACTCAGCGTTGTCTGCCGACTTGCTCGACGAGTTTGCACCGCTCACCACAGAGGCTGCAGCACTTTTGCGTTACCACCTCGAGCGAGGACGGTTATCTGGTCGTGGCTATCACCGCATTCGTCGCGTTGCTCGCACGATTGCCGACTTGATGAGCGTTAGTGATCACAATAATTTGCAAATAGACGAGTCACACGTTGCTACAGCACTTGCATTACGAGTTGGTGTGCATCCACAACTGAATGGAGACAAGTTATGAATCAAGAATATTTGTTGGCAGCAGCCTTAAGCGCGGTGCCACGACTTGGCACACGTCGACTTGGCGCGATGTTGGGGGTGCAGACACCTTCGCACGCCATCGAGATGCTGGGTGGTGAAGCGCCGAGCCAACCAGACATCGAATTGATGGACGCCAAACTTGCCAAGGGTTCAATGTCGGTTACCTATATTGGTGCAGTTGATTATCCGGAAATATTGCTCAATGATGTGGCTCGACCAGCAGTGTTGTTTTATCGTGGCGACTTGCAAGTATTGCAACAACGACGCGTTGGCATCGTTGGTACCCGTTCGGCTACTGCTGCAGGTCGATATATGGCATCACATTTGGCATACGACTTGTCAGAACAGGGAGTCGCCGTTGTGTCAGGGCTAGCGCGCGGTGTCGATGCATGGGCTCACAAAGGAGTGTTGCTTGCACTTGATCGCGAAAGTGTTTCGGCGAGCGAATCTCACTGTGGTCAACCAATTGCAGTAGTGGCTTCTGGTCTCGACATGACATACCCCAAAGAAAACGCAGACCTCTGGAAATTTGTTGCCGAAAGCGGATTGCTGCTCACTGAGTCTCCGCCTGGCACGATGCCTGAAGCATTTCGATTTCCCCTACGCAATCGCATCTTGGCTGCACTGTGTGAATTGGTTGTTGTCATTGAGTCACACGCAAAAGGGGGGTCAATGATCACGGTTGAAGAAGCCCAACGACGCGACATCACCGTGATGGCGGTTCCCGGTTCGCCACGCTCATTGTCGTCGGCTGGCACCAATCTGTTGTTGCAACAAGGTTGTGCACCAGTGGTTGACGCGACCGATGTGATGGTCGCGCTCGGCCTAGACAATCGGCGGAACCATCCACAAGTGTTTGATTCACGTCGCACTCCAAGCGTGCAAGACCAAGCACTCATTGCCCACATGCGCGGCGAGGCAGTCACGCTCGATCAATTGTTGATGCGCACAAGCACCGATCTTGTTCAAACCGCTCTCGCACTCGGACGGCTTGAATCGGAGGGCTGGGTTGTCAACAATGCGGGATGGTGGGAGGTGCTCGGTATGAGTTGTGAATAGGGGTACGGTTTTATTGATGACAAAGATCAACAAGTGGAACATTGATGGCTTCGCGACCTCGCTCACCGCGGCTTCGCCAAACACGGTGTCTGCCTATGTCAGCGATGTGTCATTGTTTGCACAGTGGGTTGAACGACAGCACATTGTCTCTCCAAAAGAAGTCACAAAAGATGTAGTGCGGCAATACATCAGTTTTTTGACGACGATGAAGCATGCGAAGCGCAGCGTGAGTCGCAAACTTGCAGCATTGCGCAGATATTTCGCGTGGTTAGTGCGCGATGGAAAGATCAAGGTTGACCCAACTCTTGGTGTGCGTTCGCCAAGTGATGCGGGGCGACTGCCCAAGGTCTTGACTCATGAACAACTGAGTGCGTTACTCACCGGAACAAATGAAGACGAACCGGAATGGAAAACCCTGCGTGATACCGCGGTGATCGAGATGCTCTATGGGAGTGGTTTGCGAGTGAGCGAGCTCTGTGCGCTCGACATCGACAGCATTCAGGTCAGGGCTCTAGCCGTCACGTTGATGGGCAAGGGGTCTAAAGAGCGTCGCGTGCCGGTGAGCGAACCAACTCTTGAAGCGGTCAAACAATGGGTCAAGGTGCGGAGCGAAGTGGTCAATGACGGCGGTTCACAATCCGATGTTGTCGCACTCTTTCTCAACAGTCGAGGCAAACGTCTGGGCACTCGTGATGTGCGTCGAATTCTGGACTCTCGCTCGTTGGCACCAACACACCCGCACGCACTTCGCCACACGTTTGCCACACACCTGCTTGACAACGGGGCAGATCTGAGGGCAGTGCAGGAATTGTTGGGCCATAGTGATGTTGCGACTACTCAGCGCTATACCCACGTCAGCAAAGAGCGCCTCAAGTCTGTATACGGGGTCAGTCACCCGCGGGCATAATTGGAGGGCATGAATGCACTGCCCGTCCGTCTCACTGTTAGTCAGGCTTGGCAGCAATGGACCGACGACAAAGATGTTGTTGCTCGCGAGTGGTTACTTGTTCATTATGCATCGTTGATCAAATTCGTTGCTGGTCGATTGGCAGCAGGTTTGCCAAAACGTGTTGACACTGGCGACCTCATCTCTGCTGGAGTATTTGGTTTGATGAACGCAATTGATCGGTACGACCCAACTCTTGGTGCAAAGTTTGAGACATATGCAATTCCACGAATCAGAGGCGCAATTCTTGACAGTCTGCGAGCTCTTGACTGGGTGCCGAGGTCGGTGCGGTCACATTCACGTTCGATTCAAGACGCAATCTCGCAACTTGAGCACGAACTGCAACGGTCGCCAAGCGATGAAGAGATCATGGCAAAGTTGCAGATCACGGAGGCCGAATATCACAAAAGGCTTTCCGACATTGCCGCAGGGTCAGTTGGCCCACTCGACCATATTGTTGCCGAAAGCACATCTCCATCTACACATACAGACATATACAAAGCAACGACACCAGATGCTGCTGTCCTAGCCGATGAATTGCGCAAAGTGATGCGCCAGGAAATCAAGAAATTACCCGAGCGGGAGCGCACTGTGCTGGTGTTGTATTACGACGAAAATTTGACGTTGTCAGAAATTGGTGACGTGCTCGGTGTTACTGAAAGTCGTGTTTCTCAAATTCACACCAAAGCGGTGTTGCAATTGCGATCTCGGCTGCACGCTGCCGAACTTGACTAAGTCGCGACGGGTTTGTGCAGCGGTAGCACTCGCAGCAACGATTGTATTTTTTGGTGCTGCAAATAGTTCGGCAAGTTGTGGGCAAATAGATCAGTTGGTGCGGTTGCCCAAAAATCTGCAGGTACTTGATTATTTTCGTGCGCCATTGTGTCGGTGGTGTGCTGGAAATCGCGGTATTGAGTATCGAACTGCACCGGGCAGTGCGGTGAATGCAACAGCAACAGGCATCGCAACATTTGTTGGCTCAGTGGCAGGAACTCACTACGTTGTCGTGCGGGCAGGTAACACGGTGTTGGTCACTCACGGCAGATTGGCAGCGGTGATCGTTACAACAGGGGACATGGTCGTTGTCGGTCACGCAATTGGTGTGGCAGGAGAGTCACTCTATGTAGGAGTGCGAGTCGATGGCCAATACATTGATCCGAGTCAATGTGCAGGGCTGAGATCACGGGGCAAACCCCGCGCAGTTCTTGTTGCGGGCTGAAAACTGCCCGATACACTTCGCCTTTCATTATTCACGTCATTCACGTGAGCCCCATCCTGTGGTCGTCAAAAGCGCAGGGGTTCACGAACTAACCACAGGGGAGGAGAGAATCATGGCCATTATTAGCATGCGTCAAATGCTTGAGGCGGGCGTCCACTTCGGACACCAAACCCATCGTTGGAACCCACGGATGAAGCGATTCATTTTCGGAGAGCGCAACGGTATCTACATCATTGACCTTGAGCAAACGCTCGATCGCGTCGACACCGCATACAAATATGTTCGCGACATGGTCGCCAACGGCGGAACGATTTTGTTCATCGGCACAAAAAAGCAGGCCCAAGACCCAATTAAATTCTTCTCAGAGAAGTGCGGCATGTCGCACATCAATGAGCGTTGGTTGGGTGGCATGCTCACCAACTTTGACACCATCTCTAAGCGCGTCAACAAAATGCAAGAGTACGAGCGCATGGGAACTTCGGGTGAGTTTGAGTTGATGCCAAAGAAGGAAGCGCTTTTGATCAGCCGCGAGCTCGAGAAATTGCAAAAGAACTTGTCGGGCATTCGTTCAATGAGCAAACTGCCAACTGCGGTATTCATCATTGACACGGTCAAAGAGCACATTGCGGTCACTGAAGCCAACAAGCTTGGAATTCCAGTCATCGCCATTGTTGACACCAACGTCAACCCAGACTTGGTGCAATTTCCAATTCCTGGCAATGATGATGCAATTCGTGCCAACGAATTGATGTCACGCATGATCTGCGAAGCAGTTATTGAAGGTCAATTCATCGCCGAAAAGACTTCGGGTCGCGCCAGTGCTGCATCTGCAACTGCCACACCTGTAACACGCAATGCCGAAGAACAAGCAGCATTTGATGCTTCGCAAGAAGCAGCACGTGCAGCAGCCACAACAGCACAAGCCGAGCGGGATGCACGAGTTGCAGCTGCTGGCGAGACGAAGTCGGAAGGCTGATCTCAATGTCGTTTACAGCAAAAGATGTGCAGGCCCTTCGTCAAGCAAGTGGCGCAGGAATGATGGATTGCAAAAAAGCACTTGAAACAAACGATGGCGACATGGAAGCATCCAAGTTGTGGTTGCGCGAGAAGGGTCTTGCTGCAAGTGCAAAGCGTGACGATCGTGAAAACGCTCAAGGTCTCGTCGCATTGTTGATCAAAGGCAACGTTGGCGCAATTGTTAAACTCAAGTGTGAGACAGACTTCGTTGCAAGCAGCGAACACTTCATTGCTGAAGCAGATGTCTTGGTCAACTTAGTTGTAGACAAAGGTGTCGACGCAGTAAGCGAGCGCACAGCGCAATTCGATGACCTCAAGATTTTGCTCAAGGAGCGCATTGACATTGGTGAGGTAGTCCGATTTGAAGCCTCAGCAGGAAACCTGTTGGATTCGTACATGCACATGCAAGGCGGACGTTGCGTCAATGGTGTCCTAGTTGAAATGAGCGGTGCGACCCAAGAATTGGCCCACGACATTGCAGTGCACATCGCCTTTGCTCGTCCAAAATACATGGCCAAGAATGACGTCCCACAAGATGTGATCGATGCAGAGCGGGCAACCCTCGAAGTCGTGACGCGCAACGAAGGCAAGCCAGAAGCCGCAATTGGTAAGATTGTTGAAGGCCGAGTGCAGGGTTTCTTTAAAGACATCGCATTGCTCGAGCAGCCATACGCCAAAGACGACAAGCAGTCAGTGGCGCAAATTATCGGCAAATCGACCATTGTTCGCTACTCACAGGTGGAAATCGGCTAAAACTAATACCTAGGTATGGCATCTGATCCAACTTCAACTCCGCGGTGGAATCGCATCGTGCTTAAGTTGTCTGGTGAAGCATTGGCAGAGTCAACTGGTTTTGGTTTGGACAATGACGTGTTGCATCAAGTTGCAACCGAGTTGCATGAGGCGCGTCAAGAGTTTGGTGTCGACATTGCGGTAGTAGTGGGCGGTGGAAACTTTTGGCGAGGTATCAAAGGGGCTGCTCAGGGCATGGATCAGGCGCAAGCCGACTACATGGGAATGATCGCAACAGTGATGAACGCACTCGCATTTCAAGACGCACTTGAACGAGTTGGTCAATCATCGCGCGTGATGTCTGCAGTCGAGATGCCAAAAGTTGCCGAGCCGTATATTCGTCTTCGCGCAGAGCGTCACCTTGAAAAAGGACGTGTCGTCATTTTGGCTGGCGGAACGGGCAACCCATTCTTTACAACCGACACCGCTGCAGCACTGCGCGCTGCAGAAATATCGGCACAAGCAATTTTGAAGGGCACGCACTCTGGTGTGGATGGCGTATACACAGCCGACCCAAAGCTTGATCCAACTGCCACCAAGTATTCGCATATTTCGTACCTCGATGTGATCAACAAAGGTCTTAAGGTCATGGACTCGACAGCAATTACCTTCTGTCGTGACAACAATTTGCCAATCGTGGTTTTCAACCTGCTGGAGCGTGGCAATATCAAGTCCATACTCAGAGGCGAGGAAATAGGTACGCTGGTTGGGTGATTGAGGAAACGTTACTTGAGGCCATGGAGGGTATGACCAAGGCTTTAGAGCATGTGCAGTCGCAATTTTTGGGCGTTCGCACAGGTCGTGCCACATCCAATCTTGTCGAAAAGATTGCTGTTGAGTACTACGGCGCAACAGTGCCAATGGTGCAACTTGCTTCATTTCAAGTGCCCGATGCACGCACGCTTGTTATCAAACCCCACGACCGTGGTTCTATTGCCGCCATCGAAAAAGCGATTCAGTCAAGCGATCTAGGTGTGACACCTGGCAATGACGGCGTCGTCGTGCGCTTGAGTTTTCCAATGCTCACAGAGGAGCGTCGCAAGGAGTATGTCAAGGTTGTCAAGAACATGGCCGAAGACGGAAGAATTGCGTTGCGAAACGTACGTCGAGATGCACGCAAATCATTGGAGACTGCTGAGAAGGCTGGCGACATTTCCAAAGATGATCTAGAACGCGCTGAAAAAGAATTAGAAAAACTTACGCACGACAATGTTGAAGCCATTGATAGGGCATTTAGCCGTAAGGAAACTGAACTTCTCGAAGTGTAGGGAGACATCTCATGAGCAAGGACAATAGGGGTAATTTTTCGGACGATGACACGAACGGTGTTGATCCAACGATTGACTTCGGTGACGAGTTTGGTGTAGTCAAGTTTGCCGAGACAGATGACAGTGGTCCTGCACTTACGTTTAGAGCAAATGACACCGAGCAACTTCCGCATTGGACAGAACCACCAACAGGGGATGTGCCACGCTTTAGAAAGCCTGATGCCCAGCCAACTCGCCGCGTCATTATTGGTGCAAATGACAACAATAATGACATCAGCGACAACAGCGATGTTTGGTCTGCTTACAACGAGCCAGACCCGAGCACATCAAAGGGGGCCCGTCGTCCCACAGTTGATCTCACTGGTAGGCGACGACAATTTGAAACTACTACGCCACCGCCGGTAAGCACACCACGACGTGAAGGTCGCATTGTTATTGGCACCGACCCAACCAACGAATCTCGCCGGCCAGTTGCACAAGATGCATCAGGTGCACAATTACGCCCGGCCCCACGCGCTGCTGGTCGCGGTGCACAGGTCACTCGCGCGCGTCGCACATCAGTAGGCGCGCAAACAGGTTCATTGCCACGCGGCAGTGACACTGGTGGTGGCCGCGACTTGCCAACAGCAACCGCGGTCGGTGCACTGCTTGCCGCAGTATTTATTGCGACAATCATGTGGCGTCCTGCTGCAGTGATTTTTGTGGTTGCAATTCTTATTGGAGTTGCTGCATTCGAATTCTTTACTCAAGCCAATGTGAGTGGATACCGACCATCGACAGTGATTGGTGTCGTGGGTTGTGTGGCTGCTCCCTTGTGTGCCTACTGGATTGGCGATGCCGCTCTACCGCTTGTTCTCGTATTTGGATTTGTCGCTGCAGTCGTGGTGTTTGTGGGTAGCGATGGCATTGAGTCTGGGCCAGTACCAAACACCGCCATCATGATGCTTGCAATGCTCTGGATTGGTTTGATGAGTTCGTATGCAGCATTGATCTTGCGTTTTTCGACAGCCAATGGCCCGGGATTTGTGCATGTTGGCACCGACACGCTGTTCATCATCGTTCTCGGTGTAATTGCCAATGACATGGCTGCATATTTTGTCGGCAATGCATTTGGTCGAACACCCCTGCGAGATTGGATCAGTCCTGCCAAATCGGTCGAAGGCCTGATCGGCGGAACAGTAGGCACATTTGCTGCTTGTGTAGCCATCGGTACGCAGAGCACTACGTGGAATAGCCTCGGCGAGTGGATTGCATTGGCGATAGTGATTTCGGTCATGGCGCCTCTTGGAGATCTTGCCGAATCGATGTTTAAGCGCAACCTCAATATCAAGGATTTCGGCACAGTATTGCGTGGGCACGGTGGAGTATTGGATCGTTTTGACAGTTTGCTCTTTGTGCTGCCTGCTGCGTATTACCTCACCCTCGTCATCTCGCCCTGGAAGTGAACCACCCAATTCGCTGACAGACTGAACACATGTCGGTCGTGCGTGTTGCAATTGCTGGATCAACTGGCTCAATAGGAACGCAGACCATTGATGTCGTTTCACGCAGTGGCGGTGAGTACGAGATAGTTGGACTCGGTGTCGGTTCATCGGCCGACGCAGTGATTGCTCAAGCAAAATCGTGCAAGCCAAAAATGGTTGCAGTCAGCAATGACATTGCCCGAAAGAAAGTTGCACAGGCATTGCCAGGTGTTGAAGTTGTTGCAGACCTCGCCGAACTCGCACGCGATGCCGATGTCGTTGTTAACGGGGTAGTCGGATTTGCCGGGTTACCTGTAACGATGGCGACATTGCAGCACGGCAAACGACTTGCATTGGCAAATAAAGAGAGTCTGATAGCTGCCGGACCAATTGTGCGGCCATTGCGTCAGATTGCTGGTGCAGTCATCGTGCCAGTAGACAGCGAGCACTGCGCAATTCATCAATGCTTGAGATCATCGCTTGATGCAGATCGTGAAGTGCATCGCCTGTTGTTGACGGCAAGTGGCGGACCATTTCGTGGCCGCACCGCGGATTCTTTGCAGCATGTAACGATTGCAGATGCGCTCAAGCACCCAACATGGTCAATGGGTCCAAAGATCACAGTCGATTCGTCGACGCTGATGAATAAAGGACTTGAAGTAATTGAGGCACATGAATTGTTTGGTGTGAGTTTTGATGATATTGACGTTGTTGTTCACCCTCAATCTGTTGTGCACTCTATGGTTGAGTTCGCTGACGGTGCGGTCATCGCGCAGTTGTCAATGCCTGACATGCGGCTTCCAATTGCCTACGCGCTCGGGTTTCCTTCCCGTTCACACATTGCCTTCGGTGCTATTGACTGGAAAACT
>CAXNNK010000015.1:0-11556 GCA_964203725.1 Ilumatobacteraceae bacterium | reverse complement strand
CGAAGTTGGTTTAGAAGAACTTCCAATACCTCGAGATATTCGTGCATTTTTAGATGAATATGTTGTTGGACAAGAGCAAGCCAAAAAAGTTTTGGCTGTTGCAGTGTTTAATCATTATCGACGCATCAAGTACAAAAATTCTGGCAATGCCCGCAGAGATGAAGTGGAACTACAAAAGAGCAACATCTTGTTGCTCGGCCCAACTGGCTGCGGCAAGACGCACATGGCTCAGACACTTGCCCGTTTGCTAAATGTGCCGTTTGCAATTGCCGACGCAACCGCACTCACCGAGGCTGGCTATGTAGGTGAAGACGTAGAAAACATTTTGCTCAAGTTGTTGCAAGCTGCCGATTTTGATGTCAAGCGCGCCGAAATGGGGATTGTCTACATCGACGAAATTGACAAAGTTGCACGTAAGAGCGAGAACCCTTCAATTACGCGTGACGTGTCTGGCGAGGGTGTTCAGCAGGCACTACTCAAGATTTTGGAAGGAACGGTTGCATCGGTTCCACCGCAGGGGGGACGCAAGCATCCGCACCAAGAGTTCATTCAGATTGACACCACCAATGTTTTGTTTATTGTGGGTGGCGCATTTGCCGGTCTCGACACGATCATTGAGAATCGGATTGGTCACAAGGGTGTTGGCTTTCATGCCGAAGTTCGTTCGAAAGCCGAGAAGAACGCCGGTGAGTTGTTTGCCCAAGTGTTGCCTGAAGACTTGTTGAAGTTCGGAATGATTCCTGAGTTCATTGGTCGACTGCCAATGGTCGGTGCAGTGCACAGTCTTGATAAGGCAGCATTGATCTCGATCCTGACCGAGCCCAAGAATGCTTTACTCAAGCAATATCAGAAGTTTTTCGAATTTGAAGATATCGAGCTTGAAGTCACCCCAGATGCACTGATTGCGATTGCCGAACAGGCTTTGCATCGTGGCACTGGTGCTCGCGGTTTGCGCGCGATTTTAGAAGAGGTATTGCTCAACACCATGTACGAAATACCTGGACGAACCGATGTGGCTCGCGTGATCTTTGGTGTTGAGTCGATCACCACAAAAGCGAGCCCTGAGCTTGTCATGCGAAATACTCGTGTCACACGCCAGCGCCGCGCCGCTTCCTAAGAACTAGCCTGCGCATTATGCAATACGGTGAGGCCCTCACGTATCTAGACGAACATGCCAGCTATGAAAAGACCGGGCGAGTGGAGTCTCCGTCACTTGACAACATCAATACATTTATGGATTTGATGGGACATCCACACCTGAACTATCCGGTCATTCACATCACTGGCACAAATGGCAAAGGTTCGACAACCCAAATCATCACCCAACTACTGATGGCGCACGGATTACAAGTTGGTACCTATACGAGTCCGCATTTGGAAACGTTAACCGAACGAATATCGCGCAATAACGAACCCATCAGCGAACAAGATTTTGCAGATTGTGTTGCAGCAATCGCTGATATTGAAGTGCTTGGAGGTGTGCGGCCGTCATATTTTGAGGTCATGACTGCTGCAGCATTTAGATATTTTGCTGACACCGCAGTCGACGTGGCTGTGATTGAAGTAGGAATGCTCGGTAGATGGGATGCGACGAATGTCGTTAACTCGGCTGTTGCAGTGATCACTAACATCGCACTTGATCACACCGAATTTGCAGGACCACTTTTGCAAGACATTGCTTTCGAGAAAGTCGGAATTTCAAAACCAGGCAGTGTGCTCGTGGTTGGCGACACCAATCAGGATCTGCAAGAGACATGGAATGCCGCCGATTCTTTGTCGGTGGTGTTGCGTGGAAATGATTTTGAATGCGCCGAAAACGAATTGGCAGTTGGTGGTCGAATGATCGACGTACGAACGGAACGAGCCGTATATAAAGATTTGCCGCTTCCTTTGCACGGAATGCATCAGGGTGACAATGCCTCAATCGCTGTTGCTGCGGTGGAAGAGTTTTTTGGTAACGCACTAGACGTCGAGGTGGTGCGTGAAGGTTTTGCGGCAGCAAAAATGCCTGGTCGTTTTGAAGTGCTTGGACGTGGACCACTTGTTGTTATCGATGGCGCGCACAACCCTGCGGGTGCCGATGTATGTGCCCAAGTGTTTTTTGATGATTTTTCACCTGAGGGTAAACGAATTTTGGTCGTCGGCGCGCTCAAGGGCCGAGACCCACAGATGTTGCTCTCGGCACTGCGTGCAGACGAATTTGACGTGGTGATTTGTTGCACTGCACCTTCGCCGCGCGGACTTGATGCAAGCGATCTTGGAGGTGCGGCTCAACACATGGGATGCGAAGAGGTCGTGGTGTGTGAAACGGTGGAGGCAGCGTGTGATCGAGCACTCAAGATTGCTCGCGAAGATGATGCGGTGCTTGTGGCTGGAAGTTTGTATGTCGTGGGTAGTGCTCGGACCTACTTGCGCCGTAAACTATAGAGATGAGCACTCAAACACTTGTCCTACTCAAGCCAGATGCAGTCGAGCGAGGTCTCGTTGGAAGCATCCTTTCAAGGTTTGAAACCAAAGGTCTCAAAATCGTTGCAATGGAGTTGCGCTCATTGGACGCTGCAATTCTTGAGCGTCATTACGAGGAACATAAAGGCAAGGGTTTTTACCCAGAGCTCGTGGCTTTTATGTCGCGCGGTCCGGTAGTTGCACTGGTGATTGAAGGTCCAGAAGATGCGTGGGAAGTACTGCGCGCAATGATGGGTGCAACGAACCCGAAGGCTGCCGCTCTAGGCACCATCCGCGGTGACTACGGCACACTCTTTACAGAGAATCTCATCCATGGAAGTGACTCAGCGGAGTCTGCAGCACGTGAAATCGGGATCTTCTTTCCACATCTGTAGACCCCGATCAATATGCGGGTTTAGGTAGGATTTGCTCATTGATCGCGCGCTCAGCATTGGCGCGCTAAGGAGACCAAAGCATGGCTGGTGGAGGCGCACTTTCGTTAGGACGTGACATCGCCATCGATTTAGGTACGGCCAACACCCTTGTTTATGTAAAGGGTGAAGGTGTCGTTTTGAATGAACCCTCATCGGTAGCCGTGGATAGCAGAACCGGCGAATTAGTGGCTGTTGGTTTTGAAGCCAAACGAATGTGGGGGCGAGCCCCACAAAATATCCGACTGGTACGACCACTACAAAATGGCGTTATCGCAGATTTTGATGCCTGCGAAAAAATGCTTCGCTACTTTATTCAACAAGTTCATACCAGCCGGTGGAATAAGCCACGAATGATTATCTGTGTTCCATCTGAGATCACGGGTGTTGAGCGCCGGGCGGTTCAAGAAGCTGCAGAGTATGCAGGAGCACGTCGGCCGGTGTACATCATTGAAGAACCGATGGCTGCCGCGATCGGTGCAGGGTTACCGGTGCATTTGCCGAGCGCAAGTTTGATTGTCGATATTGGTGGGGGCACGACCGAAGTTGCGGTTATCTCAATGGGCGGAATAGTCACTGCATATTCGGCGCCTGTTGCCGGCGACGAACTCAACCAAGCAATTATCTCGATGTTTAAGAACGAGTATTCGTTGGACATTGGTGAGAACACTGCAGAAGAAGTAAAGCTGCAACTTGGTTCTGCTTGGCCACTTGATGAAGAGCTCACTGCCGACGTGGGTGGTCGCGACACCATGACTGGTCTTCCTCGCACTCAAGTTGTCACGAGTGAAGATGTGCGCAGTGGTATTGACGCTGGGGTTTCCGCAATTGTCAATGCAATCAAGGTGACCCTTGAGCGCACGCCACCAGAGTTGGCAGCCGACATCATTGGGCACGGACTTATGTTGTCTGGTGGTGGGGCACTGTTGACTGGGCTCGCCGAACGCGTTACACACGACACGGGCATCCACGCATTCTTGGCTCCTGAACCACTATTTTCGGTGGTCCTCGGATGCGGAATGACGCTTGACAACATCGAAGCCATGAAAGGTCTGACTGCTCAGACCTCCTTTGCGTAGGTTTGCGTAGGGCTTCACCATGGCAGTTCGGTCGATGAAGTCGAGACGAGTGATGGCGTTGCTTGCGTTGACGGCGATCATTCTCGTAACACTTGATCTGCAAGGAAGCTCGGCTACACGCTCATTGCGTTCGACATTTGGCGTAATTTTTAGACCAATTGAGAGCGTGACACGTGTGGTGACCCGTCCAGCAACAAATGCATGGTTCGGCATCACCCACTACAACGATGTAACCGATGAAAACGAGTTGTTACGAGAAAAAATTGCGCAGCAAGAGGGTGCGGCAGTTGCAGCCGCGGCTTCGGTGCGATTGTCGCAAGAGTTGCTAGCGCTTAATGGTTTGCCAACGCTTGCCGGTATCAACTCGGTGAGTGCGCAAGTGATTGGTGATTCGCCTTCCAATTTTGTGCAAAGCGTCGAGATAGATCAAGGCTCAGAGAGTGGCATCAAAGTTGGGATGCCGGTATTGAACGCCGCTGGGCTTGTGGGCAAAATCACGCAAGTATTTTCGAACCGAGCGGTAGTCATGCTGATCACTGATCCGCAGTACGCACTTTCCGTCAAGATCATAAATACGCCGAAACCAACAACGACAACATTGCCAATACAAGACCCTGCAACGGCTGTGACTGTAGTGTCTGTTCCAGAGACCATTGACCCGCAAGTGACAGTTCCGTCCGTTCCGGTGACATCAAATATTGCGGGCTTCACACCTGGTTCACTAGTTGCTCCACGAACGCCGATTATTTCTTCCTCACTCACTATTCCTCCTGGAAGCAATGTGTCGGTGCGTGAAACTGGAGTCCTTGAGGGAAGGGGAGCCGGTCGCGTTCCAACTGTTCGATTCGTCGATGCGGCTCAACGCTTTGGGGTTGTGCAAGCAGGTTCGCCAATTGTGACAGCGGGCGGTTCATTGAGCCTTGCTCCCCCCGACATTGTGGTTGGCACAGTCTCTCGCGTGAAAGAGAGACTGGGAACTGCAGGACCACTGCTAGAAATTGACATTGTTGCAGACCTCAGCAACTTGAGTTTTGTGCGCATTTTGCTCTATCAACCGATTACTGAGCGAACGGCACCGTGAGCGAAAGAATCTTGCGCTTTATGGCAAGCCGCTGGACACGACTTGTGTTGGTGTCTCTGATATTGCTTGGACTACAAACCACGTTGTTGAACGACATGCGCCCATTTGCAGTCATGTTGCCATTGATGTTGTTGTTTGCAGTTGCTGCGGGAACCCTCTATGGCTCGGAAGTGGGCGCAATATCAGGACTCATCATTGGGGTGATGTATGACTGTGTGCTGTCCACACCGCTCGGTCTTGCATCATTGGTGTTTGGTGCCACGGCTTTTGTTGGTGGAATGTTGCCTTATCTCATTCGTGAACCAACTTGGTGGACAAGGGCAATCACCATCGGAGTTGTTGGCGCATTGGGAGAATTGGCGTTTCCAATCGCTCAATCAATGGTGGGTTTTAGTGGACAGTTGCAACCCCATGTGATTGTCGTAGTTGGCCTTGTAGCAGTTGTGGGCATGTTTGGTGCGCCGCTGTTGTTGCTTGTTTGTCGTTGGACACTTAAAGAATCGCTCATTGGTTAGTCGGGATGGCGGTTAATAATCACTCGAAGAGATTCACTGCATTGGCGGTTGCGGCGTCTGTGCTGCTGGGATCATTGTCGGTGCGGATGTGGTTTATGCAGGCGGTTCAAGCCAAAGATAACGAGACTGTCGTGCTTGCGGTGCGCACACGAACCATTCGGTTGCTTCCAGAGCGCGGTCGTATCTTTGATGCAAAGGGGCGAGTGGTCGCCGACAACAAACGCATCTTGACCGTGACTATTGATCGCGAAGTATTGAAAGATCCAATCGATCGACTCGAGATGTTTCAGCGATTGTCTGGCCCGTTAGAAATACCTATCGAATCGTTGTTTAAGCGCTACGAAGACAAAAGGTTTGGACCACTTGAGGCTTTGCCATTGAAAGAAGATGTTTCCGAGGAGACGGCCCTATTTTTGGCAGAACGCATCGAGGATTATCCAGGAATCTATGTGCGCGAAGAATGGAAACGAAATTATCCTTTTGGTGCAATTGGTAGCCACGTCATCGGGTACATCGGTGCAATTCTGCAAAAGACATTGGCGTATTACAAATCGATTGGTTACGACCCAAATGAGCGAGTTGGCGGCTATGGCGTCGAACAATCGTATGAACCAATCTTGAGAGGCACACCTGGGTATGTGCGCTATGAAGTGAATGCTCAAGGCAAGTTGCTCCGGCTCATTGAGCGAGTAGAGCCGATCGTTGGCAACGACCTGCACTTGTCGATTGAAATGGGTATTCAACAATTTGCTGAGCAAGCATTGGAAACGCAGTTGGTGTTGCGTCGCCGCGTTGAAGCCGGCAACGTGCGACTACCTGATGGCACGCTTGACCCATTGTTTCCAGATGCGGTGTATTACAAGGCACCTGCAGGCTCTGTTGTCGTGATGAATCACGAGACCGGGCAGGTGATCGCAATGGCTTCATATCCAAGATTTGATAATCGATGGTTTGGTGGAGGTGTCACGAGTAACAAATTTGCGCAAGTGTTTCCGCAAACCGATGATCCTGACTTGTCAATCTTGGTGAACCGCGCAGTTTCTGGTCGTTACAACTTAGGGTCGTCGTTTAAACCATTTGTTGCTTATGCAGCGCTCAATACAGGGCAACTTCCAGGCGGTTCAACTTACGAGTTGGACGACCGCGGCACGTACAAACTGGAAAGCATTCCAAGTGATCGTTGCCAACAGGGAGTGAAGTGCGTGTTTAGAAATGCGGTGTGTGCAGCCACGGGATCACCATGCCGATATGGGAGCGTGACGGTAGAGGACGCTCTTGCAGTTTCGAGCGATGCATTCTTTTACAAGATTGGCGAGCAGATTTTGACCGAACGTGGGTACAAGCCAATCCTGGAGGAGCAAGTACGACTTTTTGGTTTTGGCTCACCAACCAATATCGATTTACCGAACGAATTTGCGGGCACGATTCCGAGCAAGGCATTGAAGAAGCGAATGGCAGACATTGGTGCCATCTCTCAAGAATCGGGCAAGGCGTACTACGTGGGCGATCAAGTGCTGTTTTCTATTGGTCAGGGATTGTTGTCGGCTACACCACTACAGGTGGCAGCCGCATACGGAGTGTTGGGCAATGGAGGCAAACTTTTGACGCCGCACGTCGTGCAAGCAGTATTTGCTCCTGGTACTCCCGACAAATTGACGGGAATTGGGGATTTGGCGCTGGCGAATGCTGTCGAGCGGTTTGATGGACTCGACCCTGTGCGAACTTTGGACATGACAGGAGATCGGCTTGCACCTATCGTGCGGGGTATGGCCAGAGTGATCACTGGACCTGGTGTGAATTTTGATTTTTACCACAAGACAACTGGCGAGCTGTTGTTTAAAGGGTACCCATATGACCTGCTTCCGATTGCTGGCAAGACTGGTACAGCCCAAGGATTAGGAAACCTGCCGTGGAACGACTCGTCTGCATTCGGTGCCTACAGCCTTGATCCGCTGCAGCCATACTCGGCCTTTGCGTATTTGGAAAAATCTGGGTACGGATCGCAGGCCGCTGCGCCGGTTTTGAAATGCATTTTTACCGCGCTTGCGGGCCGATACAAATTAGATGGCGTTGTGACCGCTGATCCGCTCAATGTACAAAGTGGGATTGCTGCGCCGCCGACATACTTGCGCAATCCTACATGTTTGGCCGGTGGACGATCGGAAAGTCGCGACTGATGCCATTACAAACTTTAAAACGCAAACTTCGTCAACAAAATTCTGGAAATACGTTTGGCTTTAGCGGTAGCTATGCAGACCCGATTCGTAACATCGACTGGATTTTGA
Source organism: Ilumatobacteraceae bacterium (assembly GCA_964203725.1). Lineage (GTDB taxonomy): Bacteria > Actinomycetota > Acidimicrobiia > Acidimicrobiales > Ilumatobacteraceae > UBA3006. The sequence goes on along the minus strand of CAXNNK010000015.1, from coordinate 3,720 downwards.
TTTTCGTTGTTGCTGCCCAATCAATTATCGGCTTGTTTAATGTTTTCTCAACGACGCATTTGAGGTTGCTCGATCAAAGTTTTGATCCATTTGTGTACACACAACGCCAAGCAGGATTTGTTGCACTTGCAGCAGCGGCTACAGCCATTGTGATGGCGGTAGGGCATGAATGGTTTAGAGCACAAGTTGGTTTGCTGTACGGCGGGCTGTTGTTGCTACTCGTTTTGGTGCTCGTCTATGGTGCGGTTCGGGGTGGGGCAAGATTGTCATTTAACGTCCCAATCATTTCATTTTCGCTGCAGCCTGCTGAATTTGTGAAACCAATAATTTTGATATTAATTGCGAGCTATTTCAGTGAAGCAAGTGATACGACTATTGATTGGCATCACTTTGTGATGTCGATGTACATCGTTGGTGCACCAGTTGCGCTGATTTTGTTGCAACCCGATCTTGGTTCGGCAACCGTGATCATTGCTGGTGTTTTTGGGATATTGATAGTTGCTGGTGCACAGCGTCGCTATTTGCTGATGATCACAGGACTGTCTATTGCAACGATGGGCACGGTGCTGTTGAACGGTTTTATTGGTACGTATCAATTGAGACGTTTTGTTTCTTGGGTGAACCAAGACTCGCGCGACAAGGCGCTTGAGTCGGTGGTGTTGCAAGTACGTTTTGCAAAGCGTGCAGTTTCAACTGGTGGTTTTTTGGGTAAAGGATATTTGCAGGGACCACTTACTAACGGGAAATACATTCCCGTGCAGTTCACCGATTTTCCATTTTCGGCAATCGCGGAGCAGTTTGGAATGCTTGGGGGAGGCATCGTGATCGCGTTGTTTGCTGTGATGTTGTGGCGAGTGTGGCGTATTGCCCAGATGGCCCGGGATCGATTTGGTTTTTATTTGACCTGCGGAATTTTTACGCTGATGACGTTCACGATTTTCCAGAACATTGGTATGACCCTCGGACTGACCCCAGTGAGTGGACTGCCCCTGCCATTCATCTCTTATGGGGGGTCACACATGCTGGCAATGGGGATCATGGTTGGACTTGTGCAAAGTGTGCATATGAGGCGCTTGGAATAGGGGAAAATGTGTCGCTGTAGGCAGGATGCCACGGGGTAGCCTGAAGGGTAAGGACGGGCGTTTTGCCCATCCCAAGGTCGATCACGCGATAGCGATTCGGGCCGCGAAGACAAGTCTTCGTAATCCGAAGCGCTGGACCGCGACGATATTGCACGTGGACGGCAACGCTGCCACCTCGGTGCGATATCTCATCAGGGAAACGAGCAAGAGTATGAGTGAAGTAGTTCCAGGAGACGCTGTCTCTGAGTATCCAGGCGATCAGTCGGGCAGCGATGCCCAAAACGACGGCGCGCCCACTGAGCGTCCTGCCCTGAGCGAACAGTCGACGGCTGCAATTGCTGCTGCCAAAAAGCGACGCCGTGGTCGGCGTGGGGGACGAAATCGCAATCGCACAAGCGCATCTGGCACCCGCACAAACTCAGCCGGTGGAAGCGTTGCAGATAACAACAGTGATCATGACAGTGATCATGACAGTGATTTCACTGACGAAGTCGATGATTTTGATGCTGGTAGTGCTGATAACAACAGTGTCGAAATAGTCGCGCAATCTGAGCAACCGCCTCGTGCCCAACGTGCACCACGTCCTGCGCCAGAGACGCAGGACTCGGCTGAGCTACCAGAGCTTCCGAATGAAGGCAGAATGATGTCAGCCGAAGTGGCTGGTGATGCATTGGTGCGCAAGCCCCAGATTGGCGACACACGCCCGGCGCCTGCAACCGCACAAACGGCGTCACCGACCGTGCAAGCGTCCAAACTACCAAGACGATCTGGCCAGAACGCGATTAAAGAACAGAACAGCAAAGATCAAAACAGCAATGATTCAGAAGGCGGAGAACGCAATAAGAGCCGTCGAGGTGGAAAGCGCGGTGGGCGTAACCGCCGCGGTCGAGCTGCTCGCAGTGACGACCGAGAATCAACGCCAGGCACCGATGCCGAATTGATGGAGCGTCGCAAGGGCAAGGAACGTAATGGTAAGGCTGTTGGTCGTTACCTGATGTGTGTTCAAGTGCGGCCAGACTTCACGCAAGTTGCCATGCTCGAAGGGCGAAGTTTGATCGAGCACTACGTGTCGCGACCTGCGGATGACGACTCGCAAATTCATGGAAACATTTATTTGGGGCGCGTACAAAACGTATTACCAGGTATGGAAGCAGCCTTTGTCGACATCGGTACACCAAAGAATGCGGTTTTGTATCGCGGAGATGTGCAGTTTGATAAAGAAGATGTAGTTGAGCAGGGCGCAGACCCGCGTATTGAACAAGTGCTGAAGGCACGTCAATTGATTTTGTGTCAAGTAACAAAGAATCCGATTGCTGCGAAGGGCGGTCGACTCACGCAAGAAGTGTCATTGCCGGGCCGTTTTGTTGTGCTCATTCCCGATTCGCGAACATATGGAATTTCAAAGCGATTGCCAGAGGGCGAGCGTCGAAGACTGCGCGGAATTCTTGATCGAATTAAGCCGGAGCAACATGGAATTATTGTGCGCACGGCTGCGGAGAACGCGACGGAGCATGAACTGACAACGGACATGACCAGGTTGCTGGCACAGTGGGCTGCAATTCGCAGTGCTGCAGAAAAAGCAAACCCGCCAACATTGTTGTATCGCGAACCACCTTTGGCTGTGCGTGTGATTCGTGAAGAATTTACGAGTGAATATCGTGGCGTCGTGATTGATGATCCTGTGTTATTTGCAGAAGTGCGCGACTATATTCAGGCTTTTAATCCCGAGTTTGCAGATCGTGTCGAGTTATACAACCCAGCCACCGACGAACTGCCACTGTTTGAGCAATACCGAGTGCACGAGCAGTTACTGAAAGCGCTTGATCGAAAGGTGTGGCTACCTTCTGGTGGCTCGCTGATTATTGAGCACACTGAAGCTCTCACAGTGATCGACGTCAACACGGGCAAAAACGTTGGTAAATCAAACCTGGAAGAGACTGTTTTCTATAACAACCTTGAAGCCGCAGAAGAAATTGCGCGACAATTGCGCCTGCGCGATATCGGTGGCATCATCGTCATTGACTTCATCGACATGGAGATCAGGGAAAACCGTCGCAAGGTGCTTGAGTCGTTCAAAGACGCACTTGCGCGAGATAAGACCCGCACTCAAGTATTTGAGATTTCGGAACTTGGTCTTGTGGAGATGACCCGCAAGCGTATTGGAGAAGGATTGCTGACGAGTTTTGCCGATGCCTGCGCAGTTTGCGACAGTCGTGGATTTACGCTCGATCTGTCAATGCTTGACTAATTAAACCTCAACGAATAAAGCCCAGCCGGTGGTTGGGTAATTAGTGACCACAGGGATAGAGTAAGGACTTCTTATGTACGCAATCATCGCATCCGGAGGCAAGCAAGAGAAGGTCGCCAAGGGCCAACAGGTCCATGTCGAACTGCTCAATGCTCAAGAGGGCTCAGAGGTGAAGTTCACCCCGATCATGCTCGTGGACGGTTCAACCATCTTGACCACTCCTGCACAGCTCGCTAAGTCTTCAGTAACCGCAACGGTCATGGGCATTGCTGCTGGCCCAAAGATCGACGGCTTTACTTACAAGCGTCGTACCAACCAGCGTCGTCGTTTTGGTCATCGTCAAAAGTACTCGGTGATTGAAATCACCAGCATTCAGAAAGGCTAACTCTC
>CAXNNK010000014.1:0-12087 GCA_964203725.1 Ilumatobacteraceae bacterium | reverse complement strand
GTTTGCGAGAGCGAGTTGCAGCCAGCTCAAATGCGTAGCGCACGCAGCGCTCTACGCCGTGTGCCGTATTTACGCTTCCCTGCGTTGCTACTTCTTGTGGAGTACCTTTTCGCAATACACCACCTTCGCCAACATATGGCCCTTCAGTGTTTTCGCGAATCACAATGAAGTCATGAGGCGTGGTGTGCCCAGGTGCCGTGCCTGCAAAAGGTCGACGATTGATGTACAAGTCCAACTCAAAGCGCATCTTGAGCAAAAGTCCACGCTCAATAACACCGGGCGGCACGCCCGGAGTACCCACAGCGCCAAGCAAGATGGCATCAAAGTTGCGCAACTGCGCAAGCGTCTCGTCCGACAACACCTCACCGTCGCGCAAATACCGCGCGCCACCCAAATCAAAATCGGTTGTTTCCAGTTGCGCACCAGCAGCACGCAAAACTTTGAGGGCCTCTTTCACGACCTCTGGACCAATTCCGTCACCGCCAATTACTGCAATGCGATGCATCTTGTCAGATACTGATGTTGATGTTGACGTTGCCATACCCCTATATCGTAGGGCGCAATGCGCACCGCTAACCTTTGTGCGCATGGCAAAGCACCAACTTTCTCAGGCGGCCCATGACCGTTTAACCGCCGAATTCACCGACCTCACCACGCGCGGACGTATCCAAGTTGCCGACAAGATCGAGCGCGCACGCGAAATGGGCGACCTCAAGGAAAACGGCGACTACCACGCTGCCAAAGACGAGCAGGGTCATATGGAAGGTCGCATTCGCCAAATTGAATCGTTTCTCGAGGATGCGGAAATTATTCCGCCAGCACCGCAAGGCGTTGTTGGCCTTGGCACCATTGTCACCATCGTCTACGACGGCGACGACGACTCTGACGCCGAGCGGTTTTTGATTGGTCATGTCGAAGAAAAGCCAGAAGCAGATGACGTCAGCGTGATGAGCCCAAGTTCTCCACTCGGTTCAAGCTTGCTCGGCGCCACAGTTGGTGCAACGGTCACGTACGAAGCACCAAATGGCATGCTCAAAGTCAAAGTGCTCAATACCGAGTCAGCAAACTAGCAAACTAATCTCAGCACTATGCCTCTTCCCCCAGGTCGCGCACTCGAATTACCAGGACGTGGTCAAACATTTATTCGCGAGGTGCAGGGGCCACCTGGTGCTCCAACAGTTTTTTTGCTTCACGGCTGGACAGCAACTGCAGACCTCAATTGGTTCACCTGCTTCGATGCACTTGGCGAACATTTTCGAATCATTGCGCCAGATCATCGCGGTCACGGAAAAGGTATCAACTCAAAAAATCCGTTCAGTTTGGAAGACTGCGCCGACGACGTCGCTGCAATGGCAGACGTTCTCGGTATCAACACCTTCATCCCCGTCGGTTACTCAATGGGCGGCACCATTGCGCAATTGGTTTGGAAGCGTCACGAGTCACGTGTACGTGGACTTGTGCTGTGCTCAACAGCAGCAAGCTTTGCCGTGTCGCGCGAAGAACGCTTGTCGTTCTTGGGGCTCACTGGTCTTGCTGCCCTCGCGCGTTTAACCCCAAACCAAGCAATCGTGTGGCTCACCGAACAGTTATATATGCAACGTAAGGGTGAAGGACTTGAGCCGTGGGCTATCGAACAGATGGCATCGCACGATTGGCGCAAGATTATTGAAGCTGGAAGCGCAATCGGAAACTTTGATTCAACAAAGTGGCTCGGCGAAGTTGACGTTCCTTCTTCGGTCATTATCACTACACAAGATCCAGTTGTTCCTGTCGAACGCCAACAGCGACTTATTGAATTACTCAGCGATGTAGATGCACACTTCATTGACGGCACACACGATGCCGTCTATACCGACCACCGCACGTACGTTCCTATGTTGCTATCGGCGATCACGAGCGTTCATCAACGCTCAAAATCTCTGCTCTAAAAGGCTCTAAATCGACTATAAATCGAGCCCGATGTCGAGCACCTCGGCAGAGTGAGTGAGTGCACCTACCGAAATGTAACGCACACCAGAAGCACTGATCGCAGAAGCAGACTCGATTGTCAGGCCGCCGCTGGCTTCCAAGATCACATCTTTGCCAGTTGCCTTTTGATGATGTAAAGCAATGCTTACTGCTTCTTGTAATACGGTAGGAGCCATGTTGTCGAGCAACACCAAATCCGCGCCTGCGGCCAGTGCAATGTGTAACTGATCGAGAGTATCAACTTCGATCTCGACAACAATGTTTGGCGCTGCGGCACGCACCAAGGCAAATGCTTCAGCCACCCCACCGGCTGCAGCAATGTGATTGTCTTTCACGAGCGCAGCATCCGATAACGACATGCGATGGTTAACTCCACCGCCACAACGAACAGCATACTTTTCGAGTGAACGCATTCCTGGCGTTGTCTTGCGAGTGTCACGCACCTGTGCTCCTGTCTGCGCAATAGCATCAACCCATTCGCTCGTTGCAGTGGCAACACCACTCAAACGACAAAGCAGATTAAGCGCAGTGCGCTCCGCGGTCAACAGTCCGCGGGTTGGTGCTTCAACACTCATCAGTTTGTCGCCGGGCTTCACCCGTGCACAGTCGTCAACATGTTTTGACACAACAATATTTTGACTGCCACACACCATCTCAAGCACCGCAACTGTCACATCAATACCAGCAACGCAACCGTGAGCTCGAGTAACAAATACTCCGGTACTACGCTGCGTCTCGGCAACTGTCGCATTGGTGGTCACATCGGGACCATTTTTTAAGTCTTCATCAAGTGCAACTGCAATTAAGCGTCGCACCTCGTCCACTACCAATGCATTTGCAACAAGTTGCCGTGCCGTCGCATCAGAAAGCTGGTGATACTGCACCGCTACGCAACCTCTGTCGGCAGGTTGTCAATAATCAATTGATTGTTAATCAGTGAAACTTGTAAATGTCGCAGCCAAATTTCTCGTGCCTCAACTGTGTCGGTGCGCCGGTGGCATCCTCTACTCTCTGTGCGAGCTAGTGCCGAAGCAGCAACCGCTGTTGCTATTGTTAAAATATTTGTTGCTTCAAAGTTGCGCCGTGTTGGCAAGGTATTGGCATCGATTTTTTCGGATGTCACTGCCAGCGCATCGATTGCTGATTCCAATCCGTCTGGTCGACGCAAAACACCAACGTGCTTTGACATCGTTACACGCACATGGGCACGCAATGAGTCGTCCAATAAGCCAGTCGTTCTGCTTACCTGCCTTAGCTCGTTGGATTCAACCGGGTCTACCCGACTTGGCAACTTCCATGCCAAATTGCGACCAACGCGAGTGCCCACAACGAGGCTTTCAGTCAAACTGTTTGACGCCAAACGATTGGCGCCATGCACGCCGGTGTATGCCACTTCGCCAACGGCATACAACCCTTCAACTTCGGTTGTGCCATCCATATTTGAGTCAATGCCACCACATGTGTAATGCGCAGCAGGTGCAACTGGAATGCGATCGTGTTGTGGGTCAATGCCTGCCGTATTACATGCTTTGGTAATAAATGGAAACCGTGTTGCGAATCGTTCACCAATATGTGTCGCGTCTAAATACACATGGTCATCAACGCCGTCAATGTTTTGGGCCATACGTGCACTAATTGCTGCAGCCACCACATCTCGCGGTGCCAAGTCTTCTTGCGGGTGTACGCCCTGCATAATTCTTTCGCCAGCAGCATCAAACAACACAGCACCCTCACCACGTACAGCTTCAGAAATCAACACCTGCTGAATTGTCGAGCCCACTTCCTGCCACAACACCGTTGGATGAAACTGCACAAATTCAAGATCTCGCAATGTCAGTCCTGCGCGCAACGCAAGCGCATGCCCATCACCAGTTACGGCGGGTGGGTTAGACGTGCTTGCAAACACTTGGCCATATCCTCCGGTCGCAATTACGATCGCGCGCGCAGTGACCACACCAACACTCGCAACTGTCCCGTCGCTATTCAGCAGTGCAATACGAATACCTGCAACTTGCCTTTTTCCTGAAGCAAGATCTGGCCCAAATACCAAGTCAAGAGCAAATGCATTCTCGAGCACCTCAACACCAGCATTGATCGCGTTTTCGTCCAGTGTGCGCTGAATTTCGGCACCAGATTGGTCTCCGCCAGCGTGCACAATTCGCGACCTCGAGTGTCCGCCTTCGCGCGTCAACGCACGAGTTCCATCTGCACTCGGATCAAATGCTGCACCCATCTTTTCGAGATAGTCAATGGCTGTTGGTGCATCGCGAACAAGCGACGTCACTGCGTTTTCATCGCACAACCCGCCACCGGCATCCAACGTGTCGAGCACATGTTCGGCAAAGGTGTCGGCCGGGTCAAACACTGCAGCCAATCCGCCTTGGGCCCATGCAGTCGACCCAGCATCAAGCGTGTCTTTAGTGACGATCAATACATCGCGCACCGGACGAGCAGCAAGTGCAGCGGCCAAGCCAGCAGCACCAGAGCCGAGCACCACAACATCAATGTCTCGTGTCCACGAAACTCCTGGTGCGCTCAATGTCGCGGGCAACGAAACATCGCGCGTTGTCACTACTACTACTCCTTCGTCCTCGACGGCGTGCCAATTGCAATCATTCGCTCAACTGAGAGTCGTGCTCGGTCGGCAATGTCTCGCGGCACTACTACCTCGTCCTTGCCAGTGCGAAGTGCTTGCAACAGTTTTTCTGGAGTATTCATCTTCATGTATTTACACACTGCCGCACGATTGACTGGCTCAAAAATCACAAGTGGGTTGGCTTTGCGCAATTGATGCAACATTCCAGTTTCTGTTGCGACCAATACTTTCTTTGCTTGTGTTTCTTTGGCAGCAGTAATCATCCCCGACGTGGACAATATTTTGGTGCGCTCTTTTGGCACCACACCACTCGAGGCCAAATACATGGCCGATGTTGCGCATCCACATTCGGGATGAATAAACAATTCTGCATCTGGTTCTGCAGCAACCATCGCTTTCAAGTCTTGACCGTTAATTCCTGCATGCACATGACACTCACCCATCCAGATGTGCATGTTGGTGCGACCAGTCATGTGTTGCGCGTGTGCTCCCAAAAATTGATCTGGACAAAACAAGATTTCTTTATTTGGGTCTATTGACTGCACCACTTCAACTGCGTTTGACGACGTGCAACAAATATCAGTCTCGGCTTTGACTGCAGCCGTCGTGTTGACGTAGCTCACCACTACCGCACCAGGATGCTCGGCCTTCCACGTGCGCAACTGTTCGGCGTTGATGGTGTCGGCAAGCGAACAACCTGCTCGTGCGTCAGGAATAATCACGGTCTTGTCGTAGCTCAAGATCTTGGCGGTCTCTGCCATAAAGTGCACGCCGCAGAAAATGATTGTTGATTCTTCTACCTGCGCCGCAATGCGCGACAACGCAAGCGAGTCACCTACATGGTCGGCGATGTCTTGTATCTCTGGCAACTGATAGTTGTGCGCCAAGATAACGGCGTCTCGATCTTTGGCAAGTTGTCGCACCTCTTGCGCCCATGTACTCACACCTTCAAGTTATCGGCAGATCAACTAGCTACTAGATCTGGCCGCTAGACCGCGCGACATGAACTGGACTATCAAACCACAGATTGGTGACTGCATCAGCCAAACTCCCACGCGCCGAACCCGCATCGGTCACAATCTCTTTGGGCGTATCGGCAAATCGCAATACCGATCCGACTCCCTGATCTCCAACTACCACCACTAGCCGCACTCGGCGCCGCTGTGGGTGCTGACTTGGTGGAAGCTTCTCGTTATCTCCATCAGCATCGTCATCATCATCGTCATGACTTTGATCACTCCGATCTATCGGTGCAGCCCATCCGCATGTCAGCACCACTGCGGCGTCAAACATTCGCACGATCGCACTCGTCGGTGCATCAATCAATTCATATACATCACCGTGCTCGGCAAGAAATGTGATTCGTAATGCGCCGTCTTCAAGGCGATCAACTCCCCCGACATCTACGACGCTGATGCCATAGAGTCGGGCACGTTTCAAATCGAATCCATCGAGCGACGTATGCAGGCTCTGTTCGACGCAGGTGGCTAGGGCTACTGGTGTATTGGTGTGTTTTGTCATGCCCCGATGTGTACGTGAGGCAGCACAGAGTGCACTTCAACGGTGATGTTTCTGTCTAAACCACGGCAGAATAGAGGAATGGCAAATCCGACCACATGCCCACTGACCTTGCCGCAAAAGGTGTGGGACCGTCACATGGTCAACAACGCTCCTGGCGACGCCGAGTTGCTGTATATCGATTTACACCTTGTTCATGAAGTAACCAGCCCACAGGCATTTGACGGACTGCGCATCAACAATCGCAAAGTTCGTCGCCCCGATCTCACGGTTGCGACCGAAGATCACAACGTGCCAACTAAAGACATCCACTTGCCAATCGCCGATCCAATTTCGGCAAAACAAATTGATGTCATGCGGGCAAACGCCAAGGAGTTCGGCATCACGCTTTACCCAATGGGCGATCCGAAGCAAGGCATCGTGCACGTCATTGGGCCAGAGCAGGGTCGCACTCTTCCTGGCATGACCATCGTGTGCGGCGACAGCCACACTGCAACGCACGGCGCATTTGGTGCACTTGCATTTGGTATCGGCACAAGCGAAGTCGAGCATGTGCTCGCAACGCAAACGCTTCCACAAACTCGTCCAAAGTGGATGAGCGTCACAGTTGATGGCACGCTCTCACCCGGTGTCACAGCAAAAGATGTGATCTTGGCAATCATTGGTCAAATTGGCACGGGCGGCGGCATTGGCCACGTCATCGAATATCGCGGATCTGCAATTCGATCGCTGTCGATGGAAGGTCGCATGACGGTATGCAACATGTCGATCGAAGCCGGCGCGAAAGCTGGTCTCATTGCACCTGACGACATCACGTTCGACTACCTACAGGGTCGCGAATATGCACCAGCAGGTGCGGCATGGGACCAAGCAGTTGCCGAGTGGCGCATGCTCGTTTCTGACGACGGTGCAGCATGGGACAAAGAAGTAGTAATTGATGCTTCAACCATCAAGCCGCAAATCACGTGGGGTACCAACCCTGCTCAGGTGCTTGGCATTGATGACCGCATTCCAAACCCAGACGATTACGCAGACGCAACTGCACGTGACACCGTTGCTCGCGCACTCACCTATATGGGTCTCACTGCCGGTACTCCTATTCGTGACATCACTGTCGACACCGTGTTTATCGGTTCGTGCACTAACAGTCGCATCGAAGACTTGCGTGCTGCTGCTGCAGTTTTTGAAGGACGCACGGTCACCGTTAAGCGCGTAATGGTCGTGCCAGGTAGTCATCAAGTCAAGAAACAAGCCGAGGCCGAGGGTCTCGACAAGATCTTCATCGCAGCAGGTGTCGACTGGCGTGAGCCGGGTTGCTCAATGTGTTTGGCGATGAACCCAGACAAGCTTGCTCAAAATGAGCGCAGCGCATCAACTTCCAATCGAAACTTCGAAGGCCGCCAAGGTCGCGGCGGTCGCACGCATCTTGTTTCACCACAAATTGCTGCAGCCACTGCAGTTGCTGGCCACTTTGCTACTCCAGCAGATTTGAAATGAGCATCGGGTCATGAAAAAAGTAAGCATCATCAGCGGTCGCGGAGTTCCTCTCAAGCGTTCAGACGTCGACACCGACCAGATCATTCCTGCAGAGTGGCTCAAGCGTGTCGAGCGTACGGGTTTTGAAAAAGGATTGTTCTCTACGTGGCGTGATGATCGCAACTTTGTGTTGAACGACGAACGTTACGTTGGCGCATCAGTTTTGGTTGCTGGCCCTAGCTTTGGCGTTGGCTCGTCACGCGAACATGCCGTGTGGGCGCTGCAACAAGGCGGATTCGATGCCATCATCGCCCCAAGTTTCAGCGACATCTTCCGCAACAACTGCACAAAAAATGGCTTATTGCCAATTGTCTTGTCAGAGCCAATCGTCAACCGCATTTGGGCAGTCCTTGAAAACGATGCAACAGCCGAAATCACTATTGACTTGCATCGCTTCACTGTCGAGATTCCAAATGCCGGTATCACCGAGACGTTCGAGATGGACACCGAGACTCAGCAGCGTTTCATCAATGGTCTTGACGACATCAGCATTACGTTGGCCGATGCCGATGCAATCACCAAGTTTGAGGCTTCTCGCCCAGCTTGGCTCGCTGCTCGCTAACCAATGTAGATAATTTCCACCGGCAAGTTTGGAGCATTTGCAAGTCGGGCGTCACCCGTAAGAAGTGGTATCTCGAGGTATTGAGCAAGTGACACGTACAGTGCGTCTTGCATCGTCAGATTTGATCTGTACTGCCAAGCCTGAGGCAGCATTCCAAGAGTTTGACTCACCAACAATGGGAGTCTTGCGAGTTCATTGAGTGCCTTTGACGCGCGTTCATCATTAATCGATCCATTTAATCGCAATCGTCTAAACCCAGAAGCAACCTCGAGATGAAAATGATCCGGAACCCACCAATTTCGGCGTGTAGCGGCTTCGGACATTAGTGCATCGCCCCGTGAGGTCTCTGCAAGAATCTCAACTGCGGCCGAAGCATCAAGCACCAGCGCGTTCACTTCGCGTTGTCTTCTCGGTCCTCAGAAATGATTTCGGCGGCGCTGATCCGCAAGTCATCGAAGACAGCGTTCAATCTGAATTGTGTAATCCAACTCTGAAGCGCGTCTTCAATCGTTCCATCTGGATTTAATTTAATGAGCACAGCCGCTGGTCTCATAGGATTCTGGTCCATTTCCACATCGTAACCCTCGTCTTTCATTCGGGTTGACTTCGCAGCACGCAGCCAACTGGTGTGCACAGATGTGTACGGCAGATAGCCGCAGAGTGAAGCTCAATTGTCAAGAAAACTGAACAAATCGCGCAAGCGCACATCGTTCGAAAACACTTCAATTGGTGGCTGAATATCGAGGCGCAGACCACGCTGGATAATGCGGCATGTGGTGTGTTGGTTGTATTCGGCCATCGTCACCGCCCAACCGTCTTTGCCAGCGCGCGCGGTACGCCCCGAGCGGTGCAAATATGTTTTGACATCGAGTGGCGGTGCGTAATGAATGACGACCGCAACGTCGTCGATGTCAATACCACGTGCAGCAACATCGGTGGCAACCAAGATCTTAAGTTTGTTGTCGGCAAATTTGCCCAACGCTTTTTCGCGCGCATTTTGTGGCATGTCACCGTGCAGCGCTGATGCATCTGCACCAAGTTTTTGCAGAGCCTCGGCAACTTTGTCGCAACTGCGCTTGGTGTCACAAAACACCACGGTCTGTCCGGCTGCTGCGGCAATGTTGGCAATCACGCGGTCTTTGTCCATGTGATGCACAGCCAAAAACAAATGGCGCATCGTGCCCACCGTGTCGGTTGGCGAATCAATCGAAACCTCAACAGGGTTTTTCATGTATCGCTTGACGAGGTTGGCAACTTGCCCATCGAGCGTTGCCGAAAACAACATCGTTTGATGCACAGCCGTCACATGGCGCATGATCCACTCGACCTGGGGCATAAACCCCTCATCTGCCATGCGGTCTGCTTCGTCGATTGCCACAACCTGAATCGCGCTCAAGTCACATTCTGCAGACTTCATGAGGTCAATCAGGCGCAATGGTGTCGCAACAATAATCTCGACACCCTTCTCGATCTCGACGACTTGTTTTTGCCTGTCGGCACCGCCATACACAGCCAGCACTCGCACTCCGCAATGTTTGCCAATCGGCCCCAACACTTCCGACACCTGCAGCGCGAGCTCGCGTGTTGGCACGATCACCAAACCGTGCGGTTTGCCGGGAGTTGCGGGCGCATCAATGCGCGCCATCATCGGTACGCCGAACGCCAGAGTCTTGCCCGAGCCTGTGCGAGCCCTGCCCATCACGTCTTCACCAGCCATGGCAACGGGTATCGCCTCGGTCTGAATCGCAAATGGAGCCGAGAATCCGGCGGCCGCAAGGCCTGCATCAATGCGGTCAGGCACACCAATCTCGGCAAATCCTGTTGGCGTTTTCACTTCGGGGGTCGTCATCTCTCGAGTCACGCTACCAACCACCAAGCAACACTCCGTGGCACTAGATCTCCAGATGAACAATCTCGCCAGATAGTAGACGCAGCCTCCAAAATTCTGTATGGTCAAACTTTCATATTCATACCCCAAGGAGGTGCTCATGTCCACAGATAACGCTTCGTCGTCTCTCTCAAATTTTTCTTCACTCGAGAATCGTCATACCTGTGATGACAGCACCTTTACTGGTCGCAAAGGTATGCGCTACGACTGGCAGCAATTGCTCGTTCCATCAGACGCAGTTTTTGAAGCAAGTCTTGAAACGTTGTTGAGCTCACTCGAGGCTCAGCACATCGATGCGGGCGATCAGTATTCGCCGACAGCGTCGAAGTGAACGCACCAGCCACGACAGCACACAAACTTCCCCGTCGCACGTTGGTGCTGGGCTGTGGTTCTGTTGCGCAGTGCGCGTTGCCATTGATGGTTCGCGATCTCAAATTTGATCCGACGTCTATACATATAGTCGACTTCCGCGACAACCGCTCACGCGTTGCCGACCTGCTCAAAGCCGGTGTCACCTACGAACAAGATCGTGTAACTCGCGAAAACCTTGACGCGTTTCTTTCGGCACGCGTAGGCGACAGCGACTTGTTGCTCGACTTGGCCTGGAATATCGATGGCCCAACGATTTTGGAGTGGTGCCGCGATCACAATGTTCGATACCTCAATACTTCTGTCGAGATGTGGGACCCATACGACGACATGGCGTCCACTCACCCACTTGAGCGCACGTTGTATGTGCGCCATCAATCAATTCGCAAAATGATCGAGCGTTGGGGCACCAACAACGGTGCATCTGCAGTGGTTGAGCATGGCGCAAACCCAGGCATGGTCAGCCACTTGGTCAAGCAAGCACTCACCGACATCACCACACAATTGCTTGCCGATGGCAAAACCGGCACGCGTGCCACATCATTGCAGGCAGCACTTGAGGCTCAACAGTTCAATGTGCTTGCACAACTCACTGGCACCAAAGTCATCCACATTGCCGAGCGCGACACGCAAGTATCAAGCAAGCCAAAACTGACCAACGAGTTTTGCAATACGTGGTCGGTCGAAGGCTTTTACGAAGAGGGCGTCGCGCCCGCCGAGCTCGGTTGGGGCACTCACGAAAAGTGGATGCCAGCAAATGCTCACGCACACACCGACGACGGCCCGCGCAACCAAATCTGTCTTGCACAACCAGGCATGGAGTCGTGGGTACGCAGTTGGGTTCCATCTGGTGACACACTTGGCATGATCATTCGCCATGGCGAGTCATACACGATGACACAACATCTCACTGTCAAAAATTCGGATGGTACCGACGCCTATCGCCCAACAGTGCACTACGCCTATCATCCGTCCGATGCCGCGATCAACAGCGTGCTCGAGTTGCGCATGCGCAATTGGCAGATGCAACCAAACGAGCGCATCATGAATGACGAAATCATTGATGGACGCGACGAACTCGGTGTGTTACTGATGGGCCACGACTACAAGTCGTGGTGGACAGGTTCAACATTGTCGATTCACGAGGCGCGTGCGATCATTCCAAATCAGAGTGCAACAACAGTGCAGGTTGCTGGTTCGGTTATTGGAGCCATCACGTGGTTGCTCGATTGCCCTTCTGAAGGTGTGCGAGTACCCGACGAGTTGCCGTGGAAGAAAGTGCTCGATGCCACTCGGCCATACATTGGCCCAATTCATTCGGCACCTTCCGACTGGACACCGCTCAAGAATCGCAACGATCTCTTCCCCGGTTATGGCAACGACACAAGCCTGCTCGATCATTCAGATCCATGGCAGTTTGCCAATTTCTTGGCCCCAACGCCGTACTAACTACGCAGCTGATCACGCTTGCATTGCCCCGATATGCTTGATCGTGTTATGTCATCAACAGCAAGCAGCCTCCTACTTACATAACGGCGCCAGCCTCATAACCGCTGCCGCCGAACCCTCTGAACCTTAAAAAGGTCAGGGGGTTTTTTCATTATCACGACAAAAATTACGAAAGACAAAAACCATGGCACCAAAGCCCAC
>CAXNNK010000013.1:0-13026 GCA_964203725.1 Ilumatobacteraceae bacterium | reverse complement strand
TTCAGTTCAGCCCAGCAAACACATCAGATGCATTGTCAACTTATGCTGACAGCGCTTTGTACTTCCGTAACGCACCACCAGACACCCTTCAGGGTGCGGTGCTTGCAGGCTTGATTGCTGCAGATGGCAACGCTTCGGTGTACATCATGGCACTCGACGATGCATACGGCACAGGACTTGCAGCATCGATCGGCAAGAATCTTGAAGCAGCGGGCGTCACCGTCCTCGGCACCAAGATCTACGATCCAGCAGCAGTTTCATTTGATGCTGAAGTAGCTGAAGTTGTTGCTGCTAACCCAGACGCAATCATGCTCGTAACTTTCGACGAAGGATCACGTATCTTGCGCACCATGGTGGAGCAAGGCATTGGACCAAAAGTCAAGAAGGTCTACGGTTGTGACGGCAACATGGGTAACGCACTCGGCGAGAACTTTGACGCTGGTAAGTAACCACTAGTTTTGAGAACTATAAGAAAAGCCCCGAGCGAAAGCTCGGGGCTTTTTTATTTCTCTAATGAGATTCAGCCACCGGTGGCTTTGGCGAGGGTTCCCAAATACAGCCTGATCACATTTGGATCTTCAAGTAATGAGCGGCCTGTGCCCGTGTACGCATTGCGACCTTGGTCAAGCACATATCCCCTGTCAACAACTTGCAAACAACGGCGCGCATTCTGCTCAACCATCAAGATTGCAATTCCTTCGGCATTGATGCGCTTGCACTGAATGAACACTTCGTCTTGCAAAACGGGTGACAAACCTGCGGACGGCTCATCGAGGAGCAAGAGTTTTGGCTCCATCATCAGTGCTCGCCCCATTGCAACCATCTGACGCTCTCCACCCGACAGCGAACCAGCCTTTTGCGATGCGCGCTCACCAAGTTTTGGAAACAAGGTGGTCACGTAGTCAAAACGCTCATTGAACACTTCTGGCTTAATGAAGCAACCCATCTCCAGGTTTTCCGCAACAGTCAGGCTCTGAAAAACATTTTGTGTTTGCGGAACGTAGCCAACACCGCGTTCGACAAGTTGATGAGCCTGTAGGCCAGTGATGTTCTCACCCAAGAAACTTGATGTTCCTGATCGAACAGCACATTGTCCAAGAATTGCCTTAAGCACGGTAGATTTGCCGGCGCCATTAGGTCCGATGACGCCTACAAACTCGCCTTTGCCTACCTCGATGTTGCAGCCATTGAGGATGTTGACTTCGGGAATGTAACCGGCCACCAACTCATCGACAACAAGTACGCGATCGTCACTCATGACATATCATCCATCAACGACTTGCCTTGGTGACTCCCTAAATACGCTTCGATCACTGCAGGATTGGACGAGATCTGTGCTGGTGTTCCCTCGGCTATCACTCGACCTTCAGCCATCACGATTACCCAGTCAGACACATCGTTGACCATGTCCATGTCGTGCTCTACAAACAACACCGTCATACCATCGTTGCGAAGACCGCGAATGTGCTCGAGCAAACTTTGTTTGAGGGCAGGGTTTACACCTGCCATTGGCTCATCAAGCATCACCAAGCGAGGGTTTGTCATCAATGCGCGTGCCATTTCGAGAAGTTTGCGCTGGCCACCAGACAACGTTCCGGCATATTCACCGCGCATGTGGTCAAGCTTGAATCGCTTCAGCAACTCATCGGCGCGCTGCTCAATGATCTGCTCTTGCTTGCGCCAGCGAAACGGAAGCAAACCGTTCCACCACTTTTCACCAACCTGATGCGTCGCACCCAGTTTCATGTTTTCAATGACCGACATCTTGGTCAGGCTCTTTGTTAATTGAAAGGTGCGAATCATTCCCATTGCCGCTGTCTTGTGCGCAACGATTTTTTCCATACTGCGACCATCAAATCGCCATTCTCCAGTATCTGGAGTATCAAAACCCGTCAGTAAATTGAACAACGTTGTCTTTCCAGCACCGTTCGGGCCGATCAATGCAGTGATTGACCCGCGTTGAACTTCAATGTGCTCGACATCAACGGCGGCGACACCACCGAAATTCTTTTGAATCTTGTCGGCCAGCAAAATTGGGTCAGGTTTTGGTGCTCCCGGCGTCGGCGCAACAGTCGCCAATGCGGCAACAGCACGAGCCTGTGCATCAGAGATTTTGATTTCAGCGAGCATCTAGGGCCATCTCCTTGCGGTTTCCAAAAATACCCTGTGGGCGAAATGTCATCAAGAGCATCAGGCCAACACCGATCAACATGTAGTTGATTGCACCAACCTGTATCTTTTGCATCACCGTCACTCCGAAGATTCTGAGCGGACCATCCTTCGTCAATTCACGCAAGAAGTTGTCGCTGAACACAAAAATTCCCCAGAAGAGCATTGACCCAATGATCGACCCAGAAACTTTTGCCACTCCGCCCAGCACGAGTGCAGTCAGAATATAGAACGTCACGTCACGGCTGTAGTTGTCGGGCTGCACAGACCCACGATCGAGTGCAAAAATCACCCCACTAAACATGCCGATAAGTCCACCGATAATCAGCGACTGCATTTTGTAGCTATACACACTTTTACCGAGGCTTCGCACGGCATCTTCGTCTTCGCGAATTGCTTTAATGACTCGTCCCCATGGGCTTCGCATCAACATGAATACGATCGTTGCAAAGATCGCGACAAGTGCCCAACCAATCAACAGAGTCCACACGGTGTAGCCGCTGTATTGAAATGGCCGAATTCCATATTGAGCGCCGGGATCGAATGGGCTCAATTCACGAAAATGCAGACTAAAACCATTGATGCCATCACTGCCACCAAAATATTGTTTGAAGCGCACTGAGCGCACGATCAACCGCACCATTTCAGCTAAGGCGATCGTGACGATTGCCAAGTAATCGGCGCGCAATCTCAAAGTCGGAATACCCACGAGCAACGCCAACACGATGACAAAACCCATGCCAATTGGGATACCCCACCACATCCCGATACCGAAATATTTGGATGTCATTCCGATCCCATATGCACCGCAAGCCATGAATGCAGCCTGACCAAAATTGAGCAAACCGGTGTAACCGAACTGCACATTGAGACCAATTGCTGCAAGCGCGAAGTATGCAGCATCAACGCCAGTCAATGCCTTACATGTATTTTGAATAATATTTATCCAGTCCATGCGTCAACCAACCCTCTGCTTGCGCCCGAGTATTCCCTGTGGTCTCACTATCAATACGATGATCAGAATTAGGAGCGCAGGAACATTTTTTAACTCTGATGGAACAACCAGTGAAGCCATCTCGACGAAAATACCAACCAAAACACCACCCACCAAGGCACCGAATGCAGAACCCAGACCGCCCAACGTGATTGCGGCAAACATCAAAAACACCAGTCTCGAACCCATTTCGAAACCCACCTGCTCGTCGAGCCCACGGAAAATACCGCCGAGTGCCGCTAGTGCTCCACCCGCAAACCAAACGATACGAATGATGCGCTGCGTATCAATACCTGTTGATGATGCCAACGTTGGATTATCCGACACTGCACGGATCGCTTTTCCTGTTCGCGATTTCTGGATAAACAAAGCAACTGCCACAAGCACCAACAAAGAAAGAATTGCGGTGGTTAAGTCTCGCGGAGTAATTGATGTTGGACCAAGACGCATCACCGTTTGCTGGCTGTAGTCATTGAGTGGCTTCGTGCGACCACCGAATTGATACAAATACATATTGCGCAACACGATTGATAAACCAACGGAAACAACCAATTGTGAGATAAGTCCAACACCACGTCGTCGTAACTTGCCAAAAATGAAAATGTTCAAGGCAAGCCCAAATAAGCCACCAAGAGCCACAACTATTGGTGCCGAGATCAGCAATGGAATACCCATCGTTACGTTGAGTAAAAATGCCAACAATCCGCCAAAAGTCACCATTTCACCGTGCGCAAAATTGGTCAGTCCTGTTGTGCCAAAAATTAGCGAAAGACCAACCGCACACATAGCAATCACCAAACCAAGTCGCAGTCCATCAGCGCCACGTTGAATAATTCGATTGAGCAGGGTTTGCGATGACGTATTGGACGAACCAGTGAAGAAGGTTGCGCGTTTTACAGAAGTTGTGAAATCGTCCTTATTGACGATTGAAATAGATTTAGCCGCATCAATCATCGTGAAGCCATTGGGCAGAGTTGCGGTATCCAATGTCACGATGTAGTTGTCACGAGCAGGAATTGGAAACGAGATCAAACCAGCAATATCGGTGACTCCCGTACCGATCATGGCTCCAGCGGGTGTTGTTACCGTGATCGTGACACCGGCAACTGGCTGTTTTTGAGAGACGCCAGCATTAACCGTCTGGTTTTGTACCGACGCAATGATCGATAAGCCCTCTTCCGCAGAAGCCACGTTGGCACCGGAGCCAAAAAGCACAAGAAACCCAGCGACGACAGCACAGGCGCGAACAATGCGATATGTCCGCTTTCCAGCACCAGCAACTACCACAACGGTTTCTCCCTAGATCAAGTTCCTCAAGTCAATCACAAATGAGCCACAGTTACGCACTCAATGTCGTGTCGAGATCCACAGACGAAGCACACTGATCCACACGGCGACAGATAATGCCACATGGATCGCCACCAATTGCGCTGGCACACCAGAGAAGTATTGGAGATATCCCAAACTCCCTTGCGCTACGGCGACAAAGAGAAACTGCTCCAACTTGGCCTTCAGCCTCTGCCACTCCTGGGAATTTCTTCGAATCTGAGTAATAAATATCAACGTCGCAGCAATGCACAGCAGGACTGTTGCGCTGTGAATGCGAGTGATTGACCTCAAATCAAAGTTCAATCGAATTGCATTCTCATCTCCTGCATGAGGGCCTGCACCAGTCACCAAAGTGCCCAACACAATTGCCACGGCACATAGTCCAAGAATGAGATCGGAGATTCTTTTTGTCAGTGGTCGAATTGTCAGCAGTCGAATCGGCCCCGCTTGATCGGCTTCATCCAAGACGCCCTCAACGTTTGTTGCTCCGGCTAGTTCGACCAAAAAAACAGCAGTAGTCACCAGCGCTAGCGAAACGAGAAAATGAGCCATATTTGACCACGGATTCAAACCAGTCAAAACAACGACGGCACCAAGGAGTACCTGCGCCAATACCCCACCGACCAAACCGCTAGAAAGCCATATAAGTGACTTCCTACGCGGTGTTACAAAGATTGAACCGAGTACGGCTGCAATAACTGCTGCGCTAACAATGCCAGTGAACAATCTGTTGATTTGCTCTATGGCCGCATGCCCTGTTGAAACGTCAACAAATTTGGTGGTACTGCATTGGGGCCAATCCGCACAACCAAGACCGGAACCAGTAAGACGCACCAGCGAACCCGTGATGATGATCGCATAGAGGAAAACAAGGGAAATACGCGAAATTCCTAAAAAAGTAGAACTTGAGATCTTTTTTATAGGCACCTTAAAACTCTACAGATGACGCCATTTTGAGCACCTATCCCACAGGCTGCGTTCAACACGACACATTATGCCCTAAAAGACCACTCTCAGTGTTCTATAGGGCATTTTCTGTGGTTTTTTACTTAAGTTATTCGGATTCAGACCGATCCCTAATGCGGAACTCACACCGCAAGCAAGTCAAGGGAGCACGACATGAACGGATTAAATCTTCGCAAAGCAATCATAGTTGTCATTTTGTCAAGCACTTTAGGTGCCGCCGGAATCGCCTTCAGCACAACTTCTGCCTCAGCATCACCAGTCTTTGCTGCAACAGCAGCGTCATTACCAAAGTTTGGCGACAATGGTCCAGAAGTAGTTCGCCTACAGCAAGCAATTGCAGCTCGTGGTTTCACCATCAAGGGTGGAGTCACAGGTACATACTCTGAGGCAACCCGTTCTGCATTGAAGTCTTTGCAACGAGTCGCTGGATTTAAAGCAAGTGGAAAGCTCGACGAAAAAACAGCAAAGTTCTTGGGTCTGGTTGACGTTGTGGCCCTGAGTTCTTCATCGTTGCCAGCAGTTGGCACATCTGGTGATGCAGTGTGGTCAGTACAGCAAGCGTTGATCAATAGTGGATTTGTTGTCAAGGGTGGAGCCGATGGCAAGTTTGGCCTCGCCACCTCAATCGCGCTTGGCAAGTTTCAATCTGCAAAAGGATTGCCAGTAACGAAAGTTGTCGATGAGGCAACAGCAATTGCTCTCGGCATGTTGAGTGCACCGAAGGTTGTTGCAGCGCCTGTTGTAGTTGCGTCAGTAAAGACAGCCGCAACACCTGCAGCTGTTGTTGCTTCAAACTTTCCAAAACTTGGAGATCGCAGTGAATCAGTAAAAGCGATTCAAACTGTTTTGATCAAAGACGTGATCGGACTGGTTGGTGGAGCCGACGGCCGTTTTGGCGCAGGGACCTCTGCAGCAATTGCTGAATATCAGAAGCGTCGTGGGTTGAACATCACAGGCACAATGGACGAAGCAACCAATACCGCAATGTTTGCTGTTCCTATTGTTGCTCCTGTTGCGCCGGTCGTTCCAGAGGCAACGCCATCCTCGATCACCTTTGATTCATTACCAGCACGCGGACAATCGGGAGAAGCAGTACGTTCGCTTCAAAATGCACTTCTCACAAATGGAACAGAAGTGAAGGGTGGTGCTGACGGCGTGTTCGGTGTTGCAACCACAGTCGCTATAGGAAATTTTCAAGCTGCACGTGGACTCAATCAAACAAAAGTTCTCGACGTCAATACGGCTGTTGCGCTTGCACTCATCCCATCACTTGAATCACTCGGCTTACCAACATTGCAAGTATTTCCAATGCAAGGTCGCTGCGGTTTCACCGATACGTGGCATCAACCACGATCAGGTGGTCGTTTGCACGAAGGCGTAGACATTATGGGCGCCAAAGGACTTGCGATATATGCAACCAATGACGGTGTCATCAGCAAGGTCTCAACTGGTGGTCATTTGGGCGGCAATGCCATATACCTAAAAATTCCGAACGGTACATATTTCTATTACGCCCACCTTGACAGTTTTGCTCCAGGCATGGCTGCAGGTGTTCCGGTCAAGGCTGGTCAGATTATTGGATACAACGGATCGACTGGCACAACCACACCACACTTGCACTTCGAGATTCACCCATTTGGTGGTGCAGCAATCAACTCATATGCAATTCTCAAGGCAGCAGATGCTTGCAACGTTATGGACGTGCTCCCACAACCATAAATTGCAGTGCACGCAGTCTGTGAAGGGTGAGGCGGTGACGATGTGAGAACCATCATCGTCTCACCCAATGAATCTTGAGATCTTCTTTAACGGGTTCTCTCAACCATCGGTAGATGTTCGAGATCGCTCAAGTTTTCTAGACTAAAGGTATAACCATCACCAAGTTTGATCGCCTTAATCGTGGTCATGGACGCATGACCTATCACGAAACGTTCCCACTCCCATGGGGTTGGATCGAGCCCGAGTAAGTGACAAATAATCACACTGTTGGTGCCAGCATGCGCCACGAAAACAAAACTTGTCTCGGGATCATCAATGTCCCAAACTGGCAGCGTTGTCACTTGGCGTCGAACACCATTGCGAGCCAAAAAGTCAGTGCAACCGGCTCTGATTCGTGCAACAAACTCGCTCACCGCTTCCCCACCCGTGAGACCGTTCCAGCGCTCAGTAGCACTGTTATTTGCGTCATCGTTATAGGCCTTGATGGTGACTTCCGCAGGTTGTCCGTGCCATGCAGGTTCACGAATCTCCTCAAGCCACGGCTCAATAATCTGCGGTCTGTCATGGTGCTTGAGTAGTGGCGCGGCGGTTTGACACGCTCTGAGCAGCGGACTGACAAACACATGATCAAAACGATCATCCTTCAGTCGCTCTCCTAGAACATCGGCTTGACGAAAACCCAATGTCGACAGGGGTGGATTGACAATGCTGAGACCATCTTTCACCCATTCGGGCTGAGCATGCCTAATGAGAACAAATTCCATGAGCCACAATCTAGTTGCTGTTAAGCAATTGTTGTGGTTGGGATACCACTGTTCACATTGCATTTCTCAAATGTTGAGGAAACCAACACCTCGTAAGCCGCATCTGTCAGCGTTCCTTCATTAATGATTTTGTCCGACAAAATTTTCCCGGCACACAGTGCCTGCTCAGGTGTCAGGGTGAGACCAACTTGCTCTGCCACAAAGTATGCATACGACCGTAACGCACTCTCTTCGTTGTCAAAACCAGTGTTGCGATCTGGCTGAGGTTCAACAACAACCGATGGTGCTGGCAGATCCACAGCGTCCCCCGGTGTTTTGTTGACTCCGCTCTGTAATTCAATTTGACACGAATCTTCCACATACGAGCGAACATCGGTAAGCGCATCTACATTGTCAGTTTGTGAAAGATCTTCTATTGAGTCCAATACCGCTGCGTCGCTCACACCGACAGAGCCCTCCCAGTACACGTTTTGTAGCGCAATGGAAACCGAATGGTACGCGCGTTCCACTTGGGAAAACTGATCCACTAACTCAACTGGCGCTACATTGCCAATTGCGTCCAGCGAGGACAACAGAACAGCGAACATACTTTGCAATTGTCGTGCCGAAACATCCGACATCGAGGCAATCGCAACATCAACTGCCACCAACGAACTTTCAAGCTCTGGAGCTCTGCTGCAGACCGCAGATGCATCACTGGTTGACGAACACGAAGTCAAAGAAATACAAACCAATCCAAAACATGAAGTCAGGATCTTACGCATCGACTTCACCATCAAATTGTACTTTGCGTACTTGACACCCAAGTCTCGTATTGGTGCGCATAGCGTCCATTTGACGCGATCAATTGATCATGCGAGCCATCTTCAATAATTCTGCCCTGTTCAAGAAGAATGACACGTTCGGCACGAGCTGCAGTCGATAAGCGGTGCGCAATTGATACGGTTGTTCGTCCGAGCGCAAGTTTTCTGAGTGCCCGTGATATCCGAACCTCTGTAGATGCATCGACCGATGACGTTGCCTCGTCCAAAATCAAGACATCGGGTCGCACAACTGCTGCTCGGACGAGCGCTACCAACTGTCGCTCGCCTGCCGAGAGTGACCCGCCTCGTTGACCAACATGAGTATCAATGCCATTTGGCAGGGTTTCAAGCCAATCGTCTAGTTCGAGATCTGAGAATGCATCCTGCAGCACAGCATCCGTTGCATCGGGTGAAGCAAACCGAAGGTTGTAGGCGATGGTGTCAGCAAATAAAAACGGTTCTTGTGGCACGACAATCAACCTTCGTCGCAAATCAGCGTTTTCTACACGCGTTAAACCAACTCCGCCCAACAACACATTGCCAAGCGTCGGATCGGCCAACCTAGCGATCAGTCGTGCGAGCGTCGTTTTTCCAGATCCAGATGGACCAACCAACGCGATGTGTTGTCCACCAGGCACATGCAAGTTGATCGAGTTGAGTACTGGCGTGTCGTCGTCCACATCGTCTAGACGTGATCCGTACGCAAAGCTCACGTCTACAAAATCGATCGACAATGTACCCTTTGGAAGCAGGGTTGGAGAAGCAGGCTGAGCCGGACCAATAGGAGTGTCGAGTACACCGAGCACTCGGCGCAAACTCGCAACAGCACTCTGGACCTGATCGATAACTTCGGTAAATTCGGCAATTGGTTCAAGAAATCGGTAAGTCAAAAAGACAAACCCCACAAGTGCACCAGCGGTCAATCCACCGGCTGGACCGATCAAGAGACCCGCGCCAACAACAGCCATCACCGTAAACACCGCGAATACTTCTCCCGAAGGGAACAAAAAGGCACCGATGACACCTGCGCGAATATTGCTGTCTCCTCGCCTCCGCACATCTTTTGCAACCGAATCGACAACATGATCAACAGCGCCATAAGCCCGCAGAGTTTCGGCCCCGGAAACCATTTCGCTAAACACACCAAGTAATTGCGCATTTCGTTCACGTGAAATGTTGTGAGCCGAAACCAATTTCGCCTGCACCAATCGCAACACCAAAACCAACGGTGCCGAAACGCCAAACGCCACAAGAGCCAATCGCCAGTCATACGCCAACATCACGCTTGCTACAGCAATCATTTGTGAGCCATCTAGCAACAGCGATAGTCCACCCCACGAAAAAAACATGGTCAAAGTTTCGATGTCGCTTGTCACGCGAGAGACGAGTGCTCCCCGCTTTTCCTCATTGTGATCGGCA
This sequence comes from Ilumatobacteraceae bacterium, assembly GCA_964203725.1. GTDB lineage: Bacteria > Actinomycetota > Acidimicrobiia > Acidimicrobiales > Ilumatobacteraceae > UBA3006. The sequence goes on along the minus strand of CAXNNK010000013.1, from coordinate 2,863 downwards.
AGGCTCAAACGATGAATGTGGTCAAACAGTTTGATCCGAAGCGAAAATAAACCTTCTTCGGCCCGTGTGCCAAGTCGTTTTGTTGCGACTCGCAAAGAAACCGATGACACCACAACGCAACACGCACCAATACCGCCAAGCATCGCAATAAACGAAACTCTCACTTGGTTTGGCTGTAGACCATGGTCGATACTTTGCTGAATCAAGATAGGGATCACGAGCCGTGCACCCGTGCCTAGGAAAGCAAACCCGAAGGTCAGGCCAAGACCGTGAGAAAGTGCTGGTGCTACGCGCATTCCACGCCCGATTGTTCGAGCCGAACCAAAACGCGTCACGGGTTCGTTCATAGATTGCCCTCGTTGCCCTCGTTGCCCTCGTTGCGATCGTGTTCAAAAGACTGCATCAAGTTTCGATAATTCTCATTACTCAACATCAATGCACTGTGCGGACCATGATCGGTGAGTTTTCCGCCTTCTATAAAAAGCACATCGTCGGCCAATGCAATCGTCGAGGGTCGAGACGCAACAACTACCGTTGTGACTTTTCGGGACGCTCCTCGCAAACGGTCAACAACAACTGCTTCAGTTACGGTGTCCAACGCTGAAGTGGTGTCGTCCAAAAGAAGAACATCTGCTCCTTGGGCAATCGCTCGAGCAAGCGAGATTCGTTGACGTTGACCGCCACTCAAGCTTATTCCACGCTCTCCGATCATTGTCTTCGTTCCGTTTGCAAGTTCAGAAACGAAACTGTCAGAGGCCGACAAGTACAGCGCCTCAGCAATCGACTCTTTCGACAATTGTTGACCAAGACATATGTTGTACTCAATTGTTCCCGAGAACAAGAATGGTTCTTGAAACACAATCGACGCGTGTTTTCCGGCCAATGCAACACGACCTTCTGACGGTTGGAGCAACCCTGCCATCACTGCGAGCAGAGTTGACTTTCCGGAACCAGTGGCTCCGACAACGACCACAGTTTTTCCTGCTGTGATGCGAAACGAAACAGAGTCAAGCACCATTGGAGAGTCATTATTGAATGAAAACGAAACATTCTCAAGCTCTACACCCACATCGTCGGGCGCATCTGCAATCAATAATGATGGATCGAAAACAACAGATTCATCCAAGATCTCACGCACTCGTTTGTATCCACTCGCAGAGTGCGGCACCGAACTCAGCACATAGCCAATGATTCGTAGCGGAAAGATGAGCAACGTAAACAAATATATGAAGCTCGTCAGTTCTCCAACTGTCATGCTTCCTGACTCGACGCGCATCGCACCCACAACCAAGAGCAAAATATTGACCAGCGATGGCACTCCATCAAGTAACGCTTCAAATGTAGAGCGCGCCGATACTGCCCGCACTCGCGCGTCTTTCAACCTCGTCGAGATCAATGACAGACGTCGAGTCTCACGATCTTCGGCACCGAATGCCTTGACAACCATCACGCCGTCGAAACTCTCGTGCACTGCAGACGACAGTGCACCCAATTCGTGTTGTGCAGTGTCGTAGTGCTTGTCAATTCGACGTTGATACCCAACGTTCAACAACAGCAATATAGGGATTACCGAAATCGCAATTAGGCCAAGCGGAATGTCGACAATGATGAGCCAACCGCCAGTAAGAAACACAAGCAAGACAACTGATGTACTAAACGGCAAAGGTCCAAGCACTTCCGCTGCTGCATCAGAATCGACGCCAACTCGTGCGACCAAGTCTCCAGTCATCCGCTTTTTATGCCAGATCGATGGTTGGGTCATGATCTGTCGCACCACCAACATCGTCAGCGACTCGACAGTTCGCCAATTATTGATGCCTGCAAAACTTCGTCGTACAACAACGCCAAAGGCTCTCAGCAAGCCGATACCGATAACAATTGCTGCTCCGGTTGCATAGACGCCAGTGTCGATCTGTCCTGCTTCAAAACGCGGCAAAATGACGCTGTCAACCAAAAATGCAACACCGAAACTCGATGCCACAGTGCACACCGCATATAGAGATGCGCCTGCGACAGCAATTGCAAATAGGCGTGGGTGAAACTTGAGCAGATCTCGAACGAGACGGATGCCAGTCCGTAGTCGACTTTGCACTGGAGTTTCCTCAACCACAAGAGGTTCCGTCGAATTCACAGCCCCAGTCACACTGACAATCTAGCAATTTAACAATTGTGACTCATCGCACAAATTGTCAAGTAGAGCAAAATCACCAAGAGCCAGCACATACGATCAGAGCACGCTTTGACCACTCGGAGGACCATCCTGAAACGAATTGCACTGACATCAACATTTGTGGTGCTGTTTGCCTTTATCGGCGCAATGTGGGTGTACGCATTGTTTTTTGCGTCCAAGGAAGTGGTCAATGAGATAAATGATCGCGCGTGGACTGAGCGTGCAGAAGTAATCTGCAAAGACGCTGCAACCGAAAGAATTGCACTCGCCGACTTTCGACCAATTACTGATGCTGGTGCAAATGCATTACTTGAACGGGCCAAAATCGTCGACCTTGCCACCGACACTCTCGACCAAATGCTGCTCAAGCTTGAGGCAACGAAGCCGCAAGACGCCAAGGGTCAAGCGATTATCCCGCTCTGGATCAGCGATTACCGCAAATACATCGGTGATCGTCGCGCATATGCGGATCAGCTTCGACTCGGTTCGAATGTTCCATTTGGCGAATCAATCGTGATGGGAATTCCGTTGAGCGAAAAACTCGCTACTTTCGCTGCCGACAACTACATGAAGTCGTGCAAACCACCAATGGATTTATCTATCTAGTTTCCCAATAACCCTCTGGCGAATATTGTTTGATCACGCGCGCTGGAGAACCCACCGCAACGCAAAAGTCTGGCAAGTGACCAGTCA